>DASUFD010000136.1:0-8495 GCA_036274735.1 Burkholderiales bacterium
AGCTTGGAGAGCTTGCCCGTGGCCGTGTGCGGGAGCTCGCTCACGAAGACCACGTCGTCGGGCAGCCACCACTTGGCGATCTTGCCTTCGTAGAACTTGAGCAACTCCTCGCGGGTCACGTTCTGCCCGGGCTTCTTCACCGCGACGACGATCGGCCGCTCGTCCCATTTCGGGTGCTTGACGCCGATCACCGCCGCCTCGGCGATCGCCGGATGGGCGATGGCGATATTCTCGAGGTCGATGGAGCTGATCCACTCGCCGCCCGACTTGATCACGTCCTTGGAACGATCGGTGACCTGGATGTAGCCGTCCGGGTCGACGGTGCACACGTCGCCGGTCGGGAACCACCCGTCCTTCAGCGGATCGCCGCCCTCCCCCTTGAAGTACTTTTCGATCACCCACGGGCCGCGCACTTGCAGGTCGCCGAAGGCTTTCCCGTCCCAGGGCAGCTCCTGCCCGTCCTCGCCGACGATGCGGATGTCGACGCCGAAGAGCACGCGCCCCTGCTTGTTCTGCAGCTTCAGGCGTTCCTCCTCGGAGAGCTTCAGGTGCTTCGCCTTGAAGGTGGTGACCGTGCCGAGCGGGCTCATCTCGGTCATGCCCCACGCGTGCAGTACGTGCACGCCGTACTCCTGCTCGAAGGCGCGGATCATCGCCGGCGGGCAGGCCGAGCCGCCGATCACCACGCGCTTGAGCGTCGAAAAGCGGAGCTTGTTCTCCTTCATGTAATTGAGCAGCCCGAGCCACACTGTCGGCACCCCGGCGCTCATCGTCACTTCTTCCTTCTCGAAGAGCTCGTACAGGCTCTTGCCGTCCAGATGCTGCGCGGGGAACACCAGCTTCGCGCCGGTGAGCGCGCACGCATAGGGCAGGCCCCAGGCGTTGACGTGGAACATCGGCACGACGGGCAGGATGACATCGCGCGCCGACAGGTTGATCGCGTCGGGCAGCGCCGAGGCGTAGGCATGGATCAGCGTCGAGCGGTGCGAGTACAGCGCGCCCTTGGGATTGCCGGTGGTGCCGGAGGTGTAGCAGAGGCACGCGGCGGTACGCTCGTCGAAGCTCGGCCATGCGTACTGATCGCTTTGCGCCGCGAGAAGCTTTTCGTACTCCTCGTTCAAAGCCACCCAGTGCTTCACCGTCTTCATCTGCGGCTTGAGCTTCTCCACGAGCGGCGCGAAGGTGGTGTCGTAGAAGACCACCTTGTCCTCGGCGTGGTTGCCGATGTAGACGATCTGGTCGGGGAAGAGCCGCGGGTTGATGGTGTGGATCACGGCGCCGCTGCCCGCTGCGGCGTAGTAGATCTCGAAGTGACGGTGCGTGTTCCAGGCGAGCGTCGCGACGCGCTCGGTCGCGCCGACGCCGAGCTTCTTCAGGGCGTTGGCGAGCTTGCGCGCGCGCGTATGCGCCTCGCGGTAGGTGTAGCGATGAATGCCCCCGTCGACCGTCTTGGTCACGATCTCGGTCGCGCCGTGGTGGCGGTCGGCGTGCCGCAGCAGGTCGCTGATGAGCAGCGGCCTGTCCATCATGAGACCCAGCATGGAAAATCCTCCTCGGTGGGCTAGTTTAGCCCACCGAGAGAGCTTACGGACGGCTCACTGCGGCTTGTCGGTGTGGATGACGTCCCCGAACAGCTCGTACTGGGTGCCATTGAAGCGGCCGAGCTGCATCGCCTCGATCGGCGCGAAGTCGGTGGCGCTGGTGTTGATCTTGATGCCCGGCAGCAGGGTGTCGATCTCCACGTTCTTCAGCGACGCCGCCTGCTTCATGATGTTCTCGCGGGTCAGGTTGTCGCCCGCCTGCTTGAGCACCACCTCGAGGGTCCGCGCCACCGAGTAGCCGTACATGTTGGAGCCGTCGGCGAGGTTGCCCTGCGGGTACCACTGCTTCATGAACGCTTCCCACTTCTTGACCGCCGGGTCGTTCTGCCACTGCTTGTCGGTGTAGTCCTTGTAGTAGAAGGTGCTGATGATGCCCACTGCCTTCTCGAACCCGGCGGGCTTGAGCACCGAGCCGACGCTCGCGCCGACGTTGTTCAGGTAGTGCACCGGCTTCCAGCCGATGTCGTACACCTTGCGCACCGCCTGCGCCGCGAACTTCGGCGTGGTGATGTTGACGAACACGTCCGCGCCCGAGCCCTGGAGCTGGATGATCTGCGAGTCGACCGTCGGGTCGGTCACCTCGTAGGTCACCTTCTTGACGATCAGCTTGCGCCCCTTCTCGCCCAGGCCGTCCTCGAGCCCCTTCAGCACGTCCTTGCCGTAGTCGTCGTTCTGGTAGAGCACACCGATCTTGGCGTTCGGCGTGTTCTTCAGAATGTGCGCCGCGTAGATCCGGCCCTCGGTCTGGTAGTTCGGCTGCCAGCCCATGGTCCAGGGATAGTGCTTGGGATCGTTCCACTTGGTCGCCCCGGTGGCGACGAAGAGCTGCGGCACTTTCTTCGCGTTCATGTACTTGTGGATCGCCGAGTTGGACGGCGTGCCGAGCGTCTGGAAGCAGAACAGGACCTGGTCCTGCTCGACCAGGCGGCGCGCCATCTCCACGGTCTTCGGCGGACTGTAGCCGTCGTCGTAGCTGATGAAGCTGATCTTGCGCCCGTTGATGCCGCCCTGCGAGTTCAGCATGTTGAAGTAGGCCGCGATGGTCTTGCCGATCGTGCCGTACGCGGACGCCGGGCCGCTGTAGGGGTTGGTGTTGCCGATCTTGATCTCGTTGTCGGACGCGCCCGGATCGTACTTCTTCTGCGCCAGTGCCGCGGGAGACGCAAGCGCGGCGGCGAGCAGCGCTGCGATGGGAATCAGCCTGCGTTTCATGAGACACCCTCCTTTGCTGTTACCGGCTGCTTCGCCCCGCCGGCCTCGGACTGCGATGAAGCTCGCATGAACCTCGCGCGCGCCATCTGCACGCCGCCGGCGATGCCGGCCGGCAGCAGGTAGACGAACGCAATGAGAAAGAGACCGAAGATCGCCCAGGGCGCCGCCTTGGACACGGCGTCGGCGATGTTCGGCACGAACTGGATGAAGAACGCGCCGTAGATCGCGCCCGAGATCGAGGCGAGGCCGCCGACCACGATCCCGATCAGGAACACGAGCGAGAGGAAGATGCCGAAGCTGTCGGGTGCGACGAACTGCACCGCGATGGCGCCGAGCGCGCCGGCGATGCCGGTATACATCGCCGAGACGCCGAAGGTGAGCGACTTGTAGAGCGCGTTGTTCACCCCCATCGCCTGCGCCGCGGTCGGGTTATCCCGGATCGCGATCACGGCGCGGCCGATCCGGCCGTGCAGCAGGTTGCGCCCGAGCACGAACATGAGCAGCGCCACCCCCAGGCTGAAGAAGTACAGCCACCGGTCCTGGTTGAGCCCGAGCCCGGCGAGAAAGGCGGGCGGGTCGGGCTTGAGGATGACGATGCCCTGCACGCCGCCGGTCCATTCCTCGATGGCGTGATACTTGAGCAGCTGCGGCATCGACACGCCGAGCGCGAAGGTGGCGAGCGCGAGGTAGAGTCCCTCGAGGCGCAGCGCCGGCAGGCCGAACAGGAAGCCCACCACGAGGCACACCGCTCCCGCCACCGGCAGCGTCGCCCAGTACGGTACGCCCCACTTGTCCATGAGGATCGCCGCGCAATAGGCGCCGATCGCGTAGAAGGCGCCGTGGCCCAGCGAGATCTGGCCGTTGTAGCCGGTGAGCATGTTCAGGCCGAGAAGCGCGATGGCGTAGACCAGCACCAGCGTGAGCTGGAACACCCGGTAGTTGCTGATCACGAACGGCAGCACGCACGCGACGAGCAACAAGATGAGGACGGCAAGAAGTTTCCTGTTCATACGCCGCCTCTCATACCCGCGAGACCTGCACGCTGCCGAAGAGGCCCGAGGGCCGCACCACGAGCACGCCGACGATCAGCACCAGCGCGAGCGCGAGCTTGAGGTCGTTGCCGATGACGAAGGCGCCGAGCAGGTTCTCGAGCACTCCCATGATGAAGCCGCCGAGCACGGCGCCGCCCGGGTTGTCGATGCCGCCGAGCAATGCCGCGGCGAAGGCGTAGAGCAGGATGCCGCCCATCATGTTCGGATCCAGGTACACCACCGGCGCAATCATCATTCCGGCTACCGCGCCGATTGCCGAGGCAAGCCCCCAGCCGAGCGCGAGCATCCAGCCGACCCGGATGCCGACCAGCCGGCTCGATTCCGGGTTCTGCGCCGCCGCGCGCATCGCCAGGCCGAGCGGCGTGAAGCGGAAAAACGCGTAGAGCAGCACGAGCACCACCAGCGTGACGAGGATCGAGCCGAGTTCATGCGGCGACATCAGCGGGTTGGCGAGCGCCTCCGGGAACGGGCTCGGGAACGGTTTGATGGTGTAAGTGTAGATCCAGCCAGCGACGCTGTTCAGGATGGCGAGCAAGCCAATGAACACCACCACGACGGAGAGTACCGAGGAGCGCTCGACCGGGCGGATCACCACCCGCTCGATGACCACGCCGAGCACGAAGCCGAAGCCGACGGTGAGCAGGAATGCCGGCCAGTAGCCCATGCCGGTCTGCAGCAGAGACCAGGCGATGTAGGTGCAGAACATCGCCATCTCGCCCTGCGCAAAGTTCACCAGATGCGTCGCCTGGTAGATCATGACGAGGGCGAGGGCAAGGCTCGCGTAGATGCCGCCGGTGGCGAGGCCGGCGAAGATCTGGTGCAGGACGGCTTGGCTCATTCGCGACCCCTGCCTCAATAACCGAGATACGAGCGGCGCACTGCGTCGTCGCTCTTGATTTCCTGCGCCGTGCCCGAGAGCACCACGCGCCCGGTCTCGAGCACGTAGGCGTGGTCCGCGACCTCCAGGGCAAGCGCGGCGTTCTGCTCGACGACCAGCATCGTGACCTGCTCCGCGCGGTTGATGGCGCGCAGGATGGCGAACAGCTCCTGCACGACCAGCGGCGCGAGGCCGAAGGAAGGCTCGTCCAGCAGCAACAGCTTCGGCCTCAGCATCAGCGCGCGCGACACGGCGAGCATCTGCTGCTCCCCACCCGAGAGCGTGCCCGCCTGCTGCCGGCGGCGCTCGCGCAGACGCGGGAAGTAGCCGTACATGCGCTCGATGTCCTCGTGCACGCGCGCCTTGTCCTTGCGCGTATACGCGCCGAGGCGCAGGTTCTCCTCGGTCGTGAGGTGGGCGAAGGTGCCGCGCCCGTCCGGCACGTGCGCGATGCCCTGGCGCACTACGTCCTCGGTGGCGCGCGTTTCGATGCGCCGCCCCTCGAAGCTCACTTCGCCGACCGTCTTCACCATGCCGCACAGCGCGCGAAGCGTGGTCGTTTTGCCGGCGCCGTTCGCGCCGAGCAGCGCCGTCACCGAGCCGCTCGCCATGCCGAAGTCGATGCCGTGCAGCACGCGCGTCGCCCCGTACGCGGCGTGCAGGCCGCGCACCTGGAGCAGCATGCCGTTGGCCGCGCTCACGTCGCGGCTCCGCCGAGGTAGGCCCGGATGAGCTCGGGATGGCTGCGCACCTCGGCCGGCGTGCCCTCGGCGATCTTGCGGCCGAAATTGAGGGCGACCACGCGGTCGGAGATGCTCATGACCAGGTTCATGTGGTGCTCGACGAGCAGCACCGTGAGGGAGAGGCGGGTGCGGATGGCGCGGATCAGCTTGCCCAGCTCGCCGACTTCCTCGTGATTGAGGCCGCTCGCCGGCTCGTCGAGCAGCAGGAGCTTCGGCTCCGCTGCGAGAGCGCGTGCGAGCTCGACGCGCTTTTGCGTGCCGAAGGGCAGGTCGGCGACGCGCCGCTCCGCGACCGGCTCGAGCTCGAGCAGGCGGACCAGCTCGCGCGCCTTGGCCTGCGCCGCGGCTTCCTCGCGGCGCACGAGCGGGAGGCGCACCGCGTTGACGAAGAAGCCGCCCCGGGTACGGCTGTGCCGGCCGACCATGACGTTCTCGAGCACGTTCATGCTGCGGAAGAGGGCGAGGTTCTGGAAGGTGCGGCCGATGCCGAGCGCGGCGATGCGGTGACGCGCGAGCCGCCCGAGCGGCCGCCCGGCGAAGGCGATCTCGCCGCGGTCGCATTCGTAGATGCGCGACAGGCAGTTGAAGAGCGTGGTCTTGCCGGCGCCGTTCGGCCCGATCAGGCCGACGATCTCGCCGGGCATCACGTCGAACGAGACGCCGTCGAGCGCCACGATGCCGCCGAAGCGAACACCGACGTCCTGTACGCGCAGCAAGGCCTGCGCCGTCCCTACGCTCAAATTCCTCCTCCTCCTCGTGCCGCGCATCCGACCGTGTGATTGCTTTTTGCCGGATTGTCGGACAATCTAACCGCCCCGCCCATGACGACGCAAGCGCTGATGAAGAGCCCGCCGAAATTCCGGCGTGCGGCGTCCTCGCCAGCGTACCGCCGAGTGGCGGAGGCCGTCGAGCGGGACATCCTCGCCGGCCGGCTGAAGGCCGGCGAGCCCCTCGGCACCGAGGCGGCGCTGGTCGCGCAGTTCGGCGTGAACCGCTCTACGGTGCGCGAAGGCATCCGCCTGCTCGAGCACAGCGGATTGGTGCGCCGCGACGCGAGCCGGCGCCTCTGGGTGGAGCTGCCGCGCACCGAGCGCCTGGTAAGCAGCGTGCGGCGGGCCCTGGTTCTGCACGAGGTGACCTTCCGCGAGCTCTACGACGCCGCGCTCGCCCTGCAGCTCGCCACTGTCGAGGCCGCGGTGCAGCATGCCACGCCGGCCGAGATCGACGCGCTCGAGCGCAACATCGAGCGCACCGAGGCGAAGCTCGGCGATCCGGCCGAGGTTGCGCATCTCGACGGGCAGTTCCACGAGCTGATCGGAGGCGCGTCGCACAACCGCGTGCTGCAGCTCGCGCGCGAGCCCTCCGAGCTGCTCGTCATCTCGAGCACCGAGCTCGTGCTGCGCAAGGTGCCCGAGGCGCCGGCGCGCCTGGTCCATGCGCATCGCATGTACGTGGACGCCATCCGCCGGCGCGACCGCGAGGCCGGGCGGCTCTGGGCGCGCCGTCACGTCGAGGACTGGCGGCGCGGCTTCGTGCGCGCCGGCGAGGATCTCGACCGACCGATCGACCGGATCTACCTCGAGAGTAGTTAAAATTTCCGCTCCTCCCGGAGCCCTGTCCTCATGACCGATGTAGCCCAGCTCGCCGTGCGCGACGGCATCGCCGTCATCACCATGAACAACCCGCCGGTCAACGGCCTGGGCAACGCGCTGCGCGCGCGGCTGCTCGAGCTGCTGAAGCAGGCCAAGGCGGATCCGGCGGTGCAGGCCGCCGTGCTGATCGGCGGCGGCAAGGCTTTCTCCGGCGGCGCCGACATCCGCGAGTTCAACCGGCCGCGGGAAAAGCCGGACCTCCCCGAGGTCAACGATTTCCAGGACGCGATGAAGAAGCCCCTCGTGGCGGCGATCGCCGGCTTCGCGCTCGGCGGCGGCCTCGAGCTCGCGCTCTCCTGCCACTACCGCATCGCCGCCGCGGGCGCGCAGCTCGGGCTCCCGGAAGTGAAGCTCGGCATCCTGCCCGGCTCGGGCGGCACGCAGCGCCTGCCGCGCATCGTGCCCGTCGCCGACGCCGTGACGATGATGACCACCGGCAATCCCGTCCGGGCCGAGCAGGCGCATGCGCTCGGCCTGGTCGACGAGGTTGCGCCCGGCGGCGCGGACCTGCTCTCGGCCGCCGTCGCGTACGCGAAGAAGCTCGTCGCGCAGAAGAAGCCGCTGCGGCGCGTCCGCGACATGAAGGCTTCGGTTCCCGGGGACCCGGCGGCGTTTTTCAAGCAGCTTCGCGAGCAGGTCGCCAAAGCCTCGCGCGGCTACCCTGCTCCGCTCGAGATCGTCGCCTGCGTGGAAGCGGCGGTGACCAAGCCCTTCGACGAAGGGCGCAGGTTCGAGCGCGAGCGCTTCGCCCACCTCGTCGAGACGAGCGAGTCGAAGGCGCTGCGCCATGCCTTCTTCGCCGAGCGGCAGACCACCAAGATTCCCGATGTCCCGGAGGACACGCCGACCCGGCCGATGAACAAGGCGGCGGTGATCGGCGCGGGCACCATGGGCGGCGGCATCGCCATGAGCTTCGCGAACGCCGGCATCCCGGTCACCCTGGTGGAGACCGCGCAGGACGCCCTCGAGAGAGGATTGTCGAAGATACGAAGCAACTATGCGGCGACCGTCTCGAAAGGCCGGCTCGCGCAGTCCGACATGGACAAGCGCATGGCGCTCATCCACGGCACGCTCAACCTCGGGCAGATCGCCGACGCCGACATCGTCGTGGAAGCGGTGTTCGAGCGCATGGATGTGAAGCAGGACCTCTTCCGCCGCCTCGACGGCATCGTGCAGGCGGGCGCGATCCTCGCCACCAACACCTCGACCCTCGACGTCGACAAGATCGCCGCGGTCACGCAGCGCCCCGAGGACGTGGTCGGCACGCACTTCTTCTCCCCGGCCAACGTGATGCGCCTGCTCGAGATCGTGCGCGGCAAGCGCACCGCCAAGGACGTCCTCGCGACCACGCTCAAGCT
>DASUFD010000137.1:0-2930 GCA_036274735.1 Burkholderiales bacterium
GCGGTCGGCATCGCGCTCACCACCGGCTTCCTGCTCGTCGGGCCGTTCCTCGCCATCGGCCTGTACGAGCTCAGCCGCCAGCGGGAGCGCGGCGAGCGCGTGCGCCTCGCGCCTTCGCTCGTCGCCTGGAAGGCGAACTCCCCGGCGATCGGATTCTATGCGCTCGCGCTCACTCTGCTCCTCGCCGTGTGGATCCGCGTCTCGGTAGTCGTGGTCGCGATCGCGTTCCCCGCGGGCCGCATCGATTGGACCTCGCCCGACACATGGGTGTTCGCCGCCGCCTACGCCGTCGCCGGCGGCGCACTCGCGCTCTTCGTCTTCGCCACCTCGTCGCTCTCGCTGCCGCTGCTTCTCGAGCGCCGCGACATGGATACCATCAGCGCCGCGATCGTCAGCTTCAGCGCGCTGCGCACCAACTTCCGGCCGATGCTCGCATGGGCCGCGTGCATCGTCGCGCTCAGCGCGGCCGGCTTCGCCGCCTACTACGTCGGCCTGGTGGTCGTGCTACCGCTCATCGGCCACATGACTTGGCATGCGTACCGCGAATCGGTCGCGCCCTGAGGCGGCGGACGATGAGTCCTCGACGCGGCGGCTGGCATGCGCCGTCCAGAGCGCCGCAGCGAAGAGCAGCACGGCGCCAGCCTGGTGCAGCGCCGCGAGCGCCACGGGCACGCGCAGGAGCAGCGTGGCGATGCCGAGGCTCGCCTGCACGATGAACGCGCCGAGCAGCACGTTCGCCGACGGCAGCGCGCGATGGCGCCACCAGACGAGCGGCACGAGCACGAGAAGGACCCAGAAAATCGCCCGGTGCACGAGCTGCACCGCGGCCATGTTGTAGAGAAAGTTGCGCCACCAGGGCTCGAGCATGAAAGTCTCAGGGGGCACGAGGTGGCCGTTCATGAGCGGGAAGGTGTTGTAGGCGTAGCCCGCGCGCAGGCCGGCCACCATGGCGCCCGCGAGCGCCATCGCGAAGACCAGGTACGCAAGCCCGGCCGCCAGCCTGTCGGCCGGAGGCTTCCTCGGCGCAAGCAGGCCGAGCGCGATCCAGAACTCGGCGGCGAAGATCGCGAGCGCTACGCCGAGATGCGCGGTCAGGCGAAAGTGGCTGACGCGCGGGTCTTCGACCAGGCCCGACTTCACCATGTACCAGCCGAGCGCGCCCTGCAGGGCGCCGAGCAGGAAGATGCCGCCGAGCTGCCAGGCAAGGCGCCCGGAAACCTTCCTAGTGAGCAGAAACCAGAGGAAAGGCAGCAGAAATACCAGTCCGATGGTACGGCCAAGCAGGCGGTGGAAATACTCCCACCAGAAGATCGTCTTGAAGCCTTCCACGTCCATGGCGTGGTTGACCTGCTTGAACTCGGGGGTCTGCTGGTAGCGCTCGAAGAGCGCCTGCCAGTCCGCCTGCGAGAGTGGCGGCACGGCGCCGACGAGCGGCTCCCACTCCACCATCGAGAGTCCCGAGTGGGTGAGGCGCGTGACTCCGCCGACCACCACCATGGCGAATACCAGCGCGGCGCACAGCAGCAGCCACGCGGCCACCGGCTTTCGGGCGGAGAGCGTAGAAGCGGACACGGTGGGTATTGTCAGGGATTGCATGCAGGTTCTAAAGAACTGCAAGGCTGCGCCACAGCGCCATCGCGCCGCGCCATGATCCGCGCGTGCCTTTCCACCAGCGCATCTACCGCCTGACCGACGCCGGCGCCTCTGCCGCCGCCGAGCCACCGCGCGGCCTGTCGCTTCCCTGCCGGCGCATCCTCGGCCTCCTCCAAGGCGATACGCACTTCTCGGTGATTCGCGCGGGCATGGGCATGTGCGAGGAGCGGCAGGTGGCCGGCTGGCTCGCCCAGCTCGAGGAGCTCGGGCTCGTCCAGGCGGAGATCGGGGGCGCGGAGCGCGACCTCGATTTTACCGGCAACTTCTCGCTCGCCGAGCTCGGCGGGCGGCGCAACCCGCCTCGTTAAGCGCTCGCCAAGCAGTCAGTCCTGCCCGGTTAGCCGCCTCACGGCGTCCTGCAAGGCGGCGTGCTTGCGGGCAAGCTCGCGCTGCGTTTCGGTAAGTTCCTGCAGCAACCGTTTCAGCCGCTCGTTCGCCGCCCGCAACTCCGCGTTCTCGGCTTCCAGGCGCTTTACTTCGGGCGCAAGGCGCCTCGGTGATCCAGCGACTCTGCGCTTCGCAGAGGGCTTTGCAGGGCGCTTCCGTGATCGTCTGGTAGCCATATGGAGAAGAGGCCGCTGGCGGAGAGTGAGGGATTCGAACCCCCGAGGCCTTGCGGCCTAGCGGATTTCAAGTCCGCCGCATTCAACCGCTCTGCCAACTCTCCGGCCGGGTCATTCTACTTTCTTAACCAGGATCAAACGGCGAGAGCCCGGTCAGCGTAGGCTGCCCAGATGTTCTTCCTCGTCCGCCCTTTCGAAGAGCGCCGCATCGACGCCGGGCGCGTGCCCTGCCCGGTCGAAGGACGCGATGTCGAGCTCGACCGCTGTCTCCAATGCGGCTGGATGCGGGACATTCGGCCAGACGCCGAGATGCCGTTCGTGCGCTGCCGGCCGCCAGCTAAGTCCCTGGTTCTTCCTTGAAAAGCCGCCCGGCGGCCCCACTTTGAGGGTAGCGCCCCTCGCGATAAGTAATTGAACTGTCGGGGTGGTTTGGTAGTCTTAGGGCTACAACAAGGAGGATTGGATGGAATTGAAGCCGATACGCACCGACGATCGCACGCTCCCGCGCGGCACGGTTTACGACGCCCACGAGGCGGCGGCGCCCGCGCAGGCGCAGAAAGTCCTGCGCAACACCTACATGCTGCTCGCGCTTACCATGGTGCCGACGGTCATCGGCGCGATGATCGGCATGAGGAGCACGGGCTTCGTGCTCGCGCACCCGATCCTCAGCACCTTCATCATGCTCGGCGGCGTGATCGGGCTGCAGTTCGGCAT
>DASUFD010000138.1:0-56462 GCA_036274735.1 Burkholderiales bacterium
GAGCAGAAGTGGCGCGAGGCGGCGCCGCCGAACAAGCCGCTCACGCTCGAGGCGCTGACCGAGTGGCTCGCGAGGCGGGTCGGCCTCGAGTACCTGCACATCGATCCGCTGAAGATCGACTTCTCCGCGGTCACCGAGATCATGTCCTCGGCCTACGCGACGCGCTTTCGCATCCTGCCCGTTCTCGTCACGCCGAAGGAGGCGGTCGTCGCCACCGCCGAGCCGGGCGTGCGCGAATGGGAAAAGGAGCTCGCGCCGATCCTCAAGCGCGAGATCAAGCGGGTGATCGCCAACCCGCTCGACATCGAGCGCTTCCAGGTCGAGTTCTACAACCTCGCCAAGTCGATCAAGGGCGCGAGCAAGAAGAGCGAGGGACACAGCAGCCTTTCCAGCTTCGAGCAGCTGGTCGAGCTGGGCGGCCAGAACAAGCAGTTCGACGCGAACGACGCGCACATCGTGCGCATCGTCGACTGGCTCTGGCAGTACGCCTTCGAGCAGCGCGCGAGCGACATCCACGTCGAGCCGCGCCGCGAATACGGCATCGTGCGCTTCCGCATCGACGGGGTGCTGCACCAGGTCTACCAGATCCCGGCCGCGGTGCTGGTGGCGATGACCAGCCGCATCAAGATCCTGGCGCGCATGGACGTGGTGGAGAAGCGCCGCCCGCAGGACGGGCGCATCAAGACGCGCACGCTCGGGGGCGAGGAGGTGGAGCTGCGCCTGTCCACGCTGCCGACGGCCTTCGGCGAGAAGCTGGTGATGCGCATCTTCGACCCGGAGGTGCTGGTGCGCGACTTCGCCGAGCTCGGCTTCTCGGGCGAGGACAAGAAGCGCTGGGACGAGATGACCGAGCGGCCGAACGGCATCGTGCTCGTCACGGGCCCGACCGGCTCGGGCAAGACCACCACGCTCTACTCCACCCTGAAGAGCCTCGCCACGCCGGAAGTGAACGTCTGCACGATCGAGGACCCGATCGAGATGGTCGAGCCGGTGTTCAACCAGATGCAGGTGCAGCATGCGATCGAGCTCGGCTTCGCCGAAGGCGTGCGCGCGCTGATGCGTCAGGACCCGGACATCATCATGGTGGGCGAGATCCGCGATCTGGAAACCGCCGAGATGGCCGTGCAGGCGGCGCTCACCGGGCACCTCGTGCTCTCGACGCTTCATACCAACGACGCCCCGAGCGCCGTCACGCGGCTGCTCGAGCTCGGCGTCGCGCCGTATCTGCTGAACGCCACGCTGAACGGCGTCATGGCGCAGCGGCTGGTGCGCACGCTCTGCCCGCACTGCAAGCAGCGCGTCGAGCTGCAGCGCGCCGCGGACGACGCGGCCTGGGAAGCGATGGTCGCCCCCTGGAGGTCCAAGCATCCTTCGCATCTCTACCACCCGGTCGGCTGCCTCGAGTGCCGGCGCACCGGCTTCATGGGGCGCGTCGGCGTCTACGAGACCCTGCTCTTCTCCGCCGAAATGAAGCGGCTGGTGGCCGAGCGCGCCGACATCGCCGTGCTGCGCGAGCAGGCGTTCAAGGAGGGAATGAAGCCGCTGCGCATTTCCGGGGCGATGAAGGTCCGCGCCGGCCTCACGACGATCGAGGAAGTGCTGAAGGTTGCGCCGCCGGTGCGCGACGCACGCGGCGCCTGATGTTGCGATCTTTCCGCTGATGGTCGAAGTCCTCGAGTTCACGGCGATCTGCTGCGCGATCGTGTATCTCGTGATGCACCTCGTGTCGCGCCGCCGCGAGCGGCTGCTCGCCGAGGCGCGCGCGGCGGAAGCGCGCTTTCGCGGCCTGACCGAGCTCTCCGCGGACTGGTTCTGGGAGACCGACGCCGAGCAGCGCATCACCTGGCTCTCCGGCGGCGGCCCGGTCGCGACGCTCTTCGGCGGCACCGCGACCTACGGCAAGCGCTTCTGGGAGATCCCGCGCATGGAGGTCGACAAGGCGGCGCTCGCGGCGCTGCTCGAGCGCCTGGGGAGCGAGCTGCCGTTCTTCGACCTCGAGATCGCGCGCACCGACGAGCGCGGCGCGCGCGTGGTGCACATCATCTCGGGGCAGTCGCGCAAGGACGCGCACGGGCGTTTCCTCGGCTATCGCGGCGTGGGGCGCGACGTCACCGAGCAGCGCCGCGCCGAGCGCGGGCTCGCGCAGGCGAAGGAGCGCCTGGAGATGGCGCTCGACGGCGGCAACCTCGCCGAGTGGCACTTCGACCTCGAGAACGACGACCTGTACGCCGGCGACGGATGGGTGCGTTTCCTCGGCCACGATCGCTCGCCGCCGATCACGCGGGGCTCGCAGCTGCAGGGCCTCGTGCATCCCGACGACGTGCCGCGCATGCGCGAGGCGACGGTGCGGGTGCTGAAAGGCCTCGACGCCGAGTACGACATCGACCTGCGCATGCGCATGCGCGAGGGCCGCTGGAAATGGCTGCACTGCCGCGGCCGCGTCACCGAGCGCGACGCGGCCAAGCGCGCGCGCCGCATGTCCGGCATCGTCGCCGACATCGATGCGCGCAAGCGCGCCGAAGAGGCGGCGGTCGAGCGCGACCGGCGCTTCCGCGACGTCGCCTCGGTCTCCGCCGAGTACGTGTGGGAGACCGACGCGCAATGGCGCTTCACCTATCTTTCCGAGCGCGTCGAGGCGGTGCTCGGCTACGCGCGCGGCGAGATGCTCGGCCGCGCGCTCTGGGAGTTCGTGCCGCTCGGCGAGGAGCGCGCGATGCGCGACTGGTTCACGGCGCACGGCGGCGAGGGCCGGCCCTTCCGCGAGCTCGTGCACCGCATCATGGCCAAGGCAGGCGGGGTGATGTGGCAATCGCTCTCGGGCGTGCCGCTCGCCGCAGCGGCGGACGGCTGGGCGGGCTACCGCGGCACGGCCGCGGATGTCACGCCGCGCAAGCATGCCGAGGCGCGTATCGAGCAGCTCACCACCCGCGACCCGCTCACCGGGCTCGCCAGCCGCAGCCTGCTCGCCGAGCGCGTCGCGCAGGCCATCGTGCGCGCGGCGCACGCGCGCGGCCAGCTCGCGCTCCTCGCCGTCGACCTCGACCGCTATCGCCTGGTGAACGAGGCGCTCGGCCATGCCGCAGGCGACGCGCTGCTGCACGCCGTCGCCGAGCGGCTGCAGAACGCCTTGCGCCGCGAGGACACGCTGGCGCGCCTGGGCGGCGACGATTTCGTGCTGCTCTGGAACGGCGTGCGTTCGGCCGACGAGGCGGCGGCGCTCGCGCAGCGCATCCTCTCGATCCTCGGCCGACCCTTCACCATCGACGGCGGCACCCTGCACGTCGAGGCTTCGGTCGGCATCGCGCTCTATCCGCACCAGGGTCGCGATTTCGCCGAGCTCTTGCGCAATGCCGACGCCGCGCTCTACCACACGAAGAGCGCCGGGCGCGGCGGGTACGCCTTCTTCGCCCCGCACATGCACGAGCGCGCCGTCGAGCAGCTGCGCCTGACGAACGAGCTGAAGGGCGCGCTCGCGCGCGGCGAGCTGTCGCTGCGATGGCACCCCGTGGTGAGCGGCCCGCTGGTGCGCGGCCACGCCGAGATCGTCGGCGCCGAGGCGCTGGTGCGCTGGCAGCACGCGACGCGCGGGGCGGTCAGCCCCGAGAGCTTCGTGCCGCTCGCCGAGGCGTCGGGGCTCATTCGCCATCTCGGCGACTGGACGCTCGAGCGCGCACTGTCGCAGGCGGGCGCGTGGCGACGCGAGCTGCCGGTCGGGCTGTGGTTCGCGGTCAACGTCTCGGCCGCCGAGCTCGCCGAGGGCGACGCGTTCGTGCGCAAGGTGAAGAACGCGCTGGAGGCGAACGCCGTGCCCGGCGAATGCCTCGAGCTCGAGGTGACGGAGCGCGTGCTGATGTCGCACCTCGACGAGAACATCGCCACGCTCAGGCACATCGGCGAGCTCGGCGTGCGCTTCGCGATCGACGACTTCGGCACCGGCTACTCGAGCCTCGCCTACCTGCGCGGCCTGCCGATCCACAAGCTGAAGATCGACCGCTCTTTCCTGCGCAATATCGAGACCGACGCGGCGAGCGAGGCGATCGCGCGCACCATCGCTTCCCTCGCGCGCACGCTCGGCATCGCCGTCGTCGCCGAGGGCGTCGAGACTCCCGGGCAGCTCGACAAGCTCCTCGCCCTCGGCTGCACCGAGTGGCAGGGCCACCTCTTCAGCGAGCCGCTCGACGCCGCGTCCTTCGCCGCCCTGGTCGCGGGTGGTGCAAGCAATTTGCAAGAGTCGCACGCTTAAGACGCCGCAGCTTGACCCTCGATAGGCAACAGCGTAGCGTGCGCGTCTTTCGAGCGGCCATAGAGGGAAGGCGATACAGCGAAAAGCCATGGGCACGCTCGGCCACAAGAGGTCCGCACCGCCGCTGCGACGCGCCAACCGGACCAACAATCGGTGATCACGCGACGAGCGTTTCTCGGCACGCTCCTGGGTGGAGTCGTCGTCACCCCGCGGGCCGTTGCAGCGAAGGCCAAGTTGGCGCGGATTGGCTGGTTGGATGCGGGGATGACACCGACGACCGCCGCGCCGTCAAGGGCGCTCACTCCATTCAAACGGCGTCTCGGTGAGCTCGGCTATGTCGAGCGCCGCGATTTTGTAATCGAGAGCCGCTTCGCAGATACCTACTGGGACCGCCTCCCGGGCGAGGCGCACGATCTCGTGGCTCGCGGTGTCGACGTCATCGTGACGATCGGCACTCCGACGGTGCTGGTCGCCAAGAAGGCGACAACGACGATCCCGATCGTCATGGCGGGAGCGGGCGAGCCTCTGGAGCTCGGATTGGTCACGAGCCTTGCCCATCCCGGCGGCAACGTTACCGGCGTAGCGCACAACCCGGGCCCGGAATTCGCCGGCAAAAGTCTCGAGTTGCTGAAGTATGCGGCGCCCGCGACGACTCGCATTGCGATCCTTTGGGATTCCGGCGCGCTCCATGAAGTCCCTTCTCTCGAAGGGCAACGGTCGGCCGCCCGCACGCTAGGCGTCTCATTGCTCATTCATGACATAACGGATGCGCATAGCGACGAAGCGTTCGCCGCTGTGCTGGCGGCAGTGGAGTCACAGGCGGCCGAGGCAATGTTCGTCTATCCGAACTTCATCGCTGCCAAGCACGCGAGAGAAATCCTGGCGTTCCTCTCTGCTCACCGGTTGCCCTCGATGTTCCAGGACACCTGGTTCGCGGAGCAGGGTGCACTGTTTTCCCATTACGCAAACTGGGCTAGCCTGCGCCGCCGCACCGCGGAGTACGTCGACCAGATCCTCAAGGGGGCGAAGCCTGGTGATCTGCCTGTCGAGCAGCCTGAGAAATTCGAGCTGGTCGTCAATCTGGACACCGCTAAGAAGTTCGGTCTTACCATTCCGCAATCGATCTTGCTTCGCGCCGACCGGGTGATCCAATGACGGGTACTCGCGGCGTCAAAGCGCCGCGGCGGAGAAAGTGTCGCAGTCCTGCGGCCGGCCGGAGTCGAAACCGCGCTTGAACCAGCGCATCCGCTGCGCCGAGCTGCCGTGCGTAAACGATTCGGGAACCGCGCGGCCCTGGGTCTGCTTCTGCAGGCGATCGTCGCCGATCGCAGCGGCGGCGTTCAGCGCCTCCGCGACATCGCCCGGATCGAGCTGCTGCATGATGCCCGCGTAGTGCCCCCACAGGCCGGCATAGCAATCGGCCTGCAGCTCCATGCGCACCGAGACGCCGCTTGCGCCCTGGGCTTGGCCCGCCGCAGCCTGCATGCGGCGGAAGGTGCCCGTCAGCTTCTGCACATGGTGTCCGACTTCGTGAGCGATGACGTAGGCTTCGGCGAAGTCGCCGGGCGCATGGAAGCGCCGCTCGAGGTCGCGATAGAAGGAGAGATCGACGTAAAGCTTCTCGTCGTTCGGGCAGTAGAACGGTCCCATCGCCGCCTGTCCGGTGCCGCACGCGGTGCGCGTGAGGCCGTCGTAGAGAACGACTGTAGGAGGACGGTATTGCGCGCCGGAGCGCTCGAAGATCTTGCCCCACACGTCTTCGGTGCTGCCAAGTACCTTGGCGACGAACTGCCCCATCGGGTCGCTCGGCGCTCCCTGCGCCCCTGCTCGCTGCTGCGGCGCGGCTACCTGCTGCGCCACGTTGAGCGCCGTGCCCGGATCGAAGCCGAGGAAGTAGGCGATGACGGCAACGACGATGCCCCCGACGCCGAGGCCGCCGCCGACCATGCCGATGCCGCGTCGGTCCTCGACGTTGCCGCTGGCGCGCTGGTTGCCAAGCTTCATTGCCGCCGCGGCTGCAAGTTACATACCTCGGCCTACGACGCCGAGTTCTTGATCGGCGTGTTCTGGTCCTGGACCATGAGCCACTCGCCGTTGCGGTTCTCGAAGACGAGCGTGAGGTAGCTGAGGCTCTGTTTGCCGTCCTCGCGATAGTCGAGGTGCAGCACCGCGACGCCGAGCGAAGGGCCTTCGTAGATTTCCACCGGCTTCGCCGTCAGCGTCCAGTTCTTCACCGCGAACCAGCCGCGGTGCGCCTCGACGAACTCGGCCTTCGAGCGCTTGAGCTGGCCGTCCGCCATGATGAGGATGAGCGGATCTGCGAGGGTCACGGCGAGGGTGTCGAGGTCGCGCTTTTCGATGGCGAGGAGATGCCGTCCAACAGTTTCGCGGAAATTCATTCGTCCTTCAGGATCAGCGCCGAGAGCAGCCAGGAGACGATGCTGTAGAGGACAGCGGCGAGGATCGCCGGCCAGAGCCCCGGCACGTCGAAGCCCGAGATCAGGCGCGCTACGCCGAGGAACATGGCGCCGTTGATGACCAGGATGAACAGGCCGAGCGTCAGCACGGTGACCGGCAGGGTGAGGAGCACGAGGATCGGCCGCACGACCGCGTTCGCGAGACCGAGCACCAGCGCGGCGATGAGCGCGGTGCCGAAGCTCTGCACCTGCACCGAGGGCATCAGGTAGGCGACCGCAAGGAGCGCGATCGCGTTCAGCAGCCAGACGACGAGGAGCCGCAGCACCGGGCGAAGCTTAGCGGCGGCGCCGCGCGGCTCCCAGAGGCCAGACGGCACGGGGACGCCGTAGTCCTTACGAGGCTACGCGCACGCCTTTCACCCGGTGCTTCTCGATTGCCCGAGCGACGAACCCCGAGCGCTTCACGTCTTCGGCGAACTCGCGCAGGTAGCGCGCCGCCTGCGCGCGGCCCTTCGGCGCGCCGATCGCCTGCTGCACGCTCGTCACCTCGCCCTCCAGTATGCGCGAGCCGGGCAGGCGCGCCTGCTCCTCGACGAGCTTCGGCTTGAGGCCGGCGAGGGCGTCGAGCTTGTCGCGCACGAAGGTGTCGAACGAGGCGGGGATGCCCGGCGTGCGCACGATCTGCGCCCTTTTCAGGTTGCGGCTCAAGTACAAATCGTAGGCGCTGCGCTCAGAGACCGATACGCGCACGCCTTCCCGGTCGATGTCGGCGATGCTCTTGATAGGCGAGCCTGCTGGCACGAGGAACGTCACGGGCAGCTCGAGATAGGCCGGCGAGAACTCGACCTCCGCCGCGCGCTGCGGCTCGGCGCCGAGGAAGCCCACGTCGCACTGCCCGGCCTTCACCGCATCGAACAGCTTGCCCGCGGCGTCGAACTTGACGTACTCCACCGGCAACCCGGCGCGGCGCGCGAGCTCGCGCCCGAGATCGGGCGCGATGCCGCGCGGCTCCCCGTCGGGACCCTCGCCGGCGACCAGCAGGAAGTTCTGGTAGTTGAGGCCGATGCGCAGCTTTCCGCTCGGCGCGAGCTCGCTCTGCAGGGTCATGGCTGGGCGGCGTAGAAGAGGTTGGTCATGCTCTTGATGTCGAGGGAACGAAACCGCGTGAAGCCGGCCTCGCGCACCAGCTTCTCGGTGCCGGCGGGGCCGAGGCAGGTGCCTAGGCCCGGGCCGCCGCGCGCGAGCGACTGCGTCATGCAGTGGAAGAGGCTGAAGCCGTAGAACATGGTTGCCACGGGGTTGCGGTTGTCTTCGACCCGATCCGCGGCTTTCGGCTCGATGATGAACAAGGCGCCTTCGCTTTGCAAAAGGTCCCTTATTCGTTGCAGCGTAGGAACCGGTGAAGCGAGATCGTGCAGGCAGTCGCACAGCGTAACGAGGTCGAACGGCCCGGCCGGCGGCTCGCGTACCCGGAAGTCGACCTTCACGCCGTCCTGCTTCGCCGCTTCGCGCGCGCGCTCGATCGAGTCGGCGTGCACGTCGACGCCGGCGACGTGCGCTCTTGGAAAGGCCTTCGCCAGCGCAATCGCCACGCGCCCGGAACCGCAGCCGAAATCCAGTGCTTTTCCGCCTTCCTGGAGATTCCTGACCGTCTGCGGGAGGGCCTGCAGCCAGTAGTCGACGAACCGCGCCTCGTACTGCCCGCGGTTGATGAGGTCGAGCGCGTGCACGCAATCGGTACCGAACTCCTCGAACGGTACCCCGCCGCCCTGCACGAAGGCCTGCGCGACCTTCGGCGCCTGGCGCAGCAGCGCCGGCACCATCTCCCACATGCCGCCGACGAAATGGTCGCTCCCCTCGGAGGCGACGAAGTAGGCGATCTCATCGGAAAGGGCGTACGTCCCGGACTGCGGGTCGTAGTCGAGATAGCCGGCCGCGGCCATGCCCTTCAGCCACTCGTCGACGTAGCGGCGCTCCAGCTTCGTCGCGCGCACCACGTCGTCGAGGTGCATCGGTCCCTGCGCCTTCATCGCACGGAAGAGGCCCGCGCGCGTGCCGACGAAGGCCATGCCGGCCGTCATCGCCCCCGCCATGTCGCGGAACACCTTGTCGAGCGCGAGCTTCGCCTTCTCCCGATCCACGGCCTTATTATCGCGCCATGATCAAGCCGCAAGCCATCGCGCTCGAGGGCCATGGGGTGCGCCTCGAGCCGCTCTCGCGCGAGCACCACGACGCGCTCGCCGCCGCCGCCGCCGACGGAAAGCTCTGGGAGCTATGGTTCACCTCGGTGCCCCAGCCGGAGGAGACGCACGCCTACATCTCGGCCGCGCTCGGCGGCCTGGAAGCCGGCCACATGCTGCCTTTCGCGGTGCGCGAGCTCGGCGGGGGCGAGATCGTCGGCTCGACGCGCTACCACGACATCGTGGCCGCCGCCGACCGCGTCGAGATCGGCTATACCTGGTACGCGAAGCGCTGGCAGCGCACGCACGTCAACTCCGCCTGCAAGCTGCTTCTCCTCGCGCACGCCTTCGATAAGCTCGGCTGCAAGGTGGTGGGATTTCGCACCGACAACTTCAACTTCGCCTCGCAACGCGCCATCGCCGCGCTCGGCGCCAAGCTCGACGGCGTGATCCGCCACCACCAGCCGCGCCGCGACGGCACGGTGCGCGACAGCCACATGTTCAGCATCCTCGCCCACGAGTGGCCCGACGTGAAACGCCATCTCCTGCGCCGATTGAATTCGGGGTCAGGTTCGTAATTCGGGGAATAGGGCTTTCGGCGAGGTGTTCTCCTCCTCGCCCACCAACGAGGAAATGACCATGAATCGTCTGATCGCTGCTTCCTTTGCCTTCCTGAGCACCGCCGCCCTCGCACAGCAGAGCGAAATGTCCTTCTTCGTTACCAGCGTCGGCTCGGGCAAGGGCGCCGATCTGGGCGGCCTGGCGGGCGCTGACAAGCACTGCCAGGCGCTCGGCGCGGCGGCCGGAGCCGGCGACAGGACCTGGCGCGCCTACCTCAGCACCCAAGGCGAGAACGCCGTGAATGCGCGCGAGCGCATCGGCACCGGCCCGTGGCGCAACGCCAAGGGGGCGCTGATCGCGAAGAACGTCGACGAGCTCCACTCGGACAATGCGATCGGCAAGGAGACGGCGCTCACGGAGAAGGGTACGCCGGTGAACGGCCGCGGCGACAGCCCGAACATGCACGACATCCTCACCGGCTCGCAGCCGGACGGGACGGTCTTCCCGCCGGGGGAGGACCGCACGTGCGCCAACTGGACGAGCAGCGCCCAGGGCGCGGCGACGGTCGGGCATCACGACCGCATGGGCCTGCGCGACGACGCGCCGTCGAAGAGCTGGAACAGCTCCCATCCCTCGCGCGGCTGCAGCCAGGACGCGCTCAGGAGCTCGGGCGGCAACGGCTTCTTCTACTGCTTCGCCGCGAACTAAGAAGGCTCAGAGCCCGAGCGTCGCCCCCAGCCCGAGGAGAGTCGCCGCGCCGAGGAGCGCGAAGAGCGCCGCGGCGATGCCGTGGACGAGGCGCATCGGCAGCTTCGCGGGCAGCCGCTCGCCGACGAACACGGCCGGCACGTCGGCGATCAGCATGCCGAGCGTCGTGCCGATCACTACTGCGAGCGGGGTCCCGTAGTGCGCGGCCAAAGCGACGGTCGCCACCTGCGTCTTGTCGCCCATCTCGGCGAGGAAGAAGGTGACGAGCGTGGCGCCGAAGACGCCGAGATGCGCGGCCGCCTTCGCTTCGTCCCTCTCGATCTCGTCCGGAATCAGCGTCCAGATCGCCATGGCGAGGAAGGAGAGCCCGAGCAGCCAGCGCAGCATCTGGGGCCCGAGCGCGCTCGTCATCCACGCGCCGAGCGCGCCGGCGAGGCCGTGGTTCACGATCGTCGCCGCTAGGATGCCGGCGACGATCGGCAGCGGCTTCCTGAAGCGCGCCGCGAGGATCAAGGCGAGGAGCTGAGTCTTGTCGCCCATCTCCGCGAGGGCGACGATGCCGGTCGAAACGAGGAAGGCTTCCAGTGGCGGGGGCGATTATATTTCGATCCCGAGGAGGAAACACCTTGGCGAAGCTTGTTTCGACGCTCTTCGCGCTCGTCCTGGCCGCGAGCGTGCAGGCGCAGGAGTGGCCGGCGAAGCCGGTAAAGGTCATCGTGCCGTTTCCCGCGGGCGGCAGCGCCGACCTGCTGCCGCGCATCGTCGGCGAGAAGCTCGCCGAACGCTGGGGACAGCCGGTGATCGTGGAGAACCGGCCGGGCGCGGCGGGCAATATCGGCGCAGCCGTGGTCTACCAGGCCGAGCCCGACGGCTACACGCTGCTCTCCGCGCCGCCGCCGCCGCTCGTCATCAACCGCCTGCTCTATCCGAAGCTCGCCTACGACCCGACGCGGTTCGTGCCGATCAGCGTGATCGCCGCGATTCCCAACGTGCTGCTCGTCAATCCGAAGGTGCCGGCGAGCTCGGTGGGCGAGCTGATCGCGTACGCCAAGGCGCATCCCGGCAAGCTCAATTACTCCTCGCAGGGCAACGGCTCGACCTCGCACCTCACCGCCGAGCTCTTCAAGAGCATGGCGGGCGGCCTGCGCATCGCGCACGTTCCTTACAAGGGCACTTCGCCGGCGCTCGCCGCGCTGCTCTCCGGCGAGGTCGACATGATGTGCGACAACCTCGGCGTCTCGCTCCCGCACGTGCAGGCCGGCCGGCTGAAGGCGCTCGCGGTGGCGAGCGCGAAGCGCGTGGCGTCGCTTCCCGGCGTGCCGGCGCTTGCCGAGTCGCTGCCGGGCTTCGAGGCGGTCGCCTGGTTCGGCATCGTCGGCCCGCCGGGCACCCCGACGCCGATCGCCGAGAAGGTATCGACCGACGTCGCCGAGGCGCTTCGCCTGCCGGACGTGCAAGCGCGGCTCGCCAAGCTCTCCGCCGAGCCGATGGGGCTCCAGCCCTCTCAGACTGCGGCGTACATGAAGCAGGAGACCGAGCGTTGGGCGCAGGTGATCCGCGCCGCCCACGTGAAGATCGACTAGCGAAGCCTTTACAGCGCTCGTCGGGCATCGACGTGGTGTGCCCGCGACGCCGGTATCTGCCGCCAATTCAACGTCCTCGGTAATTCTCGGCAAAGCGCAGTTCGCCTGGAGCGACGCGACCCTCCCCGTCGTGCCGCCATCGCGCCCCGAGGGCATGCGCTTTTCGGCAGATGGTACGCGGCTTGCAAGAGGCACTTCATCCAACGCAAAGGCATCGCAATGCCGAACAACCTTCGCCAGGAGCGCCTGCGCCGGCAACGCAATGCCTTCCTGGCCTTCCTCGGTGCGGTTTTCGTGTCGCTCGTCGCGGCACTGCCGCTCGTGGTCGCCGGTCTTTCTGGCGGCCGGATCGCCGCGCCCCAAGTGCTGAACGGCGTGAGCTTCGGCGGGCTCGACCGCAATCACGACGGCTATGTCGACCGCGCGGAGAGCGCCGCGTTCGCGAGAGCCCACACTTCGCCGGGGCCGCGGTGAACGTGTCTTTCGGGCTGGTCAAAAGGGCGAGCGACGAGCAGGGCGACCGGCTGCTCGTGCGCGAAGCGCAGTGGCTGCGCGAGCTCGAGACGGTGTCCGAGCTCGAGGGGCGGGTGCCGCGCCTCATCGAGGAGGGCACCGGCCCGGACGGCCGGCGTTTCCTCGTCATGACCACGGTGCCGCTCGCGTGCAGCGAGACGCGCGGCTTCACCGTCGATCACGCGCGCTTCCTCGCCAAGCTCGGCAAGGCGCGCTTCCGCGCCATCGACTTCGAGCTCTCGAGCACCTGCCGCTGGCTGGTGCGCTCGCTCGCCGAGCTGGAGCGCTTCGCGGCGCCGAAGGCGGTCGCGCTGCTCGGCTCGGCCTACCACGACTGCGAGACCGCGCTGCTCTACTGGACCGGGCCGTACGTGCTCGCGCAGGGTGACTTCGCGCCCTGGCACATCCGCTACCTCGATTGCGAGCTCTTCGTCACCGACTGGGGCAACGCGCGCGCGGAAGCGAGCCCGCTCGACGACGTGCTGCACTACCTGATGATCCAGCGCGTGCTCGGGCGCAAGCCGCTCAGCGTGGCCGTGCTCCAGGCCGCCATGCAGCGTGCGCAGGCGTTCGCCGTGCAGGCCTATCCGGAATGGCCGTGGCGACCGAAGGTGATCGGCGCACTGACCCTCGTGTACCTGCTCGGCACGCTCCTGCACCGCACCCTCGCCAGCCGGCGCATCGACTTCGGTGACGCTGTCGTGGGGGCGTATTGGAAACTGCTGGAAAAGCGCTCGGCCTGGATGCCGAGGCAGGACTGACCCAGGAATCGAAGAACCGAAGGACCGAAACAGGAACCACGAATCGATGAGTGCCGCCGCCACTGCCGCCGGCTACCTCTACGCTTCCGGCCGCCTGCGCGGCCGCGCAGCGCGCGAGCAGCAGGAGCACGCCGCCGAGCAGGCCAAGCCGAAGCCCGAAGGA
Organism: Burkholderiales bacterium; assembly: GCA_036274735.1. Lineage (GTDB taxonomy): Bacteria > Pseudomonadota > Gammaproteobacteria > Burkholderiales > SG8-39 > SCGC-AG-212-J23. The sequence continues at coordinate 13,130 of DASUFD010000138.1, forward strand.
TCGCCGAAGGAAAGGACCCCGCTCAAGAAGCCGCTGCGCGTAGCGGTGGTGCCCGAGCGACCGCCGCTCGCGGAGCCGCGGCCCAAGCGCGCGCCCCGCGTCGAATACCGGGTGCGCCGCTGGCGGCCCGAGCGCGAGCACGATGAGTAAGCGCCGCGGTCGACTGTATGTCGTGCTGCCGGTAACGCCGAGCGACGCGGAACGCCGCATCGTGCAGGCTTTCGCGCTCGGCCTGTCGGTGATCGCACCGCGCGAAGGAGCGTGCGCGGAGCTGGTCGAGCCCTGGCGCAACGGCCTGCTTTTCACGCCCGCCTCGGCCGCGGAGCTCGCGCGCTGTCTCGCCTGGGCCGAGGCGTTTCCGGATCGCATGCGCCAGATGGGGGAGTGCGCGAAGGCGGACTACCGGGCGCGCTTCGTCGCACACTGGAGCTATCCCGCGCTCTTCGGCGAGCGGCGTGCTGCCGCTCGGCCGTAATTACGGGACTCCGCCCGCACGCCAGGATAAGGAATTCACGTGATCGAGCTCGGCGTACGGCCGACTCTCATCCAGCCGGTCATTCTCTGCGGCGGCTCGGGGACGCGGCTGTGGCCGCTCTCGCGAGAGCACCATCCGAAGCCGCTGCACGCGCTGAGCGGTGAACGCAGCCTGCTGCAGGAGACCGCCGGGCGCTGCGGGCAAAGCGCTGCCATCGGCGAGCCGCTCGTCGTCTGCAACGAGGCGCATCGGCACATGGTGCAGGCGCAGCTCGCCCGCGTCGGCGCCCGGCCGCGCGCGATCCTGCTCGAGCCGAAGGGCCGCGGCACGGCGCCGGCGCTGACGCTCGCCGCCGTGCACTGCGTGACCGCCGACGACCCGGTGCTGCTCGCCATGCCCTCCGACCATCGCATTGCGGATACCGCCGCCTTCCAGCGCGCCGTCGAGCGTGGTGCGGCGCTCGCGCAGCAGGGCTTCATCGTCACCTTCGGCGTGCCGCCCACCGCCCCCGAGACCGGCTTCGGCTACTTGCGCGTCGGTCCGCCGCTCGGCGCCGACGCGGCTTACCTCGAAGCGTTCGTCGAGAAGCCCGATGCCGAGCGTGCGCGGGACTATCTTGCCGCCGGAAGCTTTCTCTGGAACAGCGGCATCTTCGCCGTGCGCGCCTCGGTCTGGCTGGACGCGATCGCGAGCTTGCGCAAGGACATCTTTTCGGCGTGCGAGCGCGCCTACCGCCAGGGGCGACGCGACGGCGGCTTCGTGCGCATCGACGAGGCGGCGTTCGAGGGCTGCCCGGCCGATTCCATCGACTACGCCGTGATGGAGCGTGTGACCCGCGATTCGGACGCGCCGCACGCGCTCGTCGTGCGCCTCGAGGTCGGTTGGTCCGACGTCGGCGCCTGGGACGCGCTCTGGTCGATCGAGGAAAAGGACGGTGCGGGCAACGTGGTGCACGGCGACGTGCACGCGGCCGATACGCGCAATTCGCTGCTCATCTCGCAGCATCGGCTCGTCGCCTGCGTCGGCCTCGAAGACGTCGTGGTCGTCGAGACGCCGGATGCGGTGATGGTGGCGAAGAAGGAGAGCGCGCAGAGCGTCGGTCGCCTCGTCGCCGCGCTCAAGGCCGCGGGCCGCGAGGAGGCGCTCGAGCACCGCAAGGTGCATCGCCCGTGGGGCACCTACGACGGGATCGAGCGCGGCGAGCGCTTTCAGGTGAAGCGCATCGTCGTCGAGCCGGGCGCGGCGCTTTCGCTGCAGATGCACTACCACCGCGCCGAGCACTGGATCGTCGTGCGCGGCACCGCGCGCGTGACGCGCGGCGAGGAGTCCTTCCTGCTGACCGAAAACGAGTCGACCTACATCCCGCCCGGGACCAAGCACCGCCTCGAGAACCCCGGGCGACTGCCGCTCGAGATCATCGAGGTGCAGTCCGGCGCGTACCTCGGCGAGGATGACATCGTGCGCTTCGCCGACGTGTACGGTCGCTAGCCTCCCTTACCAGAAGAGGTAGCGCACGTTCGCGATCACCGCGTTGTACTTGAAGTCGCGCCCGGAGACGTTCGACTCGCGCTGGCCGTGGTCGATGGCGAACTGCCAGTGGATCTGCCGCGTGTATTCCCAGTACGCGCCGAGGCGCAGGTTGCGCACGGTCTCCTGGCGCAGCGCCGTGACGCCGAGCGGCACGAACGGGCTGCCGCTGAAATCCTGCTTCTCGCGCATGATGCGCGCGCTGAAGTTGAGCTTGGCGGTCGGCGCCCATCCCGGCCCGAAGGCGACGCCGCGCACGAGGACGTGGCTCGCCGCGACGTCGATCACCGACTCGGGCAGGTAATAGGTCTCGAAGCCGAGCGCCGTCTTCGTCGTGACGAGCCAGTCGGCGCTCGCTCGCCAGGTGGTCCCCTCGAAGTTGCGCTCCGGCAGCTCGCTGTACTCGCGCTTGGTGCGACCCACTTGCCCGCCGAGGCGAAGGAAGGGGCCGATGTAGCCGACGGTGGCAGCCAACGTGCGCTCATCGAACGTATTGTCGACCGCCCGGGCGAGCGGCAGGATGAGCTCGCTCACCGGCGCATCGCCGCGGGTCTGGCGGTACTCCACGCCGAGCGTGTTGCCGAGCGAGGTGACGAAGTCGCCGGCAACGAACGCCGAGAGCGTGCGCAGGTCGGTCTCCTCGAAGCGGCTCGAGTCGTAGCGGGCACCGTCGACGCCGCCGCGCACGCGGAAATGCGGCCCCAGCAGATACGTCCCGTTCGCGGTGTAGGTCGTCTGGGTGATCGTGTCCTTGGTATCGCGCTGCAGTTGCGCGAGGTCGCGCTGATACTGGCGACGCCCGGCGCCGAGCACACCCGACAGGTCGTTCCCGAGCTCCCAGTGCCATTCGCCCAGGGCGTCGTAGGCGATGTTGTTGAGGTCGCTGAACTGGTCGAAGAGATAGCCGTCGACTCGCCCTTGCAGGCGCAGCATCTGGCGGCCGTACACGTAGGTATCTTTGCGACCGCCCGCACCGCCGCGGAGCACCGTTTCCGTAGGCGGAGGCGAGCTGTCGCGCAGGATGTTGTCGTCGACCATGACGCCGCCCTGCACCCAGAACTCGCTGAGCGGCGCGCCTTCGGTGGGATAGGCCGGGAAGCGGCCGCTCGAGGAAGGCGTCAGCACGTCGACCGCCTGGAATGCCAGCGCGGCGAGCGATTGTGCGAACAGGATGAAGCCGGCGACGAGGCGAAGGAGCATCGGGTTTCTTTTCCTTGTTTCGGAGTCGCGTCATGCTACGCGGCGTATGTGAAGCGCAATGTCTGTCGCCGCAAGGCAACAGGACTATGTGGCGCATCCCTGCGCGTCATTTGCCAAGCCTTTGAGCGATAAGCTGGTATTTTTGCGGGCATGAACGTTGCTGGAGGACGCCCCCCGATGCAAACGCCCATGCGCGCGTCGTCGCTAGCCCTTGCCGCTGCCGGTGGCCTGACGCTAGCGCTGCTCTGGCTGCAGCATGCGCGGGCGGCGAATTCCGCGGTGCTCGTCTTCGCCGCCATCGCCGGGCTGCTCGCCGCCGCAGCCCTGGCGCGCGGCAATGCCGGTCGCGTCCTGCGCCACGAGCGCGATCTCATGGACGCGCTCGGGCAGCCGCTGCTCGCCGCGCGTCCGAGCACGCCCGGCGCGTTGCGGGCGCTCGCCGGACAGCTGCGCGAGCACTGGTTCGTCGGCCAGCGTCTGCTGCCGATCGTCGACCTCGGCGACGGCGAGGCCGGCGCGGCGCTCGCCTGCGAGCTCGCGCGCGCGCTCGCCGAGAGCGGCGAGCCGGTGCTGCTTATCGACGCCGACCTGCGCTCGCCCGGCCTGCACGAGCGCTTCGCGGTGGCGCAAGGCAGGGGATTGGCCGACGCCCTCGACGGGCTCGACAGCCGCGACTTCCGCCTGGTGCGCTGCGCGGAGAACCTCGCGCTCCTGCCCGCAGGCACGGGGCGCGCGCACCCGCTCGAGCTCCTCGGCCGCCCGCGCCTGGCTCGTGTGCTCGGGGCTGCCGCCGGCCCTTTCGGCGCGGTCCTGGTGCGTACGTCGCCGGTGTCCCGCGGGCCGGATTTCGAGATCTTCGCCGCGCTCGCCGGCGGTGCCCTGGTGCTCGCCGCCCACGGCGCCGGGGCGCGGCAGCTCGCGGCCGTGCGAGGGCGGCTCGCGCGCTGCTCCGCGCGGCTCGTCGCGACCGTCGTCGAACGTTGATGGACGAGCGCGCCTATGTCGCGCAGGCGCTGCTCGACAGCCTGCGCAGCCAAGGTCTCGCCTTCGGTGTGCTGAGCGGCGAGGACGTTCTCCCGCTCGAGCTCGCCGTGACCCGCCGCGGACTCGAGCGCATGCCCCGCTTCCTTGCCCGGTTCTCACAGGACTTCGACCTGCGCCTGGTCGAGCTCGAGCGGCCGCAGCCGAACGCCTGGGCGGCCACCCTCGCCTGGAACGACGATGTCGGCCAGCCGCGCTTCCTGTCGCTGCGCCTCCTCGCCGATTTCTGTTGTGGCTGGCGGCGTTACCTTGCCGCCGAAGAGCTGATCGGCGCCGCGCCGGATACGCGCTTTGCCTATGCGTTGATCGGCGCGATCGAGCGCCAGAGCCTGAGCGACGAGACCGGCGAGCGGCTCTCCGCGCTATGGCAGGAAGACCAGGCCGGCGCGGCGGAGGTGCTGCGCCGCTTCTGGCGGGAGGTAGGCATCCAGCGGCAGCTTGCGCATGCGGCGCGTAGCGGCAGCTGGACGGCGCTGCGCGCTTCGCTGCCTGCGCTGCGGCGCAGGCTGCGCCGCTCGGTGCCGCTGCGTATCGCACGGCCGGCCAACCCTTTCCGCCGCCGGCCACGGGTGGCCTTTACCGGACGCGAGAGCCCGCTTCGCGCGAGCCTCATGGGCCACGTGCGCTCGCAGCTCGCCCCCCTCGGGCTCGAGGTGTTCGAGGGCGAAGGCCGGCGTGCCGATTTCCGCGTGGTCTTCGACGCCCCGGAAGAGCTCGGCTCCGAGCTCGACAACGTGGTCGCGGTCGGCCGCGGCCAGATGCTCGGTGCCATGGTGACCAAGGCCCAGGCGGCCATCCTGCGCTGGCTCGAGTGCCGGGTCGAGCGCCGCTTCCCCGCCGCCATGGTGGGCGACAATCCCCTTGCCGCCCGGCTTCTGCAGCTCGCCCTGCGTATGGGCCTCGGCGCGCCGGTCGCGGCGGCGCTGCACTGCCGGATCGACGCCCGGCTTGGCGCCCCGGTGCTGATGCCGGTGCCCTACGGCATCGTCATCGAGCGCGGCGTGGCGATCGGCCGCCGGGTGACCGTCATGCACCAGGTGACCCTGGGCCGAAAGGAGGGGGTGACGGGCCCCGGCGACGGCAGCGGCGTGCCGGTGATCGAGGATAATGTCTTCATCGGTGCCGGGGCCAAAGTGCTGGGGCGGGTGCGCATCGGCCGAGGGGCGACCATAGGAGCGAATGCGGTCGTCACCCGGGACGTACCCTCGCACTGCACGGTGGTCGGCGCGAACCGGATCGTCGGCGCCTCGCAGGCCGTCGCCGGCGAGCGACGGGCGAGGCCCGACAGTGTCGTGAACACGTGACATCAGGCCCGGTCGAAATAGTGGGAACATTCCGCGATGCTCCAAGCCGCCAAGGGCGGGGCGCGGCGGCTCGCCGCCGTGCTCCCGTATCCGCGCTCCTTCCTCGGGCTGCTGCTCGCCGGCTTCATCCTGGCGATCGCGCCGCTGGTTGGAGCGCTGGCGTACGCCGCCTGGAATACCGAGCGCCTGGCGGGCCTTAGCCGCAGCGCCGTCTTCAACGCCTCGCAGGCGGCACGCGCCAGCCGCTCGCTGGTCGATCGCATCGCCGCCATCGAGCGCGTGGCACAGCAGATGACGCTGCTCAAGGACCCCGAGCTCGCCGTCGACTACGCGCGCATTCACCGCAGCTTCCGCAGCCTCGCCGACGAGATAGCGCAGCTGCCGCTCGACGGCACGCAGGCGGCGGCGCTCAACCGCACCGTAGAGCAGGAGCAGGCGCTCTACGATCTGCTCACCGAGCAGCCGCGGCCGAAGGTGAGCTCCAAGGAGGTCGGGCGACGCATGGACGGCCTCATCGACAGCGCGCGCGAGGTGCTGGCGATCAACAATCGCATCGTCGACCGCGAGGTGCACCGGCTGCGCCTGAAGGCCGAGCAGGTGCAGCGCGGCCTGATCGTGCTCGTCTTCTTCAGCACCGCGGTCGCGCTCACCATCGCGCTCGCGCTCACCCGCTACATCGCGCGGCCGATCACCGAGATCGACGGCGCGATCCGTCAGCTCGGCGGCGCCGATTTCTCGCGGCCGATCGCGGTGCGCGGCCCGGAGGACCTGCGCTACCTCGGGCGGCGGCTCGACTGGCTGCGCCGGCGGCTGGAAGAATTCGAAACCCAGAAGAACCGATTCCTGCGCCACGTGTCTCACGAGCTCAAGACGCCGCTCACGGCGCTGCGCGAGGGCGCCGAGCTCCTGCACGACGAGGTCGCCGGCAAGCTCGCGCCGATGCAGAAGCAGGTGGTCTCGATCATGAGGGACAATAGCGTGAAGCTGCAGCGGCTGATCGAGGAACTGCTCGACTACCAGCGCGCACTGCACGCCGCCGCCTCGCTCGAGGTGCGTCCGGTGCTGCTCGACGAGCTGGTGCTCGAGGCGGCGCACCCGCACGAGCTCGCCGCACAGGCGAAGGGCCTCAAGCTCACCGTCGAGGCGCAGTCGGCGACGCTGGAAGCCGACCCGGAGAAGCTGCGCTCGATCGTCGACAACCTGGTGTCGAACGCGGTGAAGTTCACGCCGCCGGGCGGCAGCATCGCGATCCGCGCGCGGGCGCTCGGCGGGGAGGCGGTGATCGAGGTGATGGACAGCGGCCCGGGGGTGCCGGCCGAGGAGCAGGAGTCGATCTTCAACCTGTTCTTCCGCGGGCGCACCAAGGCCGAGCGCGGCACGGTGAAGAGCTCGGGGCTCGGCCTCGCCATCGCACGCGAGCTGGTCGAGGCGCACGGCGGGCAGATCGCCGTGGTGCCGGGCGGCGGGGGGCACTTCCGGGTCACGCTGCCGCGCCGTTCGGCGCGTGCGCTCGCCGACGCGGCGTAACGGCGGAAAGGACAGAATGCAACGGATTTACCTGGAGGACGAACGAACAATGAGCGGTGACAAGGCCAAGGTGCTCCTCGTCGACGACGACAAGGACCTCCTGCAGCTGATCGCCATGCGGCTCAGCGCCGCGGGCTACGCGGTGACCGCCGTCGAGTCCGGAGAGGCGGCGCTCGCCAGCCTCGCCGTGTCGCGGCCGCAGGTCGTGGTGACCGACCTGCGCATGCACGGCATGGACGGCATGGCGCTCTTCGACGCGGTGCATCGCGACTCGCCGTCGCTGCCGGTGGTGATCCTCACGGCGCACGGCACGATTCCCGAGGCGGTGAGCGCGACGCGGCGCGGCGTGTTCAGTTTCCTCACCAAGCCCTTCGAGCCGAAGGTGCTGCTCGACACCGTGGCCGAGGCGATGCGCCTGTCCTCCCCGGCCACCGGCGAGCGCGAGGCCTGGCGCACCGAGATCATCACCCGCTCATCGGCGATGGAGGACTTGCTGCAGCAGGCGCGGCGCGTCGCCGCCTCCGACGCGAGCGTGTGCATCTTCGGCTCGAGCGGCACCGGCAAGGAGCTGCTCGCGCGCGCCATCCACCGCGCGAGCCCGCGCGCGCAGGCGCCGTTCATCGCCGTGAACTGCGGCGCGATCCCCGAGGGACTGCTCGAGTCGGAGCTGTTCGGCCACAAGAAGGGCTCGTTCACGGGCGCGGTCGCCGACCGGCGCGGCCTGTTCCATGCGGCGCAGGGCGGCACGCTCTTCCTCGACGAGGTGGGAGACATGCCTTTGTCCCTGCAAGTGAAGCTGCTGCGCGCGCTCGAGGAGAGAAAGATCCGGCCCGTCGGCTCGCACGAGTCCTTCGACATCGACGTGCGCGTCATCTCGGCGACGCACCGCAAGCTCGAGGAGCGCATCGCGCAGGGCGAGTTCCGCGAGGACCTCTACTACCGCCTCAACGTCGTCAAGCTCTACATTCCCTCGCTCGCCGAGCGGCGCGAGGACATCCCGCTCATCGCCAACCACTACCTGAGGAAGCTCGGCGAGCGCTATCGCCGAGAGGGGCTGCAGTTCTCCCCCGAGGCGATGCAGATGCTCGTCTCGGCCCCGTGGCCGGGGAACGTGCGGCAGCTGCTCAACGTCGTCGAGCAGTCGGTGGCGCTCGCCGCGACCGAGGTGATTCCCGAGTCGCTGGTGCGCCAGGCGCTCGACGTCGCCGACACCGCGCTCACGCCGCTCGACGAGGCGCGCAAGGCCTTCGAGCGCGACTACCTGGTGCGCATCCTGAAGATCACCGGCGGCAACGTCACCAAGGCGGCGCGCCTCGCCGGGCGCAACCGCACCGAGTTCTACCGTCTGCTCGAGCGCCACTCCCTGGAGCCTGGGATGTTCAAGGGCGCGCAGAAGGAAAAGACTCCGGCATGAAACGGTTCCTCCTGGCCCTCCTCCTCGGGGGATGCTTCGTCGCCGCGTGGGCGCAGCAGCTTTCTCCCGAGCAGCTGGTACAGAAGATCACCAACGACGTGCTCGCCGCCGTGAAGAGCGACCAGGAGCTCGCCGCCGGCGACAAGCAGAAGGCGCTCAAGCTCGCCGAGGAGAAGGTGCTGCCGTATGTCGACTTCGACTATGCGACGCGCCTGGCCGTGGGCCGCGCGTGGCGGCAGGCGACGCCGGAGCAGAGGAAGGAGCTGGTCGCGCAGTTCCGCAACATGCTGGTGCGCACCTACTCGAACTCGATCTCCGCCTACGAGGGCCAGACGCTCAAGGTGCTGCCTTCGCGCGGCAAGGAGGCTGCCGACGACGAGGCGACCGTGCGCACTCAGTTCGTGCGCGCCGGCGCGCAGCCGCTCGGCATCGACTTCGCGATGCACAAGGCGCCCGGCGGCTGGAAGGTTTACGACATCACCGTCGAGGGCGTGAGCCTGGTGCTCACCTACCGTTCCGAGTTCGACGCGATCGTCAAGCAGCAGGGCATCGACGGCCTGATCAAGGCGCTGGCGCAGAAAAACCTGCCGGCCGCCGGCATCGGCGCAACCAAGTAGGGTCGTGGGAAAATCCCGCCGATGAGCGGCGGGATCGAGCAGCTTTTGCGCAACAACCGGGCGTGGGCCGAGCGCAGGCTTCGCGACGACCCGGGCTTTTTCGCAAGGCTCGCCGGCCAGCAGGCGCCGCAATACCTGTGGATCGGCTGCTCCGACAGCCGGGTGCCGGCCAACGAGATCGTCGACCTCGATCCCGGTGAGGTGTTCGTGCACCGCAACGTCGCCAACCTCGTGGTGCACACCGATCTCAACTGCCTCTCGGTCATGCAGTTCGCGGTGGACGTGCTCAAGGTGCGCCACATCATCGTCTGCGGGCATTACGGCTGCGGTGGCGTCAACGCGGCGCTGATGCAGGAGCGCCACGGCCTGATCGACAACTGGCTGCGCCACATCCAGGACGTGCACCAGCAGCACCTGCCGGTGCTGGACAAGATCGCCGACCTGAAAGCCAGGGCGGAGCGCCTGTGCGAGCTGAACGTGGTCGAGCAGGTATCGAACGTCTGCCGCACCTCGATCGTGCAGGATGCCTGGGCGCGCGGCCAGCCGCTCGCGGTGCACGGCTGGATCTACGGCCTGCGCGACGGCCTGCTCCGCGACCTCCAGGTCACCGCCGGCGAGGCGACGGCGAAGACGCCATGAGCTCGGTACCCGCCGCGGCGCGCACGATGCTGCGCCAGCCTTCCGCGCTGCGCCGCTTTGGCGCCGGCGCGAGCTTCGCCTTGATCGGCGTCGGCCTCGTCGAGGCGCTGTTCCTCGCCGGGCTGCCGCCGCTCACGCCGGTGGGCTGGCCGGGGCTCGGCATGCTGGCCGGCGCCGCCGCGGGCGGCCTGGCCGGCCTTGCCGGCGGGGCCGCCACGCTCGCCGCCTACTACCTGGTGAACGCGCTCGCCCCCGAGCGCTTTCCGCATTTCTTCAGCGGCGCGTACAACAGCCTGTCCTGGACCGTCGCGCTCGCGTTGATCGCGGCGGCGATCGTCGCGTTTCGCCCGCGCGTGCTGCGCCTCGCCGCCGCGGCCGCCGAGCTCGAGATGCGCAGCGCCGCCGAGGAGGCGCTGCGCGAGAGCGAGGCGCGCCTGCGCATCGTCACCGACAACATCCCGGGGATGGTGTCCTACATCGACCGCGACGAGCGCTATCGCTTCAACAACCTGGCCTACGAGCGGCTGCTCGGCCGACCGCGCGACGAGATCACCGGACGCACCGTGCGCGAAGTCTGGGGCGAAGAGCGCTACCGCGAGTTCAAGCCGAACATCGAGCGCGCGTTGCGCGGCGAGCGCGTGTCGCACGACTACGCGGCGCGGCTCGGCGGCGCCGACGTGCACGTGCTTGCGAGCTACGTGCCGGACTTCGACGCGCGGGGGCGGGTGCGCGGCTGCTTCGTGCTGGGCAGCGACATCACCACGCTCGCGGCGGCGCGCGACGAGCTGCGTGCGGCGCACGAGCGCCTGGAAACGGCGCTCGATGGCTCGAACGTCGCGCTCTGGGATACCGACCTGCGCAGCGGGCGCGTCTATCTCGGCGAAGCCTGGGCGGCGATCGTCGGCGCGCCGCGCGAGGACAGCGTCGCGAGCACCGAGGAGCTGCTCGCGCTGGTGCATCCGGACGACGTCGCCGCGGTGCGCCGCGCCTCGCTCCAGGCAATGAAAGGCGAGCGCGGCATGTACGCCCTCGAGCACCGCGTGAGGGCGCGCAACGGCGACTGGCGCTGGATCCTTTCGCGCGGCCGCGTGACCGAGCGCGACCCGCAGACCGGCCGCGCGCTGCGCATGATCGGCACCAACGTCGACATCACCGAGCGGCGGCGCGTCGAGGAGGCAGTGCAGTCGGTGGCGCAGACCGACGCGCTGACCGGCGCGGCCAACCGCCGGGTGCTCGACGACCGGCTGAGCCTCGCCCTCGCGCGCAACCGGCGCAGCGGCCTCGAGAGCGCGGTGCTCTTCCTCGACCTCGACCGCTTCAAGGAGGTGAACGACCGCCTGGGCCACGTCGCCGGCGACGCGCTGCTCGCCGAGTTCGCGCGCCGGCTGCGCGGTTGCGTGCGTGCAAGCGATACCGTGGCGCGCTTCGGCGGCGACGAGTTCGTGGTGCTTCTCGAGGACGTTCGCGAGCGGCACAACGCGCTGCGCGTCGCAGAGAAGATCCTTGCCGAGACGCGCCGGTCGCTGCCTTTCGACGACGGCGAGATGAGCATGAGCACGAGCATCGGCATCGCGTACAGCGACGGCGCTTCGACCGAAGAGGACCTGCTGCGCCGCGCCGACCGGGCGCTCTACGAGGCGAAGAACGCGGGCGGCGGCCGCTACCGCGTCTCGCCCTAGCGCGGCTCAGCGCTCGAGCACGTAGCTTCCCGGGGCGTCGGCGAGCTTCGGGTGCGCCGCGTCCCAGACCGGCGGCGCCGGGCGCGGCGCGCCGCAGCGGCCCGCGAGCCAGTCGGTCCAGTCTTCCCACCAGCTCCCCGGACGCGGCTCCGCGCTCGCGAGCCATGCTTCCGCGCTCTCGCCGCGATGCGCGCGGCCGACGCGGAAACTACGGTGCGCCGGCGCCTGGGGCGGGTTGACGATGCCGAGGATGTGACCCGAGCTCGTCAGCACGAAGCGCTTCTCGCCGGTGACCTGCCCGTTGATGCGGAAGGTCTGGCGCCACGGGGTGATGTGGTCGTCCTCGGCGCTCACCTGGTACAAGGGCACGTGCACCGCGGCGAGGTCGATCGGCACGCCGCCGATGGCGAGGGCATTGGGCTTGACCAGGCGATTCTTGAGGTAGAGCTCGCGCAGGTAGAACTCGTGCATGCGCGCCGGCAGGCGCGTGCAGTCCATGTTCCAGTAAAGGACGTCGCTCGGCGGGGGCGGCTCGCCGTAGAGCCAGCCGTGCACCAGGTAGTGCCAGACCAGGCTGTTGGAGCGCAGCAGGCGAAAGGTGGTCGCCATGGCGCTGCCGTCGAGATAGCCGCGCGCGCGCATCGCATCGATGAGCCAGGCGACGCTGCCTTCGTCGATGAACACCTCGATGTCCCCCGGCGACTGGAAGTCGACCAGCGCGCAGAGCAGCGTCCAGTGCGCGACCGGGACCGCTTCCCGCCCGAGGCGCTTCGACGCCCAGGCCATGTATGCGGCGAGCAGCGTGCCGCCGATGCAATAGCCGACGGCGTGCACCTTCAGCGCGCCCGAGAGCTCGCGCGCGAGGCGCACCGCCTCGGCCACGCCTTCGGCGACGTAGTCGTCGAAGCCGATGTCGCGAAGGTCGGCGCCCGGGTTCTTCCAGCTCGTGATGTAGACGTCGAAGCCGCGGTCGAGCAGGTACTTCACCAGGCTCTTCTCGGCGTCGAGGTCGAGCACGTAGAACTTGTTGATGCAGGGAGTGACGATGACGATCGGGACGGGCCGCACCTCGGCCTGGGTCGGCGCGTAGTGGATGAGCTCGAGCAGCCGGTTGCGAAACACCACTGCCCCGGGCGTCGTTGCCAGGTTGCCGCCGACCACGAAGTCCTTCTCGCCGGTCATGCGGATCGTGCCCGCCTGCAAGTCCTGCAGGAAGATTTCGAAGCCGCGGCGCAGGCTCTCGCCGCGCGACTCGACCGCCTTGCGCATCGCCACCGGGTTGCTGGCGAGGAAATTGGTGGGAGCGACCGCGTTCAGCCATTGCCGCCACCAGAAGGCCGCGCGCCGGCGCTCCTTGGCCGAGAGCCCGGGCGTCTGGAAGAGCGCGTCCTGCACATGGCGGGTATGAAAGAGGTAGACCTGCTTCAGCGCATCCCAGAGAGGCTCGCGGGTCCAGACCGCGTCGCGGAAGCGCGCGTCGTCGGGCTGCGGCTGCACCACGTCCGCGACCTCGCGGCCGGCGAGCTTCGCCGCGACCTGCATGGCGAGCGCGACCAGGTCGGCCGTATAGCGCGTGGCGAGCTCGCCGAGCTCGAGCGGGTGTGCCCACCAGGCGAACTGCGCGTGGACTATCGGCGCGACGACGCCGAAGGGGTCGAGCACCGTCTCGACGGCGCGGCGCAGCTCTCGTGCGCGCTCGACCGGCAGTGCGAACTGCGTGCCGATGCCGACGCCTTCGGCGGGGGCGACGAGGGTGGGGGCAGCGACGTCCATGGCGTCCCCACTATCCCGCACCGCAATGGAGTGGATTTGACTTACGTCAAGGTTGGCGGGGCTGGCGCGTCTCCTCGCCGCGCGCCTGCGTCGCGCCGGCCTGCCGGTTGCGGCGCTCGGCCCAGCGCCGCCCGAGGAAGGCGAAGATCGCCATGCCGGCGAGCGGCAGCGCGAGCAGCCAGAGGCTCGCGTCGCCCTGCAGGCCGGCCGAAAGCTGGTGGCCGAAGAACGCGATCATCATTCCGGTCGGCAGCACGCTGAGCAGCGTGCCGAGCGCGTACTGCCAGACGCTGAGGCGCATGCAGCCGGCGATCACGCCCTGCACGCCGAAGGGCGGCACCGGCACCATGTTCGCCGCGAACACGCCGATGACCGCGTGGCCGCGAAAGATCGGCGCGGCCTCGTCCAGCAGGTCGCCGACGATGCGCCGTACCACATGGCGCGGCATGTAGCGGCCGACGAAATACGTCGCGAGCGCGGCGCCCAGGATGCCGGCGATCGCGTAAGCGAAGCCGAGCCAGGCGCCGAACGCAATGACGGCGATGACGGTCAGCAGCGGCCGCGGAAAGAGCACGAAAGCGGCGGGCGTATAGGCGAGGATCAGGAGGATCGGCGCCCAGCGCGAGGCGCGCGCGGCGCGCGCCCACTCGGCCAGGCGATGCGGGGTGAGATAGTCGGCGAGCGGGCTGAAGCGCCAGGCGCCGGCGAGCGCCGCCATCACCAGGGCGGCGATGGCAATCTTGCCCCACGCCGGTCTGCGACGACGAGGCGATGCGACCACGAGATCCACCTAGATTTCCTTGCGAAAGGAGCCGGTAGGCCGGAGCAAGGAAGATACCTGCCGCGCCGCCGGCGCGCTTCCCGCCGTCCTAGCGTCGCGCCTCCCGGCGCAGGGAATAGTACGTTCCGGCGAAGATCACGGCGGCGCCGACCAGCACCATCGGATCGAACGGCTCGGCGTAGAAGAGCGCGCCGACCACGGCGATGAGGGGCAGGCGGGTGAAATCGATCGGCACGACGACCGTCGCATCGGCGCATTTCATCGCGCGCGTCATGCAGTAATGCGCGGCGAACGAGCCGGCGCCGATGACCGCGATCCAGGGCAGGTCGGCCGGCTGCGGCCTCACCCACTCGGACCATGCCGCGGCGAGCGTGAGCGGCGCCTGCACCACCGACATCCAGAAGGTGACGGCGACCGGCGAGTCGGTCGCCGAGAGGCTCTTCGTGCAAATCATGCTCGCCGCATAGAGCAGCGCGCCGAAAAGCATGACGAGCGCCGCCGGGTGGAAGGCACCGACGCCAGGGCGCAGGATGATGCTGATGCCGGCGAGGCCGAGCACGAGCATGACGACGCGGTTCGGCGTCAGGCGCTCGCCGAGGAAGGCGAAGGCGAGGAGCGCAGTCCACACCGGCATGGTGAACTCGATGGCGAACACCGTGGCGAGCGCGAGCGCGGCGATGGCGTACATCCAGCAGAACTGGCCTCCGAGGTGCAGCAGGGCCCGCAGCGTGTGCAGCGGCAAGCGGCGCGTGCGCACGGTGGCGCGGCCGTGGCGCAGGGTCACCGAGCTCGCGATCGCGAGGGTAATGCCGGTGCGCCAGAAAAGGATCTCGAGGATGCCCATGTGGCGCAGCAGTTCGCGCACCGCGATCGCCATCATCGCGAAGGAGAGCACCGCGCCGCTCATCCACAGCGCGCCGCGAACCGGGTTGTAGCCGGGAGCCATGAAGGGCGCTATGGTAGGGGGAATGATTCGTGCTCGACGCCCCCGCAGGGCCTTGGATCGCAGAACGCTGCTCGCGGCGGCGCTCGCCGCCGCGTGCGCGGGCTGCGGCGTCACTGCGCCGGCGACGCCGTCCGCCGCGGCGGCGCCCGACGTGCAACGCGGCAAGCTGCTCTACGAGAACAACTGCAACACCTGCCATACCACGCAGCCGCACTGGCGCAGCCAGCGCCTGGTCGGCGACTGGTCGGACCTGGTCGCCCAGGTGACGCGCTGGCAGGGCATCGCCGGCCTGCACTGGACCTCCGACGAGATCCGCGACGTGGCGATCTTCCTCAACGAAGAGTTCTACCACGTGCCCTGCGACGTCTGCGGCGGCCCGCGCGCCAGCCGCTGAAAAGGGGACAGAGCAATTTTCCGGAGTCGGGGAGGGGCATGAAAAAGCCGTTGGAACGCAGGCTCGACATCTTTCCGCACATTTTTCCGCAGGCCTTCTTCGAGCGGATGAAGGAGATCGCGCGAGCGAACCCGGCGCTCGCCGCGTCGCTCAAGCGCTGGATGCACATCCCGGTGCTCTGGGACCTCGACCGGCGCGTCAGGATGATGCGGCGCTGGCCGGGCTACCAGCAGGTGCTCACCCTGTCGATGCCGGCCATCGAGTATCTGGGGACCCCGGAAGAGACGCCGGCGCTCGCGCGCCTCGCCAACGACGGCATGCACGAGATCGTGCAGAAGCACCCGGACCTCTTCCCCTGCTTCGTCGCCTCGCTGCCGATGAACAACGTGCGCGCGTCGCTCGAGGAGATGGACCGCGCGATCGGCGAGCTCGGCGCGAAGGGCGTGCAGATCTTCACCAACGTCAACGGCCGGCCGCTCGACGATCCGGAGTTCTTCCCGATCTTCGAGCGCATGGCGAGAAAGCACGACCTGCCGATCTGGGTGCACCCCTCGCGCACGGCCAAGTGGGCGGACTACCCGGTCGAGCAGAAGTCCAAGTACGAGATGTGGTGGCTCTTCGGCTGGCCCTACGAGACCAGCGTCTTCATGGGCCGCATGGTGTTCTCCGGCATGTTCGACAAGCTGCCCGAGCTGAAGCTCATCACGCACCACCTGGGCGCGATGGTGCCGTTCCTCGCCAATCGCGTCGGCTACGGCATGGACCAGTTCGGCGCGCGCACTTCCGACGAGGACTACGAGGGCATGCTGAAGCGCATGGCGAAGCGTCCGGTCGACTACTTCAAGATGTTCTACAACGATACTTCCATCAACGGATGGGCCAGCGGCATTCGCACCGGCATCGATTTTTTCGGCATCCGCAGAGTCCTCTTCGGCACCGATTGCCCCTTCGATCCGGAAGGCGGCCCGCTCTTCATACGCGAGACCTTCAAGGCGATCGACAACTTGAAGCTCAAGCCGGACGACCGGCGTAAACTCTACTTCGGCAACGCCGCCAGCCTTCTCAAGCTCGAGCTTCCCAAGCCCGCGCGGCCGGCAAAGAAGAAAGCGAGAAAAAAGCACGTATGAAAGCGAAAGGCTTGCGTTTCCTCGCTACAGGGTTGGCCGCCATGCCTGCTCTCGCGCAGGCGCACCACTTCATGGGCGGGCGCCTGCCGCGCAGCTGGATGGAAGGCTTCCTCTCCGGGCTCGGCCACCCGGTGATCGGCGTCGATCATTTCGCCTTCGTCGTCGCCGCGGGGTTCCTGCTCGCCTTCGTTCCACGCGGCCTCTGGGCGCTCGTCGCGCTGATCGCCGGCGCGCTCGTCGGGGCGGCGCTGCATCTCTCGGGGGGCGCGCTGCCCGGCGCCGAAGCGATGATCGCCGTATCGGTGATCTGCGTCGGTGTGCTGGTCGCCTTCGCGCGGCCTTGGCCGACCGTACCTCTGGCGGCGCTCCTTGCGCTCGCCGGCGTGTTGCACGGCTACGCCTACGCGGAATCCATCTTCGGCGCCGAGCCGGCGCCGCTCGCGGCCTACCTCGGCGGGTTCTCGCTGATCCAGCTCGCGCTCGGCGCGGGGGCGTTTTTCATCCAGCGCCGGCTCGGTGAGCGCTTCAGGCGCCCCGTCGCTCTCGCGCTCGGCGGCGCGGCAAGCGCGCTCGGCGCACTCTCGCTCCTCGCCTAGGCCTCTTCCACGCGCAGCCCGACGTAGCGCTCGAGCAGCGCCTCGTCGCCGGCGAGCGCCGCCGAACGCCCCGCCCAGGCGATGCGCCCGCGCTCGATCACCAGCGCTTCGCTCGTGAGTGCGAGCGCGAGCTCGGTGTGCTGCTCTACGAGGAGCGTGGCGATGCCCGATAGATTGCGAACCGCGGCCGCGAGCTCCTCGACGATGATCGGCGCGAGCCCCTCCAGCGGCTCGTCGAGGAGCAGGAGCCGGGGGTTGGTCATCAGCGCGCGGCCGATCGCCAGCATTTGTTGCTCGCCTCCCGAGAGCTGATAGCCCATGTGACGCCGTCGCTCGGCGAGCCGCGGAAAGAGCTGGTAGACCTTCGTGAGGCCCCAGGTGCCCGGACGCGCGGCCACACACAGGTTCTCCTCGACCGAGAGCGAGGGGAAGACCTCTCGCTCCTGCGCCACCCAACCGATCCCCAGCCGCGCCCGGCGATGCGGGGCAAGGCGCGCGATCGGCCGCCCCTGCCAGAGGATCTCGCCCCGGAAAAAGCGGGTGTGGCCCATGATCGTGAGCAGCAGCGTGGATTTGCCGACGCCATTGCGCCCGAGCACGGCGAGGCTGCCGCCGTCGGGGATGGCGAGCGACACTGCATCGACGATCACCGCGTCCCCGTAGCCCGCGCGCACGTCGCGCAGCTCGAGGAGCGGCTCAGGCTGCGGCACGCTGGGTCCTGCCAAGATACACCTCGCGCACGCGCGCATCGCGCCCGATCTCGGCCGGCGGGCCCGACACGAGGATGCGGCCGCCGACCATGACGTGGATGATGCTCGCGAAGCGAAACACCACCTCCATGTCGTGCTCGATGAAGAGCAGCGTGAGCTCGCTCGAGAGCCGTTCGATGGCGCGGAACAGCTCGCGGCTCTCGTCCTTCGGCACTCCGGCGGCCGGCTCGTCGAGGAGCAGGATGCGCGGCCGCGTGGCGAGGGCGAGCGCGATCTCGAGCAGCCGCTGCTGCCCATAGGCGAGCTCGCGCGTTTCCTTCTGCGCGGGGACGGCGAGCGAGTCGAGAATCGCGTGCGCTTCGTCGGCCGCGGCGCGGAAGGCCGGGAGGCCGCGCCACCACTTCGACGCGTCGCCGTCGCGCTCGAGCACGGCGAGGGTCACCGACTCGAGCGCGGTGAGCCGCGGGAAGAGCGCGTTCACCTGGAAGGTGCGCGCCAGGCCGCGGCGCACCCGAGCTTCGGACGCGAGCGGGGTCAGGTCCTCGCCGCCGAGCAGGATGGCGCCGCTGTCGGGGGCGAGCATGCCGGTGATCAGGTTGATCAGCGTGGTCTTGCCGGCGCCGTTGGGGCCGATCAGCGCGTGGCGCGCGCCGCGCGGAATGTCGAGCGACACGTCGTTCGCCACGACGAGGGAGCCGAAGGCCTTATTGACGTTTCTTGTAGAGAGCACTTGCCCCGCCGAGAACGCCGTTGGGCAGGAACATCACCACCGCGACCAGCAGCAGCCCGATCCAGAAGTACCAGTACTGGGGATTCACCCCGGAGAACTGGTCGCGCGCCACCATGTAGAGAATCGCTCCCAGGATGCCGCCGTACAGCCGCCCGGCGCCGCCGAGGATCAGGATCACCAGCACGTCGGCCGAGCGACCGAAGGAGAGCGTCTCGAGCGACACCGTCGAGGTCGTCTGCGTGAGCAGCGCCCCGGCGATGCCCGCCATGACGGCGGCGATCGTATACGCCTTGCGCAGGTGTGCCCGGCTCGAGGCGCCGATCGCGGGCATGCGCTGCGCGTTCTCGCGGATGCCGCGCAGTGCGAGACCGAGCGGCGAGTGGATCACGCGGCGACAGGCGAGGAAGCAGAGGAAGAGCACGGCGAGCGAGTAAGCGTAGGCGGTGCGCCCGTAAAGGTCGAACTTGAAGCCGAGCAGCGGCGAGATCTCGACGCCCTGCAGCCCGTCGGCCCCGCCGGTGATCGCGCTCGTGCTGTTCGCGGCTTCGAAGAGCAGCAGCCCGAAGCCGAGCGTGAGCATGATGAGCGCGAGGTGTCGGAAGCGCACGATGACATGGCTCGACAGGTAGCCGACGACGCCGGCGACGAGCGCCGAGATGGCGAGGCCGGTGAGCGGCTCGCCGAGCCAGTGCTTCGAGAGCAGTCCGGCGGTATAGGCGCCGACGCCGAAATATGCGGCGTGGCCGAGCGAGACCAGTCCGCCGTAGCCGAGGATCAGATCGAGCGAGAGCGCGAACAGCGCGGTGATCGCGATCTGACTGGCGAGCGACAGGTAGCTCGGCGCAGCCACGAACGGCAGCAGCGTGGCGAGCCAGAACGCGACCTCCGCGGCATGCCAGCGCACCTGCCCGGCGAAGAAGGCGCTAGCGCTTGCCAAAGAGGCCCGCCGGCCGCCACATCAGGAGGCCGACCATGACGAGATAGATGAGGAACGCGCCGAGCCAGGGGAAGTAGTACTTGCCGGCCATGTCGCTGATGCCAAGGAGCGCCGCCGCGGCGAGCGAGCCGCCGATCGAGCCCAGGCCGCCGACCGCCACGACGATCAGCACGTAGACGAGGTAGGTGAACGCGAAACCGGGGTCGAGGCCGATCATCGCCACGGCGAGCGCCCCGCCGAGGCCGGCGAGGCCGCCGCCGAGGGCAAAGGTGATCATGAAGGCGCGATCGACGTCGATGCCCAGGCCGCGCGCCATACGCTGGTTGTCGACGGCGGCGCGCACGCGCGCGCCGAAGCGCGTGCGCTCGAGCGCCCAGACGAGCAGCGCCGCCACCGCCAGCGAGGCGACGATGAGGAAGAGGCGGTAGGCCGAGAAGCGCATGCCGAAGGCGGCGACCGTGCCCTCGAGCCAGCGCGGCGTGTCGATCGACTGCTGCACCGTGCCGAAGAAGTAGGCCGCCGCGGCAACCGACATGAACGCGATGCCGATCGTGAAGAGGCACTGGTCGAGGTCTGAGGCGCGGTAGAGCCGGCGGTACAGCATGCGCTCGAGCACGAGCGAGACGCCGGCCCCGGCGATAAAGGCGGCCGGCAATGCGGCGAGGAACGGCCAGCCCGCGCGGCCGGTGAGCCATACCGCGGCATAGCCGCCGACCATCGCGAAGCTGCAGTGCGCGAGGTTGACGAAGTTCATCATGCCGAGCGTCACCGACAGCCCCACCGATAGCAGGAAGAGCAGCATGCCGTAGGCGAGACCGTCGAACAGCACGCCTACGATCGACCCCAGCATCTACTTCTTCATGCGTGCTTTGACCGGATCCTTGACGTTCTCGACCTTGTCGACCACGACGTTCTTCAGTTCGCCGCCGACCTTCTCGACGCGCTGGATGTACACCGTCTGCACGATGTCGCGCGTCTCCGGATCGATGGCGATCGGGCCGCGCGGGCTCTCCCACTTCATGCCCTTGGCCGCATCGACGAGCGCCTGGCCGTCGGTCTTGCCGCCGGTCTTCTTCAGCGCTTCGTAGATGAGGTGCATGCCGTCGTAGCCGCCCACGGCGAAGAAGTTCGGATTGCGGCCGGCGAGTCCGTTGTAGGCCTTGACAAACTCGCGGTTGCGCGCGGAGTCCAGGTTGTCGTCGTAGTGCGCCGAGGTAATGATGCCGAGCGCAGTATCGCCCATCGCCTTGCGCGCTTCCTCGGAGGCGAGCTCGAGCTGACCCATCACCTTGGTCTTGCGCGCGTCGATGCCGCGCTCGGCGAGCGCCTTGCCGAGCGCCGCGGGCTGCGCGCCGCCGGGTACGAAGACGAAGATGCCTTCCGGGTTCTGGTCCTTGGCGCGCTGCACGAAGGCGGCGAAGTCGGGATTGTTGGGCGGGAAGCGCACCGAGCCGATCACCTCGCCTCCGGCCGACTTGAAGCCGTTCTGGAACGCCTGCTCGGCGTCGTGGCCCGGGCCGTAGTCCGAGACCATGGTATAGACCTTGTGCAGGCCGCCCTTCTTCACCGCCCAGGCGCCGAGGCTTTCATTGAGCTGCGGGGTAGTGAGCGAGGTACGCGCCATGTAGGGCGACTTGGTGGTGATGATCGAAGTGGCCGCGTTCATGACCACCATGAACTTCTTCGCCTCGGCCGAGACGTCGCCGGCCGCCATGGCGTTCGGCGTGAGCAGGAACCCGGCGAGGATATCGACCTGCTCGCGCACCACCAGCTCCTGGGCCAGGCGCTTCGCTACCGCCGGAGCGATGCCGCCGGTGTCCTTGCGCACGAACTCGAGCTTCTTCCCGGCGACGCTCTCGCCGTGCTGCTGCACATAGAGCTTGATGGCGTCGTCCATCTGCTTGGCGCCATCGGCGAACTGCCCGGTGTAGGGCAGGATGATGCCGATCTTGACGGTCTGTGCCGCCGCCTGGCCCGCATACAGGGCGGCGACGGTGAGGGCAACGGCGAGCTTTTTCACGGTCTCCTCCTCCTAAGGAGGCCGTACCTTACCAAAAACCGCTACGTACGGGCGAGAAGCGCGTCGAGGTGGTCGAGATCGTTGACCACGCGCCACTCCGCGGCACCCGCCTTCTCGACGCGCGCCTTCCACTGGTCGAGCCGCCCCAGGTAGCGCCGCGGGTCGACGTTGTCGGTGCGCAGCTTCACCACGTTGACCGCGACAATCCGGATGTCCTTCAGGCTGATCGGGAAGTTGCGCACCGTGGCGCCGTCGAGCTCCTCCTGCATGTCGGAGAAGACGATGATCGTCTTGGTGCCGGCGCCGCCCTCGTTGAGGAACTCCGCGCCCTGGATCAGCGCGCCGGTGATGTCGGTGTACTTGCTGCCGTGCACGCCGCGGAACGCGGCGTCGACGCGGTCGCGGAAGGCGCGCTTCTGCGCGTTCGCCTGCGACGGCCGCGTATCGAAGGTCGCCTTGGCGACGATGTCCTTCTCGCTGAAGCTGCGGCTTTCCACGCGCGCCACGGCGAGCGAGTCTCCCGGCTGCAGCGTGCCGAGCAGGTAGTTGATGATGCGCTGCGCCTTGCCCGCCTCCTCGGCATAGGTGCCGGAGGTGTCGACGAGCATGTAGACGCCGTGGCTGTGGCTGCGCGGATCGCTGCACGCGGACGACGCGAGCGCGAGGGCGGGGACGATCTTCAGGAAGCGTCGGCGGTCCATGGCGTGCCTCAGGCGTGGGTGCGCTCGACGTCCGTATCGTCGAGCGCGGAAGGCAGCGGCTTGGCGCGGCGCGGCGCCTTGAGAAACTGCTCGCCGGCGAGCGGCAGCACGATCGCCACGTCGTAGAGGCGGATCAGCACCCGGCTGCCGTGCCGGGTGGCGGTGCCGAGGATGCGCAGAAGAACCGCCGCGACGCGCACCAGCGCCATCAGTAGCACGCCGCCCACCGTGCGCGCCGAGTGGATCAGCGACTCGAGCGGCACGGCGATGAAGGCGAGCGCGAACGGCAGCATGAAGCCGAGCAGCATCTGCCCCGCCGTCGGGATGCGGCCCACCCAGCCTTCGGCGGGGGCCGCCTGAACGGTGGCGAGCGACTGCAGGAGCGCCTGCTTGTCGGCGATCAGCATGTCGCGCATCAGCGCGAGCGACGCCTCGACGCCGGCCAGCGTGACGAGCAGCGTCAGGGCGATCCACAGCATGCGTCGGCGCAGCCGGTCGTTCAGGTTGGCGATGCGCGGGAAGAGGTGGGTGATGCGCATGGCCTCGAGCAGGAACAGGCCCATCGAGGCCTCGACGAAGATGATCACCAGCGCCGCCACTTCGGAGGTGCGCAGCGAGCTCGTGAGATAGTCGCCCGCGCCCACCATCTCCGACATCGGCAGGGCGATCAGCTTGAAGTTGATGAAGGCGCCGCCGGCGGCGATCGCCACGACGAGCGCGGAGATCGCGAACTGCGTGAACGCGGAGACGGTGAGCGCGTGCTCGGCCTTGTCCGTCGCGGCATTGATCGCCTCGTAGCGCGCCATGTGCTCGTCGACCGTCGACACGGTGGCCTGCAGCGCCGCCAGGTTCTTCTCCACATGGCCCAGGTTCTTGTCCACCGAGCGCCAGAACGGCATGAAGCCTTCGAGGATGCGGTGGCGCGACTCGTAGGCCTTGCGGTACTCGCCGATCGCCTTGTCGTGGATGGTGGTGACGGAGCGTTTGATCTCCTCGAGCACCTTCAGCACCAGCTCGTTGCCGCTCGACTTGATGTTGGCGACCGCCTTCACCGCCTCGGTCCAGTCGGGCGGCGGCGGCGGCACCTCGGTGCACTTCTTGTAGTCCTCCTCGATGCGCGTGATCTCGTCGAGGAGCTTGCGCTGCAGGGTCGGATAGCCCTGCAGGTCGCGGTTCACCACGGCGGCGAGGCGCTCGAACTCGCGCTCGATGCGGCTCCCGACCTCCTGCCGCCCATGGGCGAGCAGCACCGCGCGATTGCGCTGGTGGATATCGTCGGCGGCGCGCGCCAGCCAGCGGCCGGCAACGCGAAGCGGCGCACCGAGCGCCTGGCCGAGGGTGCGGATCAGCTCGTGCATCGGCTGACGCGCTGCATACAGCACCGCCATGGCGAGCACGACGAGCGCGAGAACGCTCAGCGCGACGTTGTCCGGCCACAGCAACCAGGCTTGAGAGCTCATGATCTAGTCCCCTTTCGAGCTGCCAAGCTAGTGCAAAAGCTCGCGCCGGCGCGACGAACTATTGCACTTCCGGAACTATCGCTTCGCGCGACTGCGCAATTTGCCCTCTGCGCGCGGCATCAGGCGAGGCTCATCGCGCTCCAGCCCTCGCGCCGATCGGCGAGCCCGAAGCGTCGCTCGCGAGCAACGGCCACTTCGCGCTGACGACGGTCGGCGCGATTGCGACGGCGCTCACGGGCGACCGCGCTCGCGCGCCAGCCGACATACGCCGCGAGGAGCGCGGTCGCCGCGTGCAGCCACACGTCCGCCCCGTAGGCCGGCATGGCGCCGAACAGCGTATTGGCGCCGGGCAGCGCGCCGAGCAGCGCAAGCACGCCGAAGGCGATGGCGAGCACGCGCGCGTAGGCGACCGCGCTGCACTTGTGCAAGGCGGCGCACAGCCCCCAGAAGCCCGCGCCGAGGTGCACCGCGCTCGCCAGCACGTTCACGGGAAAGAGCCCGAACAGGTCGCCGTAGAGGAGCGCGAACCACGTCGGCGGCGCCTCGACGGGCGGCGGGACGAGCGTCGCCGGTACCAGGCCCGCGAGGCCGAGGACGAGGTACGCCAGGCCGACGAGCAGGGCGAAAGCCGCGGCGCTCACGGGTGCATTCCGGGGGCGTGCGCGTGGATCACCGCCGGCGTCTCGATCGCCGGGCGCCGGATCTCCTGCTCGAGGCTCGGCCGCTCGCGCCGCTCGTACGGGCCGAGCTCGACCGGCGCTCCGGTCTCCATCGAGCGGTAGAGCGCCCGGATGGCGCGCACGTCGGCGAGACCTTCTTCCGCCGAGGGCTCGGGATCGCGGTTCTGCAGCAGGCAGTCCGAGAAATACAGCAGCTCGGGGGCGAACTGGTCGCGCTTTGCGAAGCGCCGCTCGCTCACCCGCTGGCCCTCGAGCGACAGCCGGTGCTCGAGCGGCTTGGCATATTCATAGGCCGGATCGACGGCGAGCTCGCCGCGCGTGCCGACCAGCCGGTACTCCGATACGTCGGCCGCGCCGAAGCTCGCCGTGAATGCGGCGAGCCGCTCGTTGGGGAAGCGCAGCACCGCGCTCACCGATTCCTCGACTTCGCCGAGCGCGCCGGCCGAAAGGGCGAGCGCGGCGACCGGCTCGTCGCGAAACAGCGCCCGCGCCGCGTTGATGCAGTAGATGCCGATGTCGTAGAGGACGCCGCCGCCCGTGGCGCGGCGCACGCGGATGTTCCCGGGCGCGACCTGCATGCCAAAGGTCGAGGTGAACAGGCGGGGCTCGCCGATGCGCCCCGAACGGGCGATCTCGATCGCCTCCAGATTGGCGCGCTCGAAGTGCAGGCGGTAGCCCACCATGAGCTTGACGCCGTTCTCCCGCGCCGCGCGCGCCATCCGCTCGCACTCCGCCTCGGTGAGCGCCATCGGCTTCTCGCACAGCACGTGCACGCGGGCGTGCGCGGCGCGCTCGGCGTACTCCGCGTGCAGGCTGTTCGGCAGCGCGATGTAGACGGCGTCGATGTCGCCGCTCCTCAGCAGCGCATCGTACTGCTCGTAGGCGCAGGCCTTGTCGACGCCATAGCGTTGCGCCAGCGCCTCGCGCTTCACCGGATCGCCGGAGACGATCGCGGCGAGGCGCGAGTTGCGGCGCGCATTGCCGAATGCGGGCAGCACGGCGGCCTGGGCGATGTGCCCGAGCCCGACCACGGCGTAGCGAATCAGCCGCTTCGGCATCGCGGCGCGTTCATTTCGTGCCGGCGCTTCCCCCCGTGCCGGCGCGGCGCGGCGTGTGCTCGGCGCGCGCATACTTCTGCTTGATGTCGGCTTTGGCGCGCTCATGCTGCGCCTTGGCGTCCTTCTCGCAGGCATCCTTCGCGTCGCCCTTCTGCGCGTCGCACTTCTCCTTGGCGACGTTGTAGGCGTGCTCGGCCTTGGCTTCGTCGACCTTGCGCTCGTGCGCGGGCGAAGGCTGGCTCTTCTGCGCGAGCTCCGCCTTGGCGACCTTCTCCTTGCCCTTGGCGTCGGCTTCGCAGACATCTTTCTCGTTGCCCTTCATCTCCTTGCAGCGGGCTTTGTCGGCCTTGTAGTTGGCTTCGATCTTGTCCTTCTCGGCCTTCATCGCCTGGCGGTCGGCCTTGGCGTTGTCGGCGTGCGCGACGCCGCCGAACGCCAGGGCAACGAGCGCGGCGAGGGTGAGCGATTTCAGAGGCATGGCTTTCTCCGGGGGTTGACGGGCTAAGGCCTTCTCAGCAGTCCCGCGACGAGCGAGACGAGGAAAAGGACCACGAACACGACGAACAGGATCTTCGCGATTTCCGCCGCGCCGGCCGCGATGCCGGTGAAGCCGAATACTGCGGCGATGATGGCGATGATGAAAAACGCTAGTGCCCAGCTCAACATGACGACTCCTTCGCTATGGGGTTAAGGCTGCCATGGCCGAGCAAAGCGCATGCCCGGGCGGTGCCGCGTAGCGATTTAGTGACATAGTGTCCCCGGCACGTCTCCTGCTGCAGCCGGTCGACGACGATGCAAATCGACGACGAGCTTCTGCTACTCGCCTGGTCGGCCCGGCCCGACCTGTCGTGCGACTACGTGAGCCCGGCCTGGCTTGCCTTCACCGGTTTCAGCGCAGCCCAGGCGCTGGGACACGGCTGGTCGCGCGCGGTGCACGCCGAAGACCTGGCGCGCTGGCTCGACACCTGCGTGCGGGCGTTCGACGCGCGCCAGCCCTTCGCGCTCGAGTACCGGCTGCGGCGCCACGATGGCCAATACCGATGGATGCTCGACCGCGCTGTGCCGCGGCGGCAGAAAGGCGCGTTCGCCGGATTCACCGGCGTGTGTGTCGACATCGACGATGCGAAGCGCGCCCAGCAGGAGCTCGCGCGGGGGCTCGAGCGCGAGCGCCGGCATCGGCTCGCGAACGAGGCGGCGAGCCGCGCGCGCGACGCGTTCGTCACGGCAACGCTGAATGAGCTGCAGCTGCTCTCCGGCGTGCGTGTGCTCGTCGTCGAGGACGATCCGGGGGCGCGGGAGCTTCTCGTGCGCCTGCTGCGCGTCGCCGGCGCGGAAACCCGCACGGCCGCTTCGTGCGCCGAGGCGTTGCCGGCGCTCGAGGCGTGGCGGCCCGACTTGGTGCTTTCCGACCTGGGGATGCACGGCGGCGACGGCTATCGGCTGATCCGCGCCTTGCGCTCCCTGCCCGCAGAGCGCGGCGGCGGGGTGCGCGCGGCGGCGCTGACCACCGCCGCGGCCGAGCCCGCGACGCGCCATCGCGCGGCCGCCGCAGGCTACGACGCGCAGCTCGCCAAGCCCGTCGAGCCGCTCGCCTTGCTCGCTACGGTGGCACGGCTCGTGCAGCCCGCCCATCATCCCTAGGAGGCCTTATGAACCACGACAACGACCACAAGCCCCAGCAGCGCTGGCCTTTCGACCCGGTCCGCCCCGAGGATCCGCAACCCACCGAGCTGCCGGAGGAATCGAAGCGCGTGGAGAAGCAGAGCGGCCGCGACGCCGGGCGCGCCGAGGAACCCGAGCCGAAGGAGAAGCGGCGATGAGGCCGCTCGTCGCCGCGGCCCTGCTCGGTCTTGCCGCCGCGCTGGGTGCCGCGGGCTGCGCCGCGCCGAACGAAACGCGCGCCGAGCGCAGCCCGGGTCGCGTTGCCGACGACGCGGCGATCACCGCGAAAGTGAAGAGCGCGATCGCCACCGAGGTCGGCGCCCGTACGGCGGCGGCGCTCAATGTCGACACCTATCGCGGCACGGTCGAGCTCACCGGGTTCGTCGACGATCGCACGACCGCGCAGCGCGCGGCGACGGCGGCGCAGAAGGTGAGCGGCGTACGCGAGGTGCGAAACTCGATCCGCCTTAAGTCGTCTTCCTAGCTTGGCGCCGTAGAATTTTCCTTTGCAATCCTGATCCGGAGGTTTTCCCGATGGCAACCGCAACCGCCAAGGCGGCCGAGAAGCTGCACGTTCAGCTCCCGCCGCTCCCGTACGCCGAGGACGCACTCGCGCCGGTCATCTCCGCCGAGACGATCCAGTTCCATTACGGCAAGCACCATCGCAAGTACGTCGAGGTCACGAACCAGCTGCTCGAGCAGGAGAAGGCGCAGGCGCGCACCCTGGAGGAGCTGGTGCGCTCCTCGAGCGGCAAGCTTTTCAATAACGCCGGCCAGGTGTGGAACCATAACTTCTACTGGCAGTCGCTCTCGGCGAAGCCGGCCAAGCCCGGTGCGGCGCTGCGCCAGCAGCTCGAGCGCGACTTCGGCAGCTACGAGGCGTTCGTCGACAGGTTCTGCGCGGCGGCAGTCGGCCAGTTCGGCAGCGGCTGGGCGTGGCTCGTGCAGAAGGACGGCAAGCTCGAGGTGATGGCGACGTCCAATGCCGAGTCGCCGATGGCGAAGGGCATCCGCTGCCTGCTCACCGTCGACGTTTGGGAGCACGCCTACTACATCGACTACCGCAACGAGCGCGATCGCTATGCGAAGGCGCTGGTCGAGCAGCGTCTGAACTGGGACTTCGCCGAGCGCAACCTCACAAGCAAGTAGTCGTCAGACGGCGGCGAGCGGGTTGCGCGGGTCGAAGTCGCGCCACCCGTCGCGCCACTGGCCCTCGGCGCGTCCGAGGTCGCGAGCGTTGTGCGAGCGCAGGATATCGATCGCGGCGCGCTCGCTGCCCGAGCGCTCGACGCACACGGCGATCATCCGCCCGCCGCGCGGCTCGACCGGGTGCTCGCGCGTGGCGAGGCGGCGCCGGCCGCCGCGGAACGACGCGAGCGCACCGGCGAACGCGCCGATGAAGGCGCCGACGAAGGCGGCGAGCGGAACGGTCGGCGGCCCGAGGTCGACGGCGCCGAGCCATCCCACGGCGAGGCCGACGATCAGCCCGATCACCGCGCCGATCGCCGCGGCGACCCCGCCGCGGCGCGAGCCTTCGCTCGAATGCGGCGCGTCCCCGCCGACGCGCGTCATCGCGTTCTGCCCGGGCGGCCCGACATAGAAGCTGTCGACCTCGCTGCGCGCGAAGCCTTCGCGCTTGAGCGCGTCCAACGCCGCGTCGGCGTCCAGCGTGCGGTCGAAGCGGCCGGCAACGATACGTGCCATCCTAGGCTCCTTTGCGCATATCGGCGCGCCGCACGTCGACGCTCGGCATTCTCATCAGGGCGCGATATTTCGTGATGGTTCTGCGCGCCACCCGCAGGCCTTGCTGGGCAAGCAGGCGCGCGAGCTCGGCGTCGGAGAGCGGCGCGCGAGGATCCTCGGCGGCAATGAGCTCCTTCATCACCGCGCGCACCGCGGTGGCCGAAGCGGCGCCGCCGTTCTCGGTGGCGAGGCGACGCGAGAAGAAGTGCTTGAACTCGAACAGGCCGCGCGGCGTCGCCATGTACTTGTTGTTGGTCACGCGGCATACCGTCGACTCGTGCAGGCCGAGCTCGCCGGCGATGAGCTTGAGCGTGAGCGGCTTCATCGCCACCTCGCCATACTCGAAAAAGCCGCGCTGGCGCGCGACGATCGCGTCCGCGACGCGCTGAATGGTGGCGAAGCGCTGCTCGATGGAACGTAGCAGCCAGCGCGCTTCCTGGAGGTGCCGGGCGAGCGACTGGTTGGAACTGCCGCGGCTGGCGATCGCGTCGGCGTAGGTGCGATTCAGGCGCACGCGCGGCAGCGAGGCGGGATTGATGATCGCCACCCAGCGGTCGCGCGCCTTCTTCACGATCACGTCGGGCACGACGTAGCGCGCCTCCTGCGGGCCGAAGCGGTGCCCGGGCCGCGGGTCGAGCGAGCGGATCAGGGAGCGCGCTGCGTGCAGCGTCTTTTCGTCGCAGCCCGCGGCATGCTGCAGGCGCGCCCACTCGCGGTTGGCGAGGAGGCTCAGGTTGCCCTTGACGATGCGCAGCGCCGCTGCGCGCACGCGCGCGTCGAGTTTCTCGTCCTCCGGAAGGGCCTGCAGCTGCAGGCACAGGCACTCCTCGAGGGAGCGCGCGCCGACGCCCGCGGGGTCGAGGCTCTGCACCAGGCGCAGCGCGGCGCCGAAATCCTCGGGCCGCACGTCCAGCTCCGGCGGCACGAGCGCGGCGAGCTCGTCGAACGACAGCTTGAAGTAGCCGTCGTCGTCGAGGCTGTCGATGATCATGTGGGCGAGCGCCCGGTCGCGGTCGCCCATCGGCGAGATCATCAGCTGCTCGCGCAGGTGCTGCGCGAGCGTCGGCTCCGCGTCGACCGCGCCGCTCCAGTCGTCCTGCTCGCGCTCGAGCGGAGCCGCGGGTCCGCTCGGCTCCTGCGGCACGACGATGTCGTCCACCGCCGCCGCGTCGCGCAAAGGCGCCGCCTCCGGGGCCTCCGGGTTTTCCTCGAGAAACGGATTCGCCGCGAGCGCCTGCTCCATCTCCTGCGAGAACTCGAGCGCCGACATCTGCAGCAGCTTGAGCGCCTGCTGCACCTGGGGCGTGAGGGTGAGATGCTGGCGAAGACGTAAGGCGATGGCGGGAGACATGGCTTTCCTTGTTTGGCGGTCTCCCCGTCACTGCAGGGATCGTGCCCATCGCCTGCAACGGCGGCACGCCGTTCGGCGGAGCGGCCGCCGCTGTAAGGGTTGCGCGCCAACGCGGTAGCAATTACCGGACGGGCTCGGCTTTTGCTGTCTCGCCGGGCATGGCCGACCGGCTCGAGCGCTACCGGCAGATGCGCGACTTTTCGGTGACGCCGGAGCCCTCGGGGCGGGCCGCGCGCTCGCGCGCTGCGCGCGCCGACCGCGGGCTGCGCTACTACGTACAGCGGCATGCGGCGACGCGGCTGCATTACGACTTTCGCCTCGAGCTCGACGGCGTGCTGAAAAGCTGGGCGGTGCCGAAAGGCCCGAGCCTCGACCCGGCGGACAAGCGCCTGGCCATGCAGACCGAGGATCATCCGCTCGACTACGGCGACTTCGAGGGCGTGATCCCGGAGAAGCAGTACGGCGCGGGCGAGGTGCTGCTCTGGGACCAGGGCGTGTGGCTCGCCGAGGACCGAGATCCCGCGGCCGCGCTCGCCAAGGGCAGGCTGCACTTCCGTCTCGACGGCGAGAAGCTGCACGGCGCCTGGATCCTCACCCGCACGAGCAGGGAGGAGGATCGGCCGGCGTGGCTGCTGATCAAGCGCCGAGACGAGGACGCGCGCCCGGGTGTCGACATCACCGAGGAGCGCCCGGAAAGCGTGAAGCGTGCGCCGCGGCCGGCGAAGTACGGCAAGCGCTCGGCGCTGCCGCAGTTCGTCGCTCCGCAGCTCGCCACGCTCTCGGCCGCGCCGCCGAAGCACGGCGAGTGGATCTACGAGGTGAAGCACGACGGCTACCGCATGCTGGCGCGCCTCGCGCCTCGCGATGCACGGCTCTTCACGCGCAGCGGCAAGGAGTGGACGGCCAAGCTGCCGCACCTCGCGCGCGAGCTGAAGCGGCTGCGGCTCGAGGGAAGCTGGCTCGACGGGGAGATCGTCGTGTTGCGCGAGGACGGCCGCTCGAGCTTCCAGCGCCTGCAGAACGCCTTCGAGTCCGGCCGCGACGGCGAGATCGTGTACTTCGTCTTCGACGCGCCGTACCTCAAGGGCGAAGACCTGCGGGCGCTGCCGCTCGCCCAGCGCAAGAAGCGCCTGCACGCCGCACTGAAAGGATCGCGCAGCGTGCGCTTCAGCGACCATCTGGAGGGCGAGGCGAGCGAGGTGCTCGAGAAGGCCTGCCAGATGCAGCTCGAGGGCCTGATCGGCAAGCGTACCGACGCGCCCTACGTCGCTGGCCGCAGCCAGGCGTGGATCAAGCTCAAGTGCCGACAGCGGCAGGACTTCGTCATCGCCGGCTTCACCCCGCCCGCGGGCGCGCGCTCGGGCTTCGGCGCGCTGCTGCTCGCCACTTACGACGAGCGCATGAAGCTGCGCTATGCCGGCAAGGTCGGCACCGGATTCAACGAGCAGCGGCTGGCGGCCCTGGCGGACAAGCTGTCGCGGTTGAAGCGGAGCGATTCGCCACTTGCCGACCCGCCGCGCGAGCGCGGCGTGCGCTGGGTGAAGCCGCGGCTCGTCTGCGAGGTGACCTTCGCCGAGCGAACCGACGAGGGCATCCTGCGCCAGGCGTCGTTCGTAGGGCTGCGCGAGGACATCGCGCCGAAGTCGGTGCACGAGGAGCGCGCGCAGCCGGCCCCGCCGGACGACGACTTCCAGGGAATCAGGATCAGCCATCCGAAGCGCATCGTCTATCCGGAGCTCCGCCTCACCAAGCTCGATCTCGCGCGTTACTACGACGCAGTGGGCGAATGGCTGCTGCCGCACCTCGCCGGCCGTCCGCTCACGCTGGTGCGCTGTCCCGACGGCGTCGCGGGCGAGTGCTTCTACCAGCGCCATCTCGGCATGGGCGCGAGCCCGGGCGACGTCAAGACGTTCAGGCGGCTGCGCTCGAGCAAGGGCTACTACATCTATGTCGACTCGCGGCGCGGCATCCTCAGCATGGTGCAGAACGGGGCGCTCGAGATGCACACCTGGGGCGCGACGCTGCCGGACACGAAGCACCCGGATCGCGTCACGCTCGACCTCGATCCCGGGGAAGACCTGCCGTGGGCGGAGCTTCGCCGCGCCGCCGAGATGACGCGCGCGGTGGTGGAGGGCCTCGGCCTGCGCTCCTTCCTCAAGACCACGGGCGGCAAGGGGCTGCATGTCGTGGTGCCGATCGCGCCGCTCTGGGGCTGGGACGCGGTGAAGGAGTTCTCGCGCCTCATCGCCCAGTTTCTCGTGCGCGCCGAGCGCGGCTTCTTTACCGCGCGCATCGCCAAGGCCGGACGCACCGGCAAGGTGTTCGTCGACTACCTGCGCAACTCCGAGACGGCGAGCGCGGTCGCCGCGTTCTCCGCGCGCGCGCGCGCCAACGCCGGCGTCTCGACGCCGCTCGCTTGGGACGAGCTCGGTCGCGAAGACCTGCGCGGCCGCTTCACGGTGCTCAGCGTTCCGCCGCGACTCGCCTCGCTCGGCGACGACCCTTGGCGCGGCTACGCGGCGGCCGCCGGGCAACGGCTGAGCGCGGCGATGCGCCGCTCGCTCGGCGCCGATCGCGACGAGGATTGAGAAGGATCCGGGCCGAACGCGGCTGCGGTGGGGAGGAGGGGGAGGGTGCGCCGCCGCGCCGGCCGGAACCCTTGGCAATGCACGCGCCGTGCCGCGCCATCGTGTCGCCCGGCGGCGACGGCGCATCGCTCGCAAGCGGGAAACTTTGGCCCTCGAGCTGGCGTCTCAAGAAGAGGCAGGCGCCACTTCGTCGCCCACATAAGCAACTGAGCATGAAGCGAAAAGCGCGCGGCCTAGACGGCTTGCGCGGCCGCTGCGCGGTGCGTGGTACGCAAGTTGCGTTCCTTTCGCCCCCGTCCCCTGCAAAAGCTACAACGGAGTGCATAAGTGCCCCATCTGCTACTAGTCGACGACGATCCGGAAGCGCTCGAGTGGCTGAGCGAGCTCGCCAAGGCCGAGGGCTTCAGCGTCTCGCAGGCCGACTCGCTGCGCGCCGCCCGCATCCATCTCTCGCGCCTGCAGCCCGACGTGCTGCTCACGGACCTGCAGCTGCCCGACGGCCAGGGCATGGACCTCGTGAAGGATCTCGAGTCACGCGAGTCCACCGAGGTGATCCTGATCACCGGGCACGCGAGCGTCGAGAGCGCGGTGCAGGCGCTGCGCCTGGGCGCGAGCGACTACCTGGTGAAGCCGGTGGACGTGGAGCGGCTGCGTTCCATCCTGCGCCGCGTGCCGCGCACCGGAGAGCTGCGCGCCGAGATCGGCGAGCTGCGCGAGGAGCTGCGCCGGCTTGGCCGCTACGGCCACCTGCTCGGCTCCTCGCCGCCGATGCAGAAGCTCTACGACCAGATCGGGCGCGTCGCGCCCACCTCGGCCACCGTGCTGCTCATGGGCGAGAGCGGCACCGGCAAGGAGCTCGCCGCGCAGACGCTGCACGAGATGAGCCGGCGCAAGCGCGCGCCCTTCCTGCCGCTCAACTGCGGCGCGGTCTCGCCCAACCTCATCGAGAGCGAGCTGTTCGGCCACGAGAAGGGCAGCTTCACCGGCGCCGACCGGCAGCACAAGGGCTACTTCGAGCGAGCGCACGGCGGGACGCTGTTCCTCGACGAGATCACCGAGATGCCGCAGGAGCTGCAGGTGAAGCTGCTGCGCGTGCTCGAGACCGGGACCTTCATGCGCGTGGGCACCACCACGCCGATCGCCGCGGACGTGCGCCTCATCGCCGCGACCAACCGCAGTCCCGAGCAGGCGGTGGCCGACGGCAAGCTGCGCGAGGACCTGTATCACCGCCTCAACGTGTTCCCGATCGCCATGCCGCCACTGCGCGACCGCGGCACCGACATCGAGCTGCTCGCGCAGCATTTTCTCGACCTGCTCAACCGCCAGGAAAGCGCCTCCAAGGCCTTCGCCCCGGCGACCATCGCGGCGCTCTACGGCCATCCCTGGCCCGGGAACGTGCGCGAGCTGAAGAACTACGTGCAGCGCGCCTTCATCCTCGCCGACGAAGTGATCGACGCGGAGCTCGCGCCGGCCACGGTGGCGAACTCCGCCTCGGCGCCGGTGCTCTCGGTGCGCGTCGGCGCGACGCTCGAGGAAGTGAGCCGTCGCCTGATCGAGGCGACGCTTGCCGAGTGCGGCTCGAAGCGCAAGGCGGCGGACATGCTGGGCATCAGCCTGAAGACCCTCTACAACCGCCTCGCCGCGTACAAGGGAACGAGCGGCGGCGAGAGCCGCGGCGAGGGCGGGCGCGGCCGCGACGAGAGCGAGCCGTTCGAGGAGCGCGACGCGGCATAGAGTTTGCTACGCCACGTTGCACTTGAACGAGGAGAGCCCATGGCCACCGAGCAGACCAGCACCGCCAAGCCGCAGCAGAGCATCGATCGCCTGAGCCAAAGCGCCCACGACGCGGTCGACCGGGCGAGCGCCGCGGCCTCGGCCTACGCCGAGCGTTTCGGCGAGAAGAGCGAGCAGTGGATGCAGATGCCGCAGGACTGGCTCGAGACGGCGCGCGATTACGTGCGCGAGAACCCGCTGCAGGCGGTCGGCATCGCCGCGGCCGCCGGATACCTGCTCAGCATCCTCATGCGCAGCCGCGACTGAGGCGCATGGAGTTTTCCCGCAGAGCATCGCCGGGCCTCGGCGACGTGCTCGGCCGGCTGATCGGCGAGACGCGGCAGCTCGTCGGCGACTATGCGCTGCTCACCGTGCTCGACGCGCGGCGCGCCGCGATCCGCCTGGCATGGATTCTCGGCGCGGTGCTGGTCGCCGGGGTGCTCGTCGTCACGTCGTGGATGGGCTTCGTCGCCGCCGTCATCGCCTGGGCGCTGGGCGACAGCGGCTCCTGGCCGGTGGCGCTCGCCGTGGCGGCGGCGATCAACGTCCTCGCCGCGGCGCTGCTCGCCTGGTTCACGCTCAAGCTCGCGCGCGAGCTGCCGTTCACGGCGTTGCTGCGCCAGCTGCGCGGCGACGCGCCCCAGCCGCCCCAGAGCCTCACATGATTCCCCCCGACCGCGAGATCTACGACGTCGAGAAGCGCATCGCCGAGCGCCGAGTGCGCGTCGAGCGCGCGCTGCGCGATACCGGCCGCCAGACGCTGCGCGCGCTCACCTCGCCGTGGGCGCTCGGCGCCGCGGCGCTCGCCGGGTTCGTCGTGGCCGGCGGCCTGCGCCGGCGCCACGCCAGCGCGCGCGCGCGCCGGCACGAGGCGCCGACCCCCGCGGCCACGGGCACGCTCGCGAGCCTCGCCATGGCGGGCGTCACCTGGTTCATCAAGTCGCAATTCGGCTCGCCCGTCGACATGGCGCGCTATGTAATCGGCAAGGTGCGCGACCACGGGCCCGCCCGGCGGCAGGCCGCGCCGCCTCCGCTCGCGCCGCAGTCGGGAGTCCCCGACAGGCTGCGCCCCAGTCGCGACCGTCTGCGCTCGCGCAGTCGAGAAGCAACGACCGTACGCTAGGGCTTCGCACGATAGGCACGCCTTGCGCGGCACGCTAGGCTTGCGACGGATGCCGCACTTCCCGCTGGCGCGCTCTGCCGCGCCGCCGACGCCGCTGCACCGGCGCCTCACCCGCGTTTCCCGCGCCGCTTATACCCTCGTCGCGCTGCTGGGCGCGATGGCGGTGTGGGGCTGGGCCGTCGACGTGCCGGTGCTGCGCGACCTCGGCGCCGACTTCGCGCCGATGCCGCCGGCCGCGGCGATCGCGTTCGTGCTGCTCGCCGGCAGCTTCTTCGCCGCCCGGCGCGGGCAGCGCCGCGGCGCCTGGGCCGCCGCCGGCCTCGCCGCAGCGATCGCGGCGCTCACGCTCGTCGAGATGCTCACCGGCGCGCGCCTCGGCGTCGGCTTCGGCTGGCTCTCGCCGTATGCCGAGCTGCCGGCACGCATGTCGGTCGCCGCCTGCCTGACGCTGATCCTGCTCGCGCTCACTACGCCGCTCGAGGAGCCGCCGCGCGTCTTCGGGGTTTGCGCGAACAGCCTCGCCGCAGCCGTGATCGGCGCGGTCGCGTTCTTTGCCCTGCTCGGCCTGAGCCTGCGCGTGCTGCGCTTCGACGTCGCGGCGCCGCTGCTCGGGTTCTCGGCGCCGGCGGCGCTCGCCACCATGCTTGCCGCCGTCGCGCTCGCCGCGGCGCGGCCGAGCGCCTGGCTCATCGACACGCTGAGCGGCGAGCGTACGGGCGCCGTCGTCACGCGCTGGCTGCTTCCCGCGGCCTTCGTCGTGCCGCTCGCCGTGGGCTGGATGCGCCTGTTCGCCGAGCGCGAGGGGATTTTCGGCGAGGCGTTCGGCATGGCGCTGTTCACCGTGCTGATGATCGTCACGCTCTCGTCGCTGATCGTGTGGGTGGCGCACACGCTCGAGCACATCGAGGCGCGCCGCGTCGAAGCCGAGGGCGAAGCGACGGAGCAGCGCGAATGGCTGCAGGTCACGCTGGCGAGCGTCGGCGACGGCGTGATCGCCACCGACGCGGCCGGACGCGTGCGCTTCCTCAACGCGGCGGCGCAGCGCCTGACCGGATGGCGCGCGGCCGAGGCGACGGGCCGCGCGCTCGACGAGCTGCTGCAGCTCTACGACGAGAGGAACGGCGCGCCGCTGGCGAGCCCGCTGAAAAGCACGCTGCAAAGCCGCAGCGCGGCGGCGGCGGGCGGCGAGCCGGCGCTGCGCTCGCGGAACGGCGCGACGCATGCCGTGGCGGTGAACGCCGCGCCGATCATCGACGCCGGCGCGGAGCTGCGCGGCGCCGTGCTCGTGCTGCGCGAGGTGGCGGCGCAGCGCCAGGCCGAGCGGGCGATGCGCGAGGCGTACACCGAGCTCGACCAGCGCGTCGTGCGCAGGACCGCGGCGCTCGAGCGGGCGAGCGCCGCGCTGCGCGAAAGAAACGCCCTGCTCAACGCCATCACGACCGGCACGCCCGACCTCATCTACGCCAAGGACCGCGAAGGCGCCCTGCTGATGGCGAATCCCGCGTGGGGCCGCGCGGCGCAGGCGAGCGAGCGCAGCCGCGCCGCGCTCGACGAGTCGGACCGGCTGGTGCTCGAGTCCGGCGAGACCATGATCCTCGAGGAGATGATCGGCGGGCGCACCTACCTGGTGACGAAGTCGCCGCTGCGCGACGAGCACGAGCGGGTGACCGGCCTGATCGGCGTCGCCACCGACATCAGCGAGCGCAAGCAGGCGCAGCGCGAGCTGGAGAAGCTGGTGGTGGCCGAGCAGCGCCTGCGCGCCGAGGCCGAGCGCGCCAACCGCGCCAAGGACGAGTTCCTGGCGATCGTCTCGCACGAGCTGCGCTCGCCGCTCAACGCGCTGCGCGGCTGGAGCCACCTCCTCGTCACCACGCGCCCGCTCGAGGCCTCGCTCATCGAGCGGGCGGCGCGCGCCATCAAGCGCAACGTCGACCACCAGACGCGCCTGATCGACGACCTGCTCGACACCTCGCGCATCGTGAGCGGCAAGCTGACCATCGAGCGGCGCGTGGTCAACCTCAACGAGATCGTGCTCGCCGCGCTCGACGCGGCGCGGCCGCTCGCCGCCGCCAAGGCGATCGAGCTGCGCTTCACGCCGGACGATCCCAACATCATGGTGATCGGCGACGGCGGCCGGCTGCAGCAGGTGGTGTCGAACCTGCTCTCGAACGCGGTCAAGTTCACTCCGGAGAAAGGCGAGGTCGGGGTGCGGCTGATGAAGAACGCGGAGCGCGTGCAGCTGCAGGTGAAGGACAACGGCATCGGCATCGCGCCCGCGTTCCTGCCGCACGTCTTCGACCGCTTCAGCCAGGCCGACACCTCGGCCGCCCGCCGCGCCGGCGGCCTGGGCATCGGCCTCGCGCTGGTGCGCCATATCGTCATCCTCCACGGCGGCCAGGTGCGCGCCGGCAGCGCGGGCGTGGGCCGCGGCACGACCTTCACCATCGACCTGCCGGGCGCTCCCGCGGCTGCGGTGCTGGCGCTCGCCGATGCGCCGTCGAACGACCGGCGCCGCTCGACCGCGGGGGCGCTGGCCGGCGTGCGCGTGTGGATGGTCGACGACGACGTCGACGCGCACGAGGTCGTTTCCCTCACGCTGCGCCACGCCGGCGCCGACGTGCGCACGTTCGGCTCGAGCGCCGAGCTCGCCGGCGCCCTCGAGGCCGCGCTGCCGACGGGCGGGCCGCAGGTCATGCTGATCGACCTCGCCATGCCGGGCGAAGACGGCTTCGACGCGCTGCGGCGCGCGCGCGGCGTCGAGCGCTCGCGCGGCGCCGCGGCGGTCCCGGCGATCGCGCTCACGGCTTTCACGCAGATCGAGCGCGAGCGGCTGACGGCCGCCGGTTTCGTCGACCGGGTGGACAAGCCGGTCGACGCCGACAAGCTGATCGCCGGCATCCGCGCCGCGCTGAAAACCGAGCAGCGCGGCGAGCGCCGGTCGGTGGCCTCGTAAGGCCCTGCCTTCCGGACTAGGCGCAGGGCGATTCGCCGCGCGAGCACGACGCGGAAAATCGCAGCCGTGGGCCTTAAGGTCATCATCGCCGACGACGACCGGGAGGTTGCCGACACCCTGGCCGGCGTACTGCGCGAGGCCGGGCACGATGTGCACGCCGTCTACGCCGGCAACGAGGTGCTGCCTACCGCGCGCTTCGTGCGCCCCGACGCGGTCATCGTCGACATCGTCGTGCCGGGGATGAGCGGCTACGCGGTCGCCCAGGAGCTGCGCCACAGCTTCACCGAGGCGAAGCGGCCGCTGCTCATCGCCATCTCCGGCATGTGGACCGAGCGCTCCGACCTGCGCGTCGCGCAGCAGATGGGCTTCGACCACTACCTGGCGAAGCCCTGCGACGCGGACGAAATCCTTTCCTTGCTCGAGCCGCTAACGCCGCCCTGAATCTCTCCCGCTGAAAGGGGAATCCTCGGAACCGAGCGGCGGGGCGATCGCCTCGAGCGGGCGGCGCTCGGCGTCCACGCCGAAGAAGACCGCGACGAGCGCGGCGCTGCACATCAGCACGGCGGCGAAGGTGTAGGCGCCGAAGAGGCTCGCGCGGCTGCCGCTCTCGATCATGGCGCCGAAGAGCGGCGGCCCGGCGAAGCCGCCGAGCGCGGTGCCGGCGGCGTAGAAGAGCGAGATCGCGACCGCGCGCATCTCCAGCGGAAAGATCTCGCTCACCGTCAGGTACGCCGAGCTCGCCGCCGCCGAGGCGATGAAGAAGATCGCCGACCAGGCGAGCGCCAGGCCGCCCGGGCCGACCAGCGACTCGCGGAAGGCGTAGCCGGTGGCGAAAAGGCCGATGCCGGCGAGGGCGTAGGTGCTGGCGATCATCACGCGGCGCCCGGCCGCGTCGAACAACCGCCCGAGGAGCAGCGGGCCGAGAAAGTTGCCGAGCGCGAAGGGAAAGATGTAGTAGCCGACCGCCGCGTCGGGCACGCCATAGAAGCGCGCGAGGACGAGCGCATAGGTGAAGAAGATGGCGTTGTAGAAGAACGCCTGCGACGCCATGAGGGTCAGCCCGAGGATCGTGCGCTTGCGATAGCGCGCGAGGAGCACGTGCACGATGTGCTTCCAGGAGCCGCCGCGCATGGCGCGCAGCGCGATTCGCTCGAGTCCCGGCTCGTGCGCGACGCCGACCTCGGCCTCGATCGCGCGCACGATCTCCTCCGCTTCCTCGCCGCGGCCGTGGGTGAGCAGCCAGCGCGGGCTTTCCGGCACGTGCCGGCGAACGAGCAGGATCGCGAAGCCAAGCGTCGCGCCCAGGCCGAAGGCGAGCCGCCAGGCGAGGTTCGGCGCGAGCAGCCCGGGTTGCAGGAGCACGATCGAGAGCCCGGCGCCGATCGCCGCGCCGATCCAGAAGCTGCCGTTCACGGCGAGGTCGACCGTGCCGCGCAGCCGCGCCGGAATGAGCTCGTCGATCGCCGAGTTGATCGCCGCGTACTCGCCGCCGATGCCGAAGCCGGTGAGCGCGCGGCACAGCGCGAACGAGGCGAGATTGAAGGAAAACGCGGTGAGCACCGTCGCGCCGAGGTAGACCGCGAGGGTGACCAGGAACATGCGCTTGCGACCGAGCCGGTCGGCGAGCCGGCCGAACACCAGCGCGCCGGCGACCGCGCCGCCGACGTACGCGGATGCCGCCCAGCCGACCTCGCTCGCACTGAGCGCGAGCGTGTCCGGACGCACGAGCGTCGGCCCGAGCGCGCCGACCACCGTGACCTCGAGGCCGTCGAGCAGCCAGCTCACGCCGAGCGCGATGACCACGCGCCAGTGCCACGCCGACCAGGGCAGGCGGTCGAGGCGCGCGGGGATGGCGGTATCGAGCATGCGTATAGTCTAGGCCGGAGAGGAGGAAGCATGATCGGTTTCACCGGCTTGGGCGTGATGGGCGAGCCCATCTGCCGCAACCTGGCGCTGAAGAGCGGCGCGCGCATGCTCGCGTACGACACGCGCGCCGAGCCGCTCGACCGGCTCGCCGCCTGCGGCGTGCAGGCCGCCCGCGATCTGCACGACATCGCCGAGCGCTGCGAGATCGTCTTCCTCTCGCTGCCCGGCGGGAAGGAGGTTGCGCAAGTGTGCGCCGCGCTCCTGGCTGTGCGCCCCGGGACGCTGGTCGTCGACCTGTCGACCACGCCGGTCGCCCTGGCACGCGAGCTGCACGCGCGCTTCGCCGCGCGCGGCATCGGCTTCGTCGACGCGCCGGTCGCGCGCACGCGCGCCGCCGCGCACGCCGGCACGCTCTCGGTAATGGTGGGCTGCGACGAGCCCGATTTCGCACGCGTACAGCCGCTGCTCGCGCATTTCGCCACCGACGTCGCGCGCTGCGGCGGCCCGGGCGCCGGGCAGGCGATCAAGATCGTCAACAACATGCTGCTCTTCCAGAACGTCGTCGCGCTCGCCGAGGCGCTCGCGCTCGTGCGCGGATTGGGTCTCGACGCGGGCCTCGCGCTGCAGGTGCTCGCCAAGGGCTCGGGCGACAGTTTCGCGCTGCGCAACCATGCGACGAAAGCCATGCTGCCCGGCGACTTTCCGAAAAACGCCTTTCCGGTTTCCTATGCGCTGAAGGACATCGGCTACGCGCTCGAGTTGGCCGAGCGGCTCGGCGTGCCCCTTACCGGCGCGGCGAACGCGCGGGCGCTCCTCGAGCGTGCCGCCGCCGCGGGGCACGCCGAAGAGTATTTCCCGGTGATCGCGAAGCTC
Organism: Burkholderiales bacterium; assembly: GCA_036274735.1. GTDB lineage: Bacteria > Pseudomonadota > Gammaproteobacteria > Burkholderiales > SG8-39 > SCGC-AG-212-J23. The sequence continues at coordinate 54,398 of DASUFD010000138.1, forward strand.
TTCTAGCGCCGCTGCTCGGGCTACTCTTCAGCGCTGCTGCTCGACCTGCTGCGCGCGCTTCACGTAGCTCTGATAGGCGGGAAGCGTGACCGCGGCGACGATGCCGAGCACGAACACCGCGGGCAGCAGCCAGGCGACGATCCGGGTAAGCGTGCCGTTCGGCGGCGTCGGCGCGCCCCAGCGGTTGCGTCCCTCGCTGCCCGGAATGATCCAGAAGATCAGGTTGACAAGCGGCACGAGCAGCACGAGCGAGAGCCAGCCGCTCGCGTTGAAGTCGTGGCAGCGCTGAATCGTGAGCATGAAGCCGACGATCAGGTAGGCGAGGCCGGCGATCGCCATGATCCATTGGCCGGCGATCGCGCCCAGCCCGGTGCCGACGGCCGCCACGAGCAGGTAGAGCGCGGTGCCATAGGCGATGTAGCGCGCGCGACCGATGCGGCCGGACACCGAGAAGACCTTGACGGGCTGCACCTCGTTCGTCGCTTCGTCGGCCACCGTCGCCTTCGGCGTGGCGTACGGGTTGAGTGCTTGGGCTTGCGGCGTTGCCATGCTGCCTCCCTTTCTTGTTATGTCGATCCCCCCGAGGGCGAATCCTATAATGACCGGGACCATGGACGGAAACCCGCTCGACCTTCGCGCCTGGCTCGAGCAGGCGCGCTCGCTCGGCGAGCTGCGCGAGGTGCGCGGCGCCGACTGGAACCTGGAGCTCGGCGCGATCAGCGAGCTCAACGTCAAGCGGGAGGGCGCGCCGGCGCTGCTCTTCGACGAGATCCGCGGCTACCCGCAGGGCTTTCGCGTGCTCACCTGCAGCACCGCGAGCCCGGCGCGGCTGTCCTCGATCCTGCGGCTGCCGATCCAGCGCACGCACCAGGGGCTGGTGCGCGAGCTGCGCGGGCGGCCGGCGAAATGGCAGGCCGCGGCGCGCGAGTTTCCGTTCCTGCGCGCGAAGAGCGGCCCGGTGCTGGAGAACGTCGACGCAGCGCGCGATCTGCGCAAGTTTCCTGCGCCGCTATGGCACGAGCACGACGGCGGCCGCTACATCGGCACGGGGTGCTCGGTGGTCACGCGCGATCTCGACTCCGACTGGGTGAACGTCGGTACCTATCGCGTGCAGCTTCTCGACGCCGACCACGTCGCGCTCGACATGGTGCCGGGCAAGCACGGCCGCCTGCACTACGAGAAGCACAAGGCGGCCGGGCAGCGCTTCCCGGTGGCGATCGTGCTCGGCGCCGATCCGCTCGGCTATCTGATCTCCGGCATCGAGGTGCCCTTCGCGATGTGCGAGTACGACTACATGGGCGCGATCCTGGGCGAGCCGGTCCGGGTCATTCAAGGAGAAAAGACGGGCTTGCCGTTTCCCGCGGCCGCGGAGATCGTGCTCGAGGGTTTCGTCGAGCCGAACGACGAGCGCACCGAGGGGCCGTTCGGCGAGTTCCACGGCTATTACCCGGGCAAGGAAGGCCGCGCACCCGCGGTGAGCGTAGAGCGTGTGTATTTCAGAAACGAGCCGATCCTGCTCGGCAGCCCTCCGGCGAAGCCGCCGAACGACTATTCCTACTCCAAGGCGGTGATGCGCTCTGCGCTGCTGCACGATGCGCTCGTCGCCGCCGGCGTGCCCGACGTGGCGGCCGTATGGGCGCACGAGATCGGCGGCGCGCGCATGTTCAACGTGGTGGCGATCCGCCAGCGCTACGCGGGGCACGCGCGCCAGGCCGGGCACATCCTCTCGCAGTGCGGCGTCGGCGCGTACATGTCGCGCTATTCCGTGGTGGTCGACGAAGACATCGACCCGGCGAACCTGCAGGAAGTGATGTGGGCCGTGGCGACGCGCAGCGATCCGGTGATCGACATCGACATCATCCAGCGCGGCATGGGCTCGAAGAACGACCCGATGTTCGTCGCCTACCCCTACGACGCGCCCTACAGCTCCAAGGCGATCATCGACGCCTGCCGCCCCTGGGACCACCTCGCCGAGTTTCCGGCGGTCGCCGAGGCGAGCAAGGAGCTGCAGGAGAAGACGCGCGCGAAGTGGCAGGACCTGCTCGGCTGAATGGCGCAAAAAAAG
>DASUFD010000139.1:0-4213 GCA_036274735.1 Burkholderiales bacterium
ATCGCGCTCGTCTTCTCGGTGGCGGCGTTTCTCTGGTTCCTGCTCGGCGCGCCCGGCGGCATGCTCGCCGACCGCTTCGGCGCGCGGCGCGTGGCGCTCGCCGGCGTGGCGTGCCTCGCGGCGGCGCTCTGGCTCGCGAGCCGCGCACAATCGGTCGAGATGCTCTATGCGAGCTACAGCGTAGGCGTCGGGCTCGGCGTCGGCCTCGTCTACGTGCCCTCGGTCGGCGCGGTGCAGCCCTGGTTCGGCGCGAACCGGGCGTTCGCCTCCGGGCTCGCCGTCGCGGGCATCGGCGCCGGCAATATCGCCGGGCCGCTGCTCGCCGCCTGGTGGATCTCGCTCTTCGGCTGGCGCGGCGCCTACATCGCGCTGGCGATCTTCGCCTTGCTCCTGGGCGGGGTCGCAGCGGCCGCGCTGAAGCTTCCGCCGAACCTCGGCAAGCGGAGCGAGCTGGCCGGGGTCGAGCTGCACGTCGCGCTGAAGACGCGTTTTTTCTGGATGCTCTACGCCTCGGGCGTCGCGAGCTGCATCGGCCTTTTCGTGCCGATGGTGCACCTCGGCGCTTATGCGCAGGACCTCGGCTACAGCGCGGCGCAAGGGGTCGCGCTCGTCAGCCTGATCGGCCTCGGCAGCCTGCTCGGGCGGTTCACGATCGGCGGCCTCGCCGATCGCTTCGGCCGGCTGCCTTCGCTCGCCGCCATGTACGCCGGCCTCGGCGTGATGCTGCTCGTCTGGTGGCTGGCGAGCGCCTGGTGGCTGCTCGCGCTCTTCGCGCTCCTCTTCGGCGCGTTCTACGGCGGCTACGTCGCCCTCATGCCGACCATCGTCATGGACGTCTACGGCGCACGCTCGGTCTCGGGGATCATTGGCTGCCTCTACACCGGCGCGGGCGTCGGCACGCTGATCGGGCCCTGGCTCGCCGGCGTCGCCTACGACTGGCTCGGCGCCTACGACCTGCCGATCCTGCTCGGCGCGCTCTTCTCCTTCGTCGCCGCGGCCTGCGTCTGGGGACTCCTTGGGCAAGCGAAAGTCCTCCATCGCGGTCTCTGAGTCGCGCGGCGTGCGCACGCTGCACGTGGGCGGCGACGCGATCCAGAGCGCGATGCGCCTCGACGACCCCTACGCGCTCGCGCTCGATTACACGCGCTGCATGATGGCGTTCCTGCTCTTCCATCCGCAGCCGCGCGAAGCGCTGATGATCGGCCTGGGCGGGGGCTCGTTGGCCAAGTTCTTCCATAAAAATCTGAAGAAGACCAGGGTGCGCGTGATCGAGCTCGATCCCCGAGTGGAGGCGATCGCACGCGAGCAGTTCGCGCTGCCGCGCGAGGTCGCGGTGGAGATCGGCGACGGCGCGGAGGCGCTCGCGCCGCTGTGTTGCGACGTGCTCGTGGTCGACGCGTTCCTCGACGAGCTGCACGTGCCGAAGCTCGCCAGCCCGCAGTTCTACGACGCGGCCCGGCTCGCGCTCCGCAAGCCGGGCGTGATGGTCGTCAACTTCATGAACGACGACCCGAATTTCGATCGCACGCTGCAGCGCCTCGAGGGCGCGTTCGGCGGCGCCGTGCTCGCCATGCCGGCGCTCTACGACCCGAACATCGTCGTTTTCGCGCTCAAGGGACTGCAGAAGAGCGTGCCGTGGAGCACGTTGCGCGAGCGGGCCGGGAAGCTCGAATCGCGCTACGGCCTGCCCTTCGGCCGCTATGTCTCGAAGCTGCGCCAGATGAACCGCTGCACGCCGCAGGCGCTTCTTCTCGATGCTGCATGACGCCGTGCTGCTCGCGGCGATCGCCTTCTCGGGCGCGCTGATCTTCGGCATCACCGGCTTCGGCTCGGCGCTCGTCACGATCCCGCTCGCCACGCACCTCGTGCCGCTGCCCTGGGCGCTCGCCCTCTTCGCCGTCGTCGACCTCGCGTGCGCGCTCTCGGTAGGGCTCGAGAACCCGAAGCACGCAGTGCGCGCCGAATGGCTGCGCCTTGCGCCGACCATCCTCGTCGGCACCGCGCTCGGCGTGACGCTGCTGGTGCACCTGCCGCGCGCGACCGGCATGGCGCTCCTCGGCGCCTTCGTCCTCGCGTATTCGCTCTACGCCCTGATACGCCACGCGCCGGCGAAGAGGGTGCAGCCCGCCTGGGGCTGGATCGCCGGGCTATGCGGCGGCATCACCAGCACCGTTTTCGGCGCGGGCGGCCCGCCGTACGCGATCTATCTCTCGCACCGCGGCCTCAGCAAGGAGCAGTTTCGCGCCACCATGGGCCTGACGACCATGACCAGCATCTCGGTGCGCATCGCGGCCTTTCTCATGACCGGCCTTCTCCTCGATCGCACGATCTGGCTCACCGAGCTCGCGACGGTGCCGGCGGCGCTCGCCGGCATCTTCGTCGCGCGCAAGCTCTTCCTCAGGATCTCGCGCGAGACGCTCGCGCGCCTGGTGGCGCTGCTGCTCCTCGCCTCAGGCGGCTCGCTTCTCTGGAGGGCGCTCGGCTGAGGCGAGGTCGCGGTTCGCCGGTCCGTTGATCACGCGCCCGTAGGCATCGAAGCGCGAGCCGTGGCAGGGGCAGTCCCAGGTTTTCTCGCCTGGGTTCCAGTGCACGATGCAGCCGAGGTGCGGGCAGGCGGCGAGGCGCTCGTGCAGCACGCCGTCCGCATCGCGGTAGACCGCGAGCTTTTCCAGTCCGCGGCGGACGATCGCGCCGCCGTCGGGCGCGATTTCGGAGGCCGAGCGGACGTCGCCGCCGGTGAGCCAGGCGCTGTACTGCGCCGCCATGTTCAGGTCTTCCTTCGCGATCTCGCCTGCGGCGCGAAACGGCAGGCGCGCGGGACTGTAGGTCGCCTCCCAGGGATTGGCCCGGCCGAGGATCAGGTCTCTGAGCAGCATGCCGGCGATCGCGCCGTGCGTGAGGCCCATGCCGGAATCGCCGGTGACGATGTACACGCCCCCATCGTCGAACGGGTTCTGGCCGATGAAAGCGAGCGCGTCGGCCGTTTCCATGACCTGTCCGCCCCAGGCGAACGCGACCTCGCCCATCATCGGGAAGCGCTCGCGCGCCCAGGCCTCGAGGCGGCGATAGCGCTGCGGCGAGTCGGCGGCCTGGCCCGACTTGTGGTCTTCGCCGCCGACGATGAGAAGCTCCCCGTAGCTTCGGATGTAGTGATAGGGATCGCCGGTATCCCAGGCGAGCAGCTGCGGGACCGCGCCGGCCGGCACCGGCGCCGCCACCACGTAGCTCATGTAGGGCGCCTGCTTGCCGTGGATGGTGAAGAGGTTGTTCACGGGCACATTGGTGGCCACGACGACGGCATCGGCGCTCACCACGTGCTGCCCGGCGTGCACGAGCTTCGGCACGCCGCCTTCGATGCGATCGGCGTGGGTGGTGCAGAAGAGCCGCCCGCCTTTGCGCACGATCGCATGCGCGAGGCCGGCGAGGTACTTGAGCGGGTGGAACTGGCCCTGGCGCGGAAAGCGCAGGCACGGCCCCGAATCCCAGGACGTGAAAGGAGCGCGCGGGAGGAGCTCGACGTCCACCAGTCCCGCACGGTGTGCCGCGTCGCGCTCGCGCTCGAGCGTGCGCGGCCGATCGTCCGCGGCGAGGAAGAGATAGCCGTCGAGCCGCGCCAGGTCGCAATCGATCCCTTCGCTGCGCGCGATCTCGGCGATGCGCTCGATCGCCGCCGTGTGGCTCTCGGCCGCGACGCGCGTCGCCTGCACGCCGTGTAGCTTCTCGAGCGCGAAGTACCGGTCGTCGAGCATGTTCACGAGGTGCCCGGAGGTCATCGCCGTCATGCCGGCGGCGAGCGGTCCGTCGTCGAGCAGCGCGATGCGCCTCCCGGCGCACGTCAGCTCGTAGGCGACGGAAAGCCCGGCCATGCCGCCGCCGACGATGCACACGTCGGCGTGGATGTTCTGCTCGAGCGGCCCGCACGGCGGCATCTCCGCGGTCGCGGTCCAGACGGATTGGTGGCGGGCCATCAGCGGCCGGCCGCTGCAAGAAGCGCTCCCGCTACGCGAAAGGCGACGCGATTCCGGCTAGACTGCTCGGCCTTTGCACCGGGCAGCCGGGAGAGGTCGCGCTCGCGCTATATGGAATACCGCATCGAGGTGGATCCGCAGACCGGCTGGGGGCTGGTCACGGTAAGCGGCACGGTGGGGCTCGCCGAGCTGCGCGAGCTGTTCAGGGCGGCATGGTCCGATCCGGGATATGGCGCGGTCGAGCG
>DASUFD010000140.1:0-23102 GCA_036274735.1 Burkholderiales bacterium
TTCTAGTCCGCTCCTCCCGACACCCGCAAGGTGACGCCACGATGCGGAATACCGATTGGGCCTTCGCCGCCCGTGCCTTGTGCGGCGCATTGGGGTGCCAGCCGAGCACCCCGAGCATGAGGACGAAGCCGATCACATAAGCGAGCGCGATGTGCCAGCCGTGGCGCAGCCAAAGACCGACCGACTTGGCCTGGGGGTACATGTTGGAGAGCGCCACCCCGGCGGAGGAGCCGAACCAGATCATCGAGCCGCCGAAGCCGACGGCGTAGGCGAGGAAGCCCCAGTCGTAGCCGCCCTGCTTGAGCGCGAGGGCGGTGAGCGGGATGTTGTCGAACACCGAGGAGACGAAGCCCAGGCCGAAGGCGGTCTGCCAGGCGGCCGGCGGCAGCTTCTCCACCGGCATCAGCGAGGCGCAGAGGATGAGCGAGAGGAGGAAGAGGCTGCCCTTGAACGCGCCGGGGAGCAGCGACCAGGTCGGGCGACGCCACAGCGCGGTGACGCCGAGCGCCACCCAGACGCCGGCGCCGATGAAGGGAAAGCTGTCCGAGTGCTCGGCGAAGCGCAGGTTGACGAGCACGTTCACGCCGATCGCGGTGGCGAGGATGACGGCGACGATGCCGACGCGCGCCCAGTCGAGGTGCGTGCCGCGCGGCGTGTCCCTCATGATCGGCGAGAAGCGCTGTTGCTGGAGCGAGGCCGGGATGCCGAACACCGCAAGCGCGACGGCCGCGGCGACGAACGCCTCGACCACGTCGCGCGGGTCGACGCCGTCGATCCACATCATCGTGGTCGTCGTGTCGCCGACCACGCTGCCCGAGCCGCCCGCGTTGGAGGCGGCGACGATCGCCGCGAGGTAGCCGATATGCACCTTGCCGCGGTAGACGCTGCGCGCAACGGTGCCGCCAATCAGCGCCGCGGCGATGTTGTCGAGGAAGGACGAGAGCACGAAGATCATGGCGAGCAGGACCAGGCCGCCCTTCCAGTCGTCCGGCAGCAGGCGCGGCAGCTCGAGCGGGATGTGGCTCCTTTCGAAATGGTCGGAAAGCAGCGCGAAACCGAGCAGCAGGCCGAGCAGGTTGGCGAGGATCACCCACTCGTGCTCGAGGTGCAGCGCGAGGCCGGCGAGGCCCGGCCCGGTGCGAAAGCCGGTGAAGGCGAGCTTGTAAAGCACGATCACCGCAAGACCGGTGGCCGCGACCTGCAGCGTGTGATGGTGAAAGAGCGCGACGCCGGCGAGCGTCAGGCCGAAGAGCACGAAGTCGATCGGCACGCCGAGCGCGGCGCAGGCGGCGGCAACCACCAGTGCGCCGACGAAGAGCCCCCGCTCGCGCTCGAGCATGCGCAGGACGAGCGGCTTCATCGGCGCACCGCTCGCAGGAACTCGTCGAGGAGCTTGCCGCCGTCGAGGAAGCCTTCGCGGCCGCCGTGGAATTCCGGATGCCATTGCACGGCGCAGACGTAGCCTTTGCCTTTCATTCGTATCGCCTCCACGACGCCGTCGTCGATCGAGCGCGCCTCGACCTCGAGGTCCCGGCCCAGCCGCTTGATCGCCTGGTGGTGGATCGACACGACGCGGTGCGGTCCGGTCTCGCCGTAGAGGCGCGCGAGGCCCGAGTTCGGCTCGAGCCGCACCGGGTGAGCATGCGCGTCGTAATCATCGCTGCGATGCGCGGGCACGTCCTGGTGCAGGCTGCCGCCGAGCGCGACGTTGATGAGCTGCGCCCCGCGGCAGATGCCGAGCACGGGCTTGCCGGCCGCGACGCAGGCCTGCACGAGCTCGATCTCGAACCGGTCGCGCAGCGGGTCGCCGGACCATTCCGGGCGCAGCGGCTGCTCGCCGTAGGCGAGCGGACTGATGTCGGCGCCGCCCTGGAGCAGCACCCCGTCGAGCGCGTCCAGGTATTCGCCGATTCTCGAGCTCAAGGGAATCAGCAAGGGCAGCGCGCCGCGCTCGAGCAGCCAGTCGACGACCGAATGCTCGACATAGGCGAGGAGCTTGGTGCGCACGCCGCTCGCGCCGGGCTCCGGGTGGAACAGCCGCGGCGAGATGCCGACCCTCGGCGAGGCGCTCACGCCTTCAATGCGGCGAGCACTTCGTCGAGCATCTTCTTCGCGTCGCCGAACAGCATCCGGTTGTTGTCCTTGTAGAAAAGCGGATTGTCCACGCCGGCGTAGCCCGAGGCCATGCTGCGCTTCATGACGATGGAGGTCTTCGCCTTCCAGACTTCCAGCACCGGCATGCCGGCGATCGGGCTCGACGGGTCTTCCTGCGCGGCCGGGTTCACGATGTCGTTCGCGCCGATCACCATCGCCACGTCGGTGTCCGGGAAGTCGGCGTTGATCTCGTCCATCTCGAGCACGATGTCGTAAGGCACCTTGGCCTCGGCGAGCAGCACGTTCATGTGACCGGGCATGCGCCCCGCCACCGGGTGGATCGCGAAGCGCACGTTGACGCCCCGGTCGCGCAGCAGCCTGGTGATCTCGTAGACCGCGTGCTGCGCCTGCGCGACCGCCATGCCGTAGCCGGGCACCATGACGACGTTCTGCGCGTTGCGCAGCAGCTCGGCTGTTTCCGTTGCAGAAATGGCGTGGACTTCGCCCGCGGGTGCCGCCGTGCCGGAGGCCGCGGGGCTTGCGCCTCCGGTGCCGAAGCCGCCGGCGATGACGCTGATGAAGTTGCGGTTCATCGCCCGGCACATGATGTAGGAGAGGATCGCGCCGCTCGAGCCCACCAGCGCGCCGGTGACGATGAGCAGGTCGTTGGACAGCATGAAGCCGGTGGCGGCCGCGGCCCACCCCGAGTAGCTGTTCAGCATCGAGATCACCACCGGCATGTCGGCACCGCCGATCGCCATCACCATGTGCACGCCGAAGGCGAGCGCGATGGCCGTCATGACGAAGAGCGGCGTCATCCCGGCGGGAATGGAATCGGCATGGACGAAGCCGCCGCCGAACCAGATCACCACCAGCAGGCCGGCGAGGTTGATCCAGTGCCGGCCGGGAATGAGCACCGGCCGGCCGGTGATCTTCGCCGAGAGCTTGCCGAAGGCGATCAGCGAGCCCGAGAAGGTCACCGCGCCGATCAGCACGCCGACGTAGATCTCGAGCTCGTGGATGGTGCGCTCGGCGCCTTCGAAATGCGCGGTCGCCGCAGGGTCGATGTAGTTCGCATAGCCGATCAGCACCGCGGCGAGGCCGACCAGGCTGTGCATCAGCGCCACCAGCTCGGGCATCTGCGTCATCTTCACGACGCGCGCGGCGTACAGCCCGATGGCGGCGCCGACCGCCAGGGCGCCGACGATCCAGGGGTAGGCGGCCGGCGAGACGTGCGGGCCGGCCACGGTGGCGAGCACGGCGAGCACCATGCCGGCCATGCCCATGAAGTTGCCGCGGCGGGAGCTCTCCGGGCTGGACAGCCCGCCGAGGCTCAGGATGAAGAGGATTGCGGCGGCGAGATAGGAAACGGTGAGCAGCGTCGCGGACATGAGCGGCGCCTACTTGCGGAACATCTGCAGCATGCGCTGCGTCACGGCGAAGCCGCCGAACATGTTGATGCCGACGAGCGCGATGCTCGCCACCGCGAGGCCGATGATCCAGGCGGTCGGCCGCTGCACTCCCGCCGTGAGCGGCTCGAAGGGCGCCACCTGCACGAGCGCGCCCACGGCGATGATGCTGCTGATCGCGTTGGTCACGCTCATGAGCGGCGTATGCAGAGCGGGCGTCACGTTCCAGATCACCATGTAGCCGACGAAGCAGGCGAGCACGAACACCGTGAAGTGGGCGAGGAAGGCCGCCGGCGCGTAGGCGCCGATGAACCAGAAAAGGATTGCGCCCGCGAGAAAGACGATCGTCGTGGCGCGCGCCGAGGCGGGCGCCTTCGGTTCCCCATGTCCCTTGGTCGGAAGAGCCGTGGGCTTCGCCGCGGGTTTTGGCGGTGCGGCGGAAAGCTTCGGCGGCGGTGGCGGCCAGGTGATCGTGCCGTCCTTGACGACGGTGGTGCCGCGGATCACCTCGTCATCCATGTCGACGAGGATCTGTCCGTCCTTGGTCTTGCAGAGCTCCTCGGTGAGGCGCAGCAGGTTGGTCGCGTAGAGCGTGCTCGACTGCCGGGCGAGACGGCTCGGCAGATCGGTGTAGCCGATGATCGTCACCCCGTGCTTGACCACGAGCTGTCCGGGCTCGGTGAGCTCGCAGTTGCCGCCCTGCTCGGCCGCCAGGTCGACGATGACGCTGCCCGGCTTCATCGACTTCACCATGTCGGCGGTGATGAGCTTGGGCGCGGGCTTGCCCGGGATGAGCGCCGTGGTGATGATGATGTCGGCGTCCTTCGCCTGTTTCGCGAAGACCTCGCGTTGCGCCTTCTGGAAGCCCTCGCTCATCACCCTGGCGTAGCCGCCGACGCCCGCGCCTTCCTCCTGGTAGTCGACACCGACGAACTCGGCGCCCATCGACTTGACCTGGTCGGCGACCTCGGGCCGCGTGTCGTTCGCGCGCACGATGGCGCCGAGGCCCGAGGCCGCGCCGATCGCGGCGAGCCCGGCGACGCCGGCGCCGATCACGAACACCTTGGCGGGCGGCACCTTGCCGGCGGCGGTGATCTGCCCGGTGAAGAAACGCCCGAAGGCATGCGCCGCCTCGATCACCGCGCGATAGCCGGCGATGTTGGCCATCGATGAGAGCGCATCGAGCTTCTGCGCGCGCGAGATGCGGGGCACGCTGTCCATGGCTAGCACGGTGGTTTTTTTCGCCGCGAGTGCCTGCAGGAGGTCCGGGTTCTGCGCCGGCCAGAGAAAGCTGACGAGCGTCTGGCCTTCGTGCATGAGCGCGACCTCTTCCAGCGTGGGCGCGCGCACCTTGAAGACGATGTCGGCCTGGTCCCAGACCCGGGAAACGATTTCCGCGCCGGCGGCGCGATAGGCGTCGTCGGAGAAGTTCGCTGCTTCCCCGGCCCCCGACTGCACGGCGACGCGGAAGCCGAGCTTCGTCAGCTTCTCGACGACCTCCGGCACCGTGGCGACGCGCTTCTCGCCTGCCGCGGTCTCGCGCGGCACTCCTATCAGCTGCGACATGTCCTCTCCCGGGATGGGCGGCGATTCTACCGTGGCAGCCAGCGCAGGCGCTTCTCGGCGAGCTCGAACGCGGCCTGGACGACGAGCGCCAGCACCGCCGCAGGCACGGCCCCTGCGAGCAGCATCGCAGGGTCGTTCAGCGCGAGGCCCGCGGCGATGCGCTCGCCGTATCCGCCAGCGCCGATGAAGGCAGCGATGGTGGCGGTGCCGACGTTGATCACGGCCGAGGTCTTGATCCCCGCGAGGATCGCGGGCGCGGCAAGCGGCAGCTCGATCTTGCGCAGGACCTGCGCCGGCGTGAGGCCGAGCGCCTTGCCCGCCTGCACTAGCCCGACCCCTGCGCCGGCGAGCCCGGCCTGCGTATTGCGCACGATCGGCAGCAGCGCATAGAGAAAGAGCGCGAGCAGCGCCGGCGCGGCGCCGATGCCGCCGAGCGCGGCGATGAGGAAAGCGAACAGCGCGAGCGAGGGGATGGTCTGCACGACGCCCACCGCGCCGAGGACCGCCGGGGCGACGCGCCGGCGCTTGGCCGCGACGATGCCGAGCGGCACGCCGAGCGCGATCGCGCCCGCGAGCGACACGCCGACGAGCAGCAGATGCTGCAGCGTCAGGCGGCCGAAATCCGGACCGAACAGCAGCTCGAGGAAGCCGCGTCGCGGGCCCTTGCCGGAATCGCCGGCGTCGAAGAAGAGCGCGGCCGCCTGCGCGAAGCTTTTGCCTTCGAGGGTGGCCGCGGCGTTCATGCGGATCATCTCCTGGCGCTCGATGCGCCCCTCGAGCGCCTTCAGGCGCGCGAACTCGGCGGGGAAACGATCGGGAAGATCGCGCCGGTAGACGAGCACCGCGTCGTAGCGCGGAAAGTACTGCCGGTCGTCTTCCAGGATGCGCAGCCGGTAGCGCGCGAGCTTCGCGTCGGTGGTGTAGACGTCGATCACGTCGACCGTGCCGGCCGCGAGCGCCTCGTAGGCGAGGCCGTGCTCGAGTCCGACCGGGTGCTGCGGCAGGCGGTAGGCAGCCTTCAGGCCGCGCCAGCCGTCGGCGCGCGCGAGGAACTCGAGCGACAGGCCGAGCTTCAGCGCCCGGTGCGCCGCGAGCTCGCCGATGGTGCGCACGCCGAGTGCCTGCGCCCGCTCGGCGCGCATCGCGAGCGCATAGCTGTCGTCGAAGCCGAGCGCAATACCGACCGCGAGGCCCCGCGGCGCAAGCGCGCGATCGAGCTCGGCGAGCCCCGGCCGGCCGGGGAGGCCGAGTATTTCCTTGGCGATCGTGCCGGTGTATTCGGGATAGACGTCGATTGCGCCGGCCTCGAGGGCGGCGAAGACGATGCCCGTGCTGCCGAGGCCCGGCTTGAGCTGCCCGTGCACGGTGCGCGCGATGATTTCACCGAGGATGTAGGACTCGGTGAAGCGCTTGGAGCCGACCTCGATCGTGTCCCCGCGTGCCGGCCCGGACGCCATGCCTGACAGCGCGAGCGTGGCGGCGAGCAACGCGCTTATCGGTAGGTGCAAATCCCCTCGCGGCCTTCGCGCGCGCGGTAAAGCGCGGCCTGCGCATTGCGCAGGAGCGCCTCGGCGTCGCCGGCCCCGCCCTCGTAGAGCGCGATGCCGATCAGCGCCGCCGACCGGCTGCCGGGAGCGGCGGCCTCCAGCGCCTCGAGCACGCGCGCGGCAACGGCCCGGCACTCGGCCTCCCCGCGCACGTCGCAGAGTACGAAAGCGAACTCCCTCGCCCCGAAGCGTGCCAGCGTGTCGGAGCGGCGCACGCAGGCCGCCAGCCGGTGCGCGATGTCGACGAGCCGAACGTCCTCGGACACGGCCAGTCCGCCCAGGGCGAGCAGCATGACCGCGAGCTGCGCGTCGCGTCGCTGCGCGAGGTGCAGCGCCTGCGCCAGCCGGTCGTCGAGCAGGCGACGGTTCGGCAGGCCGGTGAGGCCGTCGTGGTGCGTGCTAGGCGGGGCTGCCGACACGTTCTACCTGCACCCGGCAGTCGTAGAACGTAGCGCCGCCGCCGAGGTCCGAGGTCCGCTGCGAGGTGACGTTGTTGGCGTTGTGCCCGTCCGGCGAGTGCTTCTTCCACCATACCGAGGGCGCCACCACCACGCCGGGCCGGGGCTTGTCGTTGACGCGCGCGCGCAGCGTGTAGCCGCCGCGCGCGTTGAAGACGCGCACCTGGTCGCCGTCTCGTATGCCGCGTGGCCCCGCATCGCGCGCGTGCATGTCGAGGTGCGGCTCGCGCTCGAACTCCCGGAAGCGCGCCAGGTTGGCGAACGTGGAATTGAGAAAGTGGCGCGCCGGCGGCGAGAGGAAGGCGAGCGGATAGCGCTCGGCAAGCCGCGGGTCGGCGACTTCCGCCGGCGGGTTGTAGAACGGCAGCGGATCGACGCCCTGCTTCTCCAGCCACTCGCTGTAGAACTCGCACTTCCCCGAGGGCGTGCGGAAACCGCCTTGCGCGAAGGGCGCGAAGCGCGCCGGCAAGTCGAGCCGCTCCCACCCCCGGGTCTTCAGCCGCTCCCAGTCGAGGCGGCCCTTGAGCGCAGTGCGGCAGATGTCCTCGTCGGAATCGCGGAAGCACGCCTCGGGAAACCCCATGCGCGCGGCCAGCCGGCGGAAAATCTCCGAGTTCGGCAGCGCCTCGCCGATCGGCGCGATGGCGGGGTTGTTGGCGAGCGCATAGAGATGGCCGTAGGCCTTGTGCACGTCGACGTGTTCGAGCTGCGTGGTCGCCGGCAGAACGAAGTCGGCATAGTCGGCCGTATCGGTGCGGAAGTGATCGATGACGACGGTGAAGAGGTCTTCGCGCGAGAAGCCGGCGATCACCTTTGCCGAATCCGGACACACCGCCACCGGGTTGTTGTTGTAGACGATCGTCGCGCGCACCGGCGGCTGCGCCGCGGTCAGCGCATCGCCGACTGCGGCGTGATTGATGACGCGCGGCTTGCGCCCGGCGAGGAGATCCGGCCGCTCGAGCGCGGCGTGGTCGAAGTCGTAGAAGTCCGCCGTGGTCAGCACCAGGCCGCCGGCCGGCTCGCGCCAGGCGCCGACGAGCGCCGGCAGGCAGGCGATGGTGCGCGCAGCGATGCCGCCGCCGGCGTGGCGCTGCATGCCGTAGTTGAGCCGGATCGCCGCGGGGCGAATCGTTCCGTAGTCGCGCGCGAGCTGCACCACGGTCTCGGCGGGCAGACCACAGAGCGCGGCGACGCGCTCGGGCGAATACTCCTTCAGGACTCTTTCCCGCAGCGCCTCGAAGCCGACGGTGTACCGGTCGATGTAGTCGTGATCGAGCAGGTTCTCGCGCACCAGCACGTGCATCATGCCGAGCGCAAGCGCGCCGTCGCTGCCCGGCATGAGCGCCACGTGCTGCGTGCACTTCTCCGCCGAAAGGCTGCGGTAGGGGTCGATGGCGATCAGCTTCGCACCGCGCCGCTTGGCGGCCTGCACGCGCGACCAGAGGTGCAAATTCGAGACGATCGGGTTGGCGCCCCAGAGCACGATCAACTTCGCCTCGTCGAAGCGCTCCGGGTCCATGCCGAGCGAGCCGCCGAGGGTCGCCTTGATGCCCACCTTGCCGGCGACCGAGCAGAGCGTGCGCTCGAGGACGGAGGCGCCGAGCTTGTGGAAGAAGCGCCGGTCCATCGAGCTGTACTGCACCATGCCCATGGTGCCGGCATAGCTCAGGGGGAGGATCGTCTGCGGGTCCTCGGCGGCCAGCGTCTTGAGGCGGGCGGCGATCTCTTCGAGCGCCTCGTCCCAGCTCACGCGCGCGAAGCGGCCTTCGCCCTTGCGACCGACGCGACGCAGCGGATATTTGAGGCGCTCGGGCGAGTAAGTGCGCTCGAGGTAGTGCGCGACCTTGGTACAGAGCGTGCCGTCGGTGAACGGCATGCTCGGGTCGCCCTGGATCTTCGTCGCCACGCCCTCCTGCACGGTGATCAGCATCGCGCAGGTGTCCGGGCAGTCATGCGGACAGGCGGCGCGGACGACGTCGGTCATGGCGCCGATTCTACGTCCACGAGCTCGATCCAGTGCCGCACCGGCCGCGCCGCCCCGGCTTGCAGGTGCGAGAGGCAGCCGATGTTCGCCGTAGCGATCGCGTCGGGCGCACCGGCCTGCAGCGCGCGCAGCTTGCGGCCGCGCAGCTCGCGCGATATTTCGGGCTGCAGGAGCGAGTAGGTGCCCGCGGAGCCGCAGCAAAGGTGGCCCTCCTCCACCGCGGCGATCTCGTATCCCGCATGCTTGAGGATCTCTTCCACCCGGCCGCGAATCTTCTGCCCGTGCTGGAGCGTGCAGGGCGACTGGAATGCGACCTTGCCGCGCCGCGTCGGCGAAAACCCTGCCGGGTCGATCACTTCGCATAGATCGCGCGTGATTGCCGAGATGCGTGCGGCCTTCTCGCGATACCGGTCGTCGGCGGCAAGGTAGTGGGCGTATTCCTTGACCGTCACCCCGCAGCCGCTCGCGGTCATGACGATCGCCTCGACCTCGCCGCGCTCGACCATCGGCCACCAGGCGTCGATTTGCGCGCGCATGTCGTCGCGACCGCCGTCCTGTTCGTTGAGATGGAAGCGCAACGCGCCGCAGCAGCCGGACGCGCTTTCGACGAGTGAAATGCCCATGCCGTCCAGCACGCGGGCGGCGGCCGCATTGATCGCCGGGGCGAGCGCGGGCTGCACGCAGCCGCGCAGCACGAGCATCTTTCGCGCATGGCGCGGCGCAGGCCAGGGGCCGGCGCTCTGCCGGGGCGGAATCTTTTGCGCGAGCGGCGTCGGCAGCAGCGGGCGCAGGATGCGGCCCAGGCCGAGGAAGAAAGCGAAGAGCTGCGTGCGTCGCAAGCCGAAGCCGAGGAGCTTGCGCTTCAGCCGCTCGGTCAACGGCCGCTCGGTCCGCGATTCGACCACCGCGCGACCGATATCGACGAGCGCCCCGTAGCGCACCCCGGAGGGGCAGGTGGTCTCGCAGGCTCGGCAGGTGAGGCAGCGGTCGAGGTGCGAGCGCGTGCGCGCCGTGATCGGCGCGCCCTCCAGGGCACGCTTCATCAGGTAGATGCGCCCCCGCGGGCTGTCGAGGTCGTCGCCGAGGACCTGGTAGCTCGGGCAGGTCGCGGTGCAGAAGCCGCAGTGCACGCACTTGCGCAGGATCGCCTCGGCCTCGCGGCCCTCGGGCGTGTCGCGGATGAAATCGGCGAGCTCGGCCTGCATCGCTATACTTTTTCCATGGTCGCCGTCGCCTGGATGCTCGTCGCTCTCATCGCCGGAGGCTTCGGCTATGTCGTCTGGCGTGCCTACGGGCAGTGGCTCGAGCGTCAGCGCGCCGCGCAAGCACGCATGGAGAGCTTCGTCGCGCAGGCGAAGCAGGCCTACGCGCCGGCGGCGGCAACGCCGCCGCCCGCAGCCGTTTCCGGCACGGCGGACGTGCGCGAGCAGCTGCTCTTCGATGCGGCGAGCAAGGCGGCGCTCGCGGACGAGCCGGTGCTCGCGATCCAGCTCTACGCGCGGCTGCTCGCGCGCTATCCGCAGACGGCGCTCGCGGCGCAGGTGCGCGCCGCCGTCGCGGAGCAAAAGACAAAGCTGCCGAAGCCCTAGAGATCGGCATACAGGCGTCCCGGGTTCAGGATTCCGGCCGGGTCAAACTCGGCCTTGAGCGCGCGATGCAGCCGCGCGGTCGCGGCATCGAGCGGCGCGAAGGCTCCGGCGGACTTGTCGGCCGCGCGAAAGAGCGCGGCGTGGCCGCCGACGCGCTGTGCCGTGTCGCGGATATGCGCCGCCGGCGCGTCGCTTTTCAGCCAGCGCAGCGCGCCCGTCCACTCCAAGAGCTCGCGCCCGGGAAGCCCGAGCGGCGGCGTGGTCGAAGGGACCGCGAGCCGCCACAGCGGCTGCGGGCCGTCGAAGAAGGCGTGCGTCTGCTCCCGTATGCTCGACCAGAACGCGCTCGCCTCGTCGATCCGCTCGCCGCCGAGGCGCTCGGCGGCGGCACGCAGCGCCGGCTCGCCTCCGGAGAGGCGCAGCCGCAGCTCGCCATCGTGCCAGGCGCTCGCCGAGACCGGCAGCGGCTGCCCCGCCCAGCGATTGACCGCCTCGAGCGCTTCGCGCTGGGGAAGCGCGAAGGCGAGCGTGAGCTCGCGCTCGGGCTTCGGCAGTACCTTGAGCGACGCCTCGGCGATGAGGCCGAGCGTGCCGAGCGAGCCGGCGGCGAGCCGCGAGACGTCGTAGCCCGCCACGTTCTTCATCACCCGACCGCCGAAGTCGAGCGCCCGACCCCGGCCGTCCACGAGCTTCACGCCGAGCACGAAGTCGCGCAACGCGCCGGCGCTCGCCCGGCGCGGCCCGGAAAGCCCGGCGGCGACGCAACCGCCGAGCGTCGCGGCACCGAAGTGCGGCGGCTCGAAGGGCAGGCACTGCCCTTTCTCGTCGAGCGCCCTTTCCAGCTCGGCGAGCGCCGTACCGCAGCGCGCCGTGACGACCAGTTCCGCAGGCTCGTAGTCGACGATCCCGGCATAGCCGCGTGTGTCGAGCACCTCGCCGCGCGGCGCGTTGCCGAAGAAGTCCTTGCTGCCGCCGCCGCGCAGGCGCAGCGGGGCGCGACGCGCGGCGGCCTCGCCGATGACATCCTGAAAGCGCTGCAGGCCCGGCGTCAAAAGCGCGGCAGCTCGGCGTGCGGCAGCGCCCCGCCGTGCACGTGCATGCGGCCGTACTCGGCGCAGCGCGCGAGCGTCGGTATCGCCTTGCCGGGATTGAGCAGGCCGCGCGGGTCGAAGGCACGCTTGACGGCGAAGAACGCCTCGAGCTCGCCGACGCCGAATTGCGCGCACATCTGGTTGATCTTCTCGACGCCGACGCCGTGCTCGCCGGTGATCGTCCCCCCGACGGCGACGCACTTCTCGAGCACCTCGGCGGCGAAGCGCTCGGTGCGCTCGAGCTCGTCGGCGTTCGCGGCATCGAAAAGGATGAGCGGATGGAGATTGCCGTCCCCCGCGTGGAAGACGTTCGGGCAGCGCAGGCCGTATTTCTTCTCCAGCTCGCCGATGAAGCGCAGCACCTCCCCCAGCCGGCGGCGCGGAATCGTGCCATCCATGCAGTAGTAATCGGGGGAGATGCGCCCGACGGCGGGAAAGGCGGCCTTGCGACCCGACCAGAAGCGCAGCCGCTCGGCTTCGTCGTGCGACACGGTGAGGCGCGTTGCCCCCGCCGCCTCGAGCACCCGCTTGACGCGCGCGATCTCGTGCTCGACTTCCTCGGGCGTCCCGTCCGACTCGCAGAGCAGGATGGCCGCCGCATCGACGTCGTAGCCGGCGCGCACGAACTCCTCCGCGGCGCGGGTGGCGGGCCGGTCCATCATCTCCAGCCCCGCGGGAACGATGCCGGCGCCGATCACCGCGGCCACCGCCGCGCCCGCCTTCTCGACGTCGTCGAACGAGGCCATGACGACGCGCGCGCACTGCGGCATGGGAAGCAGCTTCACCGTCACTTCGGTGACGACCACGAGCATGCCCTCGGAGCCGACGGCGAGCGCGAGCAGGTCGTAGCCCGGCGCATCCGGCGCGCCGGAGCCGAGGCGGATCGGCTCGCCTTCGACGGTGAAGCCGCGCAGCGCTACGACGTTGTGCACCGTCAGGCCGTACTTGAGGCAATGCACGCCGCCCGAGTTCTCGGCGACGTTGCCGCCGATGGTGCAGGCGATCTGGCTGGAAGGATCGGGAGCGTAGTACAGCCGGTAGGGTGCGGCGGCGTCCGAGATCGCGGCGTTACGAACGCCGGGCTGCACCACGGCGAGACGCGCGAGCGGGTCGATGCGCAGCACCTTCATGAATTTCGCCATCGAGAGCAGCACGCCCTCGGCGGGCGGCAACGCGCCGCCGGAGAGCCCGGTGCCGGCGCCGCGCGGCACGACCGGCACGCCGAGCGCGACGCAGGTCTGCAGCACTTGCGCGACCTGCGCTTCGGTTTCGGGAAGGGCGACTACCATGGGCAGTTGCCGGTAGGCCGTCAGCCCGTCGCACTCGTAAGGCCGCGTGTCTTCCTCTTCGAAGAGCACCGCGCGCTGCGGCAGGAACGCGCGCAGCGCCGCGGCGACCTCGCGCTGCCGCGCCCGTCGCTCGGCTAGCGAAGCCAGGACTTCGCCCACGTCAATCCTTCGAGCGTGTCACCGCGCGGATTGTATTCGCATCCCACATAGCCCGAGTAGCCGAGCGCGTCGAGGTGCGCGAGCAGGAACTCGAAATTCACCTCGCCGGTGCCCGGCTCATGACGCGCCGGCACATCGGCGATCTGGACGTGGCCGATGCGCGGAAGCAGGCGCTCGATCGTCGCGGCAAGGTCGCCCTCCATGATCTGCATGTGGAAGACGTCGTACTGCAGGAAGGCGTTGCCTTCGCCCGCGGCATCGAGCACGTCGATCGCCTGGCGGCTGCCGGTGAGAAAAAAACCCGGCACCGAGCGGCTGTTGATGGGCTCGAGCATGAGCTGCAGGCCGACCTCCCCCAGGCGGCGCGCCGCGTAGCGCACGTTCGCGACGAGGGTGTCGAAGTGCGCCCGATCGACGCTCGCGAGTCCAGCCAGGCAGTTGAGGCGGGGACAGCCGACGGCGCTCGCATAGCCGATCGCGCGGTCAACGCCCGCCTGGAATTCCCGCTCTCGCCCCGGCAGACAGGCGATGCCGCGCTCGCCCGCGGCCATGTCGCCGGCGGGAAGGTTGTGCAGCACCACCTGCAGCCCGGCGGCGCGCGCCGCATCGGCGACCTCGTCGGGCCGCCAGGCATAGGGGAACTGGTATTCGACGTGGCGAAAGCCGGCGGCGGCCGCGGCAGCAAAGCGTTCGAGGAAGCCGCGCCCGGGAAAGAGCATCGACAGGTTGGCGGCGAGGCGCGGCATGACGCGAGGATAGCGCCGGTGCTAGACTTTTTTGGCGTCAACCCTACGAACGAAAAGGAGAAAAGAAATGGGTGCCATCTTTCAATCGCTCGGCCGGACGATCACCGCGGGTGTCGTCCTTCTCATCGTCCTGCTCATCATCGTCGCCGCTGCGGGGGCCTCGATCCCGATGGGGACCCATGGCTGGTGGCTCTTCGCGATGCGTTGGCTGCATGTGATCGCGGGCGTGATGTGGATCGGGCTGCTCTGGTACTTCAACTTCGTGCAGACGCCGTCGATGCCGAAGATCCCCGACGACCAGAAGCCGGCGATTAGCAAGGTGATTGCGCCGACCGCGCTCTTCTGGTTCCGCTGGGCGGCGATGGCGACCATCATCCTCGGCCTCATCCTCGCTTCGATGTTCGGCTACATCTGGCAGGCGCTAAGCTTCCAGAAGCCGTTCACCGGCATCGGCATCGGCATGTGGCTCGGCATCATCATGTGGTTCAACGTCTGGTTCCTGATCTGGCCCAACCAGAAGAAGGTGCTGGGCATCGTCGCCGCCCAGCCCGATGCCAAGGCGAAGGCGGGACGCATCGCCGGCATGGCCTCGCGCTTCAACACCATGGCGTCGATCCCGATGCTGTACTTCATGGTGGCGCAAAGCCACTTCGGCGTCGTCTTCGGCGGGTAGGTCTCGCGCTTACTTCGCTCCGGGGATGCCGCCGATGCGCATCCCCGGCTTGATGCCGCGGGCGGCGAACCAGCCGCCGTTCATCTCCAGCGCGTAGTCGGCGGAGCGGCGCGCGCAGTGCGAGTCCTCGGTCTGCGGCGTCATTTCCTCGATGTTGATGATCGTGCCTCGCGCATCGAGGAATGCGACGGATAGCGGGATCAGCGTGTTCTTCATCCACATGCACTGCGAGCCGGGCTCGTCGAAGACGAACAGCATCCCGGCGTTGGAGGCGAGCTCCTTGCGGAACATCAAGCCGCGCGAGCGAGTCTCGAAGTCCGCTGCGACTTCGGCACGAATCAGGTACATGCCGGCGCTCAGCTCGACCGTCGGCGAGTCGGCCGGCAGCGGTTGCGCCAGACAAGAGGCGGAAAAAAGAATCAGCAGCAGCGCGCGCATGAAATGAAAAAGGCAGGGGACTTCCCTGCCTTCATATTCTGCCGAAGCTGGGCTACTTCTTCTCCATCTCCGACTTCTTCGCCGGCTTTTTGGCGCTTTTCTTGGCCTTCTTGTCGGCCTTCTTCTCGGTCTTGGGCTTCTCCATCTTGTCCTGGGCCACGGCGCTATAGCTCATCGCCGCGAACATCGCCGCGACCATCACTGCGAAAAGCTGCTTCATGCGATCCCCTTTGGTGGTTGGGAAGAATCGAGCCCGCTCGGGCCCGATCCAACTAACGCGCGAACCGCCGAACGGTTGACGCGTCGGCTAAGGCCTTGTTCGAATGGAGAAATGGAAAGCCGCGAGCGACCGGCAGGCAAAAGCAGCCGATATAATTCAGCCCCTTTTCCCCGCTCCACTCGGAAAATCCCGGACGAATGCCCATGACCCTCGACTTGCACAAAATCGCCGAAGAAGAGCAGAACGGCAACCTCTTCAGGCTTCTCGACAGCATCTACAAGCGCTCCAAGGTCCAACCGCGCGGCTATAGCGACGCCATCATCTGGGAAGGCGGCAACCCGGCGGGCGGGGTGAAGCCGGTCGCCCACACTTTCACCGACATGTTCGCCCTGAACGGCACGCTGATGGCCCTCGATGTGCTGGGCCTGCCTTTCCTGGGCGTTCCCATGATGGCGCAGTTCAGGCACGACACGAAGCTCGTCTCGCTCGACTGGTTCGGCAAGCTCGAGTACACCGGGATCAAGTGGTCGACCGCAGGCGACTTCCTGGTGAACGAGAACGGGAAGAAGGTAGTGGTGACCGGCAAGTCGGGCAACGCCCCGCTGCGCACCGCCGCCGGCGTGTACTGCAACGTGCGGCCCTACGGCACGATCACCTGCATTCGCTTCATGCCGGGCCTGCCCTACTCGCAGGACAAGAAGAAGTTCGCCGTCGATCGCGGCACGGGCGTCATTCATTCCGAGATGAACACCCCGGGGGTGCGCATGGCCTATGCGGCCCGGCTCTTCCTAAAGATGGTGCACGAAACCGGGCAGCTCGGGCGGGTGGCGACGAAGCCGACGCAGGCGCAGGAAGACGCGGTGAACGCCGGCATCGTGCGGTGGCTGATGAAGGGGACGCAGTTCCAGCTAAAGCGACGCTATTCGGTAGACGCCTACGAGGAGCACAAGGAGAACGTCGACGCGATCGCCGCGCTTCTGCCCAAGGATTTCAAGGCGGGGATGGAGAACTGGGGCGGCGAGATCTACGAGCACATTTCCGACACCAACTTCGGCATCCTGCTGCACGACATGATGCAGCAGAACAAGGTAGTCATCTATGCCACGGATCTGGACGGCGATCGGCTCACCGACCTCATGGCTGACGCTCCGGACGCGCTGCGGGCCTGGGGGCAGAGAGTGCTCGACAAGGTCAAGCCGGGCACCGACATGAAGAAGGTCTGGGCCGACATGGGCTTCAGCATGGGCAGCGGGAAGGACATGACGAGCGTCATGTATCGGATGCAGGGCGAGCCGATCTACGAGCAGACGCTCGGCTCCGCGGACGCCATGCTGCTGCGTCTGTTGAAGGGCGACGAGACGGAGGGCGGCACCAAGCAGCCCTACGACCCGCGCATCCACTTCGTGCTCATCAACGAGGCCTACAAGGCGGCGAATCCCGGCAATGCGGTGCTTGCCAAGTGGCTGGACGAACAGCTGGCGATCTTCGACCGCATCTACAGCGGCAAGCGTCCCCGGTATCTCGACGGCTACCGCAAGCTTAAGGAAGCGATCCAGCCTTGGGGGAGCGCGGTAGCACGGCAGAGATGAGATAAGTGGGACGCGTCCTTGCGTTGGCCGTAGCGCTCTGTGCCGCGGCGCCGATCGCGCAGGCGGATTGGAACCTGAGCGCCGACGTCGAGCACTTCCGCTGGGCCGAAGACACGTCACCGAGCGTTACCGAGACCGGCCCCCGATTCGGGCTCGGCCTGGGCTGGACGCAGGACAGGCCAGCCGGCTGGGAATTGCGCTATGAGGGACGCCTCTACTTCGGCTCGGTGGACTACACGGGCGCGCTGTTGCTAAGCAACACGCCGGTCACCGGCACGACCGATTACCGGGGCATGACGCACGAAGGGCAGGCGGTCTATCGGTTTCCGGACAGTTCGCTCGGGGCGGAACTCGTCGCCGGGGTCGGACTTGATTTGTGGGAGCGGCAGCTGAGCGCATCCCAGAGCGAGGATTACCGCGTGCTCTATGTGCGGCTGGGCGGCAACCTCGACCGCCGGGCCCGAACGGGCTGGTATGGCGGAGGCGGCGTCAAACTTCCCCTGTCGGTCGACCAAGATGCACACTTCCCGAATATCGGCTTCTCGCCGAATCCTCATTTGGAGCCGAAAGGCGAGGCCAGCCTCTACGCTCAAGTGGGCTATCGCTTCGGCGAGCGCCTGAGCCTGGCGGGCTACTACGATAGCTACCGGTTCGGGGAGTCGAATCCGGTGACGGTTACGGAAGCGGGAACCGGGAATGCGTTCACTTTTTTCCAGCCTAAAACCAAGGTGGACACCTTCGGGCTGCGCATGCGCTACCGCTTCTGAAGCACGAAGCGAAAAGGCCGCCCAATGGCGGCCTTTTCGCGGCAACCGAGCTGGCTAGACCTTCTGGATGTTGGAAGCCTGCTTGCCCTTCGGCCCCTGCACCACGTCGAAGCTGACCTTCTGCCCTTCCTTCAGGGTCTTGAACCCGGACATATTGATGGCCGAGAAGTGCGCAAAAAGATCCTCGCTGCCGTCGTCGGGCGTGATGAACCCGTAGCCCTTTGCATCGTTGAACCATTTCACCGTGCCTGTTGCCATGCTCTCTCCCTGTTTCTTCGATTGTTGATCGAGCTACCGGGCGACTAACCCGAGCCATGCCTGGAACTCCACGACCGCGTCGCCGGTACGGCAAACAGACAGCCTGAATCCAAACACAGCCCGCCTTTTACGCGTCGGCCCGGGTGTCGTCAAGACCCGTCAGTTGTCGCCCGATGTGCACGCAAGGCCGTGAAAAAGCACCGTAATCCGCCCGGCTGGGTGCAGGCCGTCGCATTGCACCGCCCCCCCACATTGATTACGATAGGCCGCAGGAACGGTATTCGGCAGACATTGTCAGATCTTCGGGGGGCCACGGGGCGCGAAGTCGGGCGGCATGGCGCAGAACAAGGACGACACGATACTCGAGGCGCAGCGGGCCAAGCTGAAGCCTCCGCCAATGTTCAAGGTCATGCTGCTGAACGACGACTACACGCCGATGGAGTTCGTGGTCGTGGTGCTGCAGAAGTTCTTTGGCATGAGCCGGGAGCGCGCTACCCAGGTCATGCTGAAGGTCCATCGCGAAGGCATCGGCGTCTGCGGAGTATTTCCGCGCGACGTGGCTTCCACCAAAGTTCAGCAAGTCGCGGCATACTCCCGAAAGCACCAGCACCCGTTGCAGTGCGTGATGGAGCCCCAAGATGAGTAGTACAAGGGTAGTAACGGTGAGGTAGCGAGAAAGGTTAGAAAGGCAAGGAAACAGGATGATCGCCCAGGAGCTCGAAGTCAGTCTGCACATGGCGTTCGTGGAGGCCCGCCAGAAACGCCATGAATTCATTACCGTCGAGCACTTGCTGCTGGCGCTCCTGGACAACCCCACCGCCGCCGAGGTGCTGCGCGCTTGCGGCGCGAACATGGACGAGCTGCGCAAGAACCTGACGCAGCACATCGCCGAGCAGACCCCGCGCATCGCCGCCGACCGCGAGGTCGACACCCAGCCCACGCTCGGCTTCCAGCGCGTCATCCAGCGCGCCATCCTGCATGTCCAGTCCTCCGGCAAGAAGGAGGTGACCGGCGCGAACGTGCTGGTGGCCATCTTCGGCGAGAAGGATTCGCACGCCGTGTACTTCCTGCAGCAGCAGGGCATCGCGCGGCTGGATGTCGTCAACTACATTTCCCACGGGATCACCAAGACGCCGCAGGCGCACCAGGGCAAGAACGAGCAGGAGGCCGACCAGGAAGGACAGGCCGAAACATCCAACAGTCCGCTCGACAACTACACCCAGAACCTGAACGCGCTGGCGCTGGCCGGCAAGATCGACCCGCTCATCGGCCGCGAGAAGGAGCTCGAGCGGGTGGTGCAGACGCTGTGCCGGCGCCGCAAGAACAACCCGCTCCTCGTCGGCGAGGCCGGCGTGGGCAAGACCGCCATCGCCGAAGGCCTGGCGCGGCGCATCGTCGAGGGCAACGTCCCCGATCTCCTCGCCAAGTGCACCGTGTACGCGCTCGACATGGGGGCGCTCCTCGCCGGCACGAAATATCGCGGCGACTTCGAGCAGCGCCTGAAGGCGGTGCTGAAGCAGCTGGTCGACAACCCGAACGCGATCCTCTTCATCGACGAGATCCACACGGTGATCGGCGCGGGCGCCGCCTCGGGTGGCACCCTCGACGCATCGAACCTGCTGAAGCCCGTGCTCTCCACCGGGCAGCTCAAGTGCATTGGCGCGACCACCTACAACGAGTACCGCGGCGTCTTCGAGAAGGACCACGCGCTGTCGCGGCGCTTCCAGAAGATCGACGTGGTCGAGCCCTCGGTCGACGAGACGGTCGAGATCTTGAAGGGCCTGAAGACGCGCTTCGAGGCGCACCACAGCGTCAAGTACACGGCCAACGCCCTCACCACGGCCGCCGAGCTGTCGGCGCGCTACATCAACGACCGTCACTTGCCCGACAAGGCGATCGACGTGATCGACGAGGCCGGCGCCGCGCAGCGCATCGCGCCCAAGGCGAAGCAGAAGCGCATCATCGGCAAGGCGGAGATCGAGGAGATCATCGCCAAGATCGCGCGCATCCCGCCGCGCAGCGTCTCGACCGACGATCGCAGCGCGCTCGCCAACCTGGACCGAGACCTGAAAGCGGTGGTGTTCGGGCAGGACAAGGCGATCGAGGCCCTCGCCTCCGCCATCAAGATGGCGCGCTCGGGCCTCGGCAACCCGCAGAAGCCGATCGGCAGCTTCCTCTTCTCGGGCCCCACCGGGGTCGGCAAGACCGAGGTGGCGCGCCAGCTCGCCTACTGCATGGGCATCGAGCTCATCCGCTTCGACATGTCCGAGTACATGGAGCGACATGCGGTGAGCCGCCTGATCGGCGCACCACCCGGATATGTCGGCTTCGAGCAGGGCGGGCTCCTCACCGAGCAGATCACCAAGAAGCCCTACTCGGTGCTGCTTCTCGACGAGATCGAGAAAGCGCATCCGGACATCTTCAACGTGCTTCTGCAGGTCATGGACCACGGCACGCTGACCGACAACAACGGCCGCAAGGCGGATTTCCGCAACGTGGTGATCGTCATGACCACCAACGCCGGCGCCGAGTCGCTCGCCAGAACGCAGATGGGCTTCACGCCGTCGGTCAAGGCGGGCGACGAGATGGAGGCGATCAAGCGGATGTTCACGCCGGAGTTCCGCAACCGCCTGGACGCGATCATCTCGTTCGGCGCGCTCGACCAGAACACCATCATGCGGGTGGTCGACAAGTTCCTGATGCAGCTCGACGAGCAGCTCGCAGAGAAGAAGGTCGAGGCCAACTTCACCGACAAGCTGAAGCAGCACCTTGCGAAAAAAGGCTTCGACCCCCTGATGGGCGCACGACCGATGGCCCGGCTCATCCAGGACACCATCCGCCGCGCGCTCGCCGACGAGCTGCTGTTCGGCCGGCTTCAGCACGGCGGTAAGGTGACCATCGACCTCGGCGAGGACGAGAAGATCACGCTGAAGTTCGAGGAAGAAGCCGCGCCCGTCGCCTAGCGCGGTGCGCCGCCGGGACTTCCTCGGCCTCGGCGCCGTAGTATCCCTGAGCGGCTGTGCCGCGCCTTCGCGCGCGGCACAGCCGCGAGTCGTAGTCATCGGCGGCGGCTACGGCGGCTGCACCGCCGCCCGGGAAATCGCCCGCGCCGACCCGGCCATCGATATCACGCTGGTCGAGCCTGCTGGCTCGTTCGTCTCCTGCCCCCTCTCCAACCTGGTCATCGGCGGGAGCCGAGCCATGGCGGAGATCACCCGCTCGTACGTTGGGCTGACGAAGCACGGCGTTCGCCTCGTCGCGGATATGGCGCTCGAGGTCGATGCTCAACGTCGCCGCGTCATGCTGGCGCACGGCGCGGCCCTGCCCTACGACCGCCTGATCGTCTCGGCCGGGATCGGCTTCATGCCAGAGGAGATCGAAGGCTATGCCGCCGCACAGAACCGCGTCCTGCACGCCTGGAAAGCGGGACCGCAGACGGTGGCGCTGCGGCGCCAACTGGAGGCGATGCCGGCCGGTGGTGTGTATCTGCTGTCGATCCCGATGCTGCCGTACCGCTGCCCGCCCGCGCCCTACGAGCGGGCATGCCTCGTCGCGGCTTACCTGAAGCGGGCGAACCCGCGTGCGAAGGTGCTCGTGCTCGACGCCAATCAGGAGGTCACTTCCGAGGCCGCGCATTTCCTGCGCGCTTGGCGCGAGCTCTACCCGGGAATGATCGACTACCGACCGAGCTCCACGGTGGTTGCGCTCGAGCCAGGAGCGGTCCGTACCGATTTCGAGACCGTCAAGGGAGACGTCCTGAACGTCATCCCGCCGCAGCGCGCGGCGGACATCGCGGCGAAGGCCGCGCTGATAACCAGCAATCGGCGCTGGTGCGACGTGGACTGGCGCACGCTCGAGTCCAAAGCGGTGCCCCTCGTGCACGTGCTCGGCGACTCTACCCTGCCGGCAAGCGCGATGCCCAAGTCCGGTCACATGGCGCACTCCCAGGCGAAGGTGTGCGCAGCCGCCGTCGTCGCCCTGTTGCGCGATCGGGCGCCGCTCGCCGATCCGGTGATGCGCAGCACCTGCTACAGCTTCCTCTCCGAGACCGAGGCGGTGCACCTTTCCTCCGTGCATCGCTACGACGCCTCGGAGAAGACGATGGTTTCCCTCAAGGAGCAGCTCAGCGTGTCGAGCGAGCGCTCGACGCGCGAAGGCGCGGCGGCCTGGCAGTGGGCACGCCGCATGTGGCGCGAGATGCTCGCTTAGCGGTGACCGGTAGAGCCGAAGCCGCCGCTACCGCGCGTGCTCGCGGTGAAATCCTCCACCACCTCGAGCTCGACCTGCATCACGGGTACCACGACGAGCTGCGCGATGCGGTCGAGCGGCTGGACGGTGAACGGCGCGGCGCCACGGTTCCACAGCGAGATCATCAGCGGCCCCTGGTAGTCGGAGTCGATCAATCCGACCAGGTTGCCGAGGACGATGCCGCTCTTTGCGCCCAGCCCCGAGCGCGGCAGGATCACCGCGGCATAGCCGGGATCGGCGACATGGATCGCGACCCCGGAAGACACGAGGCGGCTTTCGCCGGGCTGCAGCACCAGCGGCGCGGCGAGGCAGGCGCGCAGGTCGAGGCCAGCAGCGCCGGGCGTGGCGTAGCGCGGCAGAAGGCTCCGCATCCTCTCGTCGAGGATCTTGACTTCCAGCTTTCTCATTCGCCTAGGCTCGCGGCGCGAGCATGCCCGCGACGTGCGCCACCAGCTTGCGCGCGAGATCATCCGCAACCTGTCGCGGTTCAGCAGCCAGCAGTCGGGGCCGACCGCTCTGCTGGATCTGAACGACGTGATCAAGGAAGTCGTGCAGCTGCGGCAGCGCGATCTCGACAGCGCCCGCGTCACGCTGGACGTCCAGGTTTCGAGCCACCGGAAGGTCTACGCCAACTTCACGGAGCTCGAACAGGTCACGCTGAACTTCGTGATCAACGCGCAGCAGGCGATTGAAGGCGCGCAGAGGGTGGGCCGCGTCCTCATCCGCCTGCTCGATGTCGGCAAGAAAGTCCGCCTCGAGGTGAACGACAACGGCCCCGGCGTGAAACACGAAGACGAGGCCAAGCTGTTTCAGCCCTTTTTTACGACCAAGCCCGTCGGCAAGGGCACCGGCCTCGGCCTGTCCGTGAGCTACGGCATCATCGATTCGTACGGAGGCACGATCGGCTATCGCGGCAACGACTGGAACGGCGCCGTGTTCTATTTCGAGCTGGCGGCCGCCGAAACACCCGAAGACAG
>DASUFD010000141.1:0-6180 GCA_036274735.1 Burkholderiales bacterium
GAGTACAACAAGGCGGGCGACGAGGTGTGGTTCTCCGTCTGGAACGGCAAGGAGCAGGAGTCGGCGATCGTCGTGGTCGACGACAAGACGCTGAAGCTGAAGAGCGTGATCAAGGACAAGCGCCTCGTCACGCCGACCGGCAAGTTCAACGTTTACAACACTCAGCACGACGTCTACTGAGGATTATCGCGAGATGAAAGCACTGACTGGAATCGCCGTGCTCGCCGGACTGATCGTTTCCGCTCCGGCGCTGGCGGATGAAGCCTTGGCCAAGAAGCACAACTGCCTTGCCTGCCATGCGGTCGACAAGAAGGTGATCGGCCCCGCGTACAAGGACGTGGCGAAAAAATTCAAGGGCCAGCCCGGCGCCGAGGCGATGCTCATCGAGAAGGTGAAGAAAGGCAGCACGGGCGTCTGGGGCCCGGTACCGATGCCGCCGAACGCGGCGGTGCCGGACGCGGATATCAAAAAGCTGGTTGACTGGATACTGACGCTCGGCTAGAGAAAAGGGGTCAGGACCCTTTTCTCTTGCTTCCGCTTCTCGCCCTCGGTTTCCGTCCGTTCTATCTCCTCGCCGGCGCCTACGCGGCGCTGAGCGTGCCCCTGTGGGCGCTGCAGTACTTCGGCCTGCTGCCGCCGGTGCAGCCGCTGTGGCATGCGCACGAGATGATCTTCGGCTATGCCTTCGCCGTGATCGCCGGATTCCTGCTCACTGCGGTGCGCGCCTGGACCGGCCGGGAGACTCCGACGGGGGCGCCGCTCGCGGCGCTCGCCGCGGTCTGGGTGGCGGCGCGGGTGGTCGCGCCGTTCTCCCTCATGGCTTCCAGTATCGTGGATCTTCTCTTCGCGATCGGCGTCGCCTGGGGCATCGGCCGGCCGATCGTCGCGAGCCGCAACCGCAACTGGTTCTTCATCCTCATCGTGCTCGCGATCGGCGCGGCGAGCGTGCTCTTCGCGGCGAGCCCGCGCGCCGGGCTGCAGGTCGGGCTCGACATGGTGCTGCTCGTGATTGCCATCATGGCCGGGCGCGTCGTGCCCGGCTTCACCAACAACGCCGTGCCCGGCGCCGGCGCGCGGCGCGTGCAGAGTCTCGAGTTCGCGGCATTGGGATCGGTGGTGGCCATCCTGCTCCTGGATCTCTTTCAGCTGCGGCAGGCGGCCGCGATGCTCGCGCTCCTCGCCGCCGCGCTGCACGCGATCAGGCTCTGGCTCTGGGCGCCGCTCGCCACGCGCGGTCGGCCGATCCTCTGGATCCTGCACCTCTCCTACGCCTGGATCGTCGTGCATCTCGCCATGCGCGGCCTGGGCGAGTGGGTGCTCGTGCCGCCGGTGCTCGCCACGCACGCGCTCACCGTAGGCGCCATCGGCGGCATCACGCTCGGCATGATGACGCGCACCGCGCGCGGGCATACGGGGCGGGTACTCATCGTGGGAACGGCGGAAGTATGGGCGTACGGGCTGGTGCAGGCGGCCGCGGTCGTGCGGGTCCTCCTGCCGCTCGCGTGGCCCTCCGCCTACATGGCGTGCGTCGCAGTCTCGGCCGTGCTGTGGGCGCTCGCGTTCGCCGTCTTCACCGGCGCCTACTTCCCCGTACTCTCCCAGCCCCGCGTCGACGGCAAGCCCGGCTGAAAAAGGGGTCAGGACCCTTTTCCGCTCAGAATCCTTTTTCTGCTTCCCGGTCCACCGAAGACCGGGTTCGTGCGTTCTCGGTTGTGAGGAGGGGCTTTGCATGCCGAGGCCGAGGAGAAACGCGCCAGGCGGATTCGTCTACCACGTCCTGAACCGCGCGAATGCGCGCCGCGATGTTTTCCACGCGGCCGGAGACTACCGAGCTTTCCAGGCGTTGCTCGCAGAAGTACAGGAGCGCGTGCCGATGCGGATCCTTGCCTGGTGTCTCATGCCCAACCACTGGCATCTGGTGCTATGGCCGGTGGGCGGCAAGGATCTTTCGAACTACATGCGCCTCCTGACGCTCACGCATACGCAGCGTTGGCATGCCTTTCGCCGCAGCGCCGGGACCGGCCACCTCTATCAGGGTCGCTTCAAGTCCTTCGTCGTTCAGAACGATGGCCATTTCCTGACCGTGTGCCGCTACGTGGAAGCGAACGCACTGCGTGCGAGGCTTGTCCCGCGCGCCGAAAAGTGGCGCTGGTGCAGCCTTGGACACGCAGCTCGCCGTGGCAGCGCAGACGAGCCGAGGATCGATGAATGGCCGGTCCCTCGACCGGTCGATTGGACGAGTTATGTGAACGAGGCACCCGAGCCCTCGGATCTCGAGTCGTTGCGCCGCTCCGCCCAGCGCGGCACGCCGTACGGTCATCCGACGTGGGTAGAGGACGTGGCGAGGCGGCTCGGCCTGCAATCCACGCTGCGCCCGAGGGGTCGGCCGGAGAAAAAAGGGTCCTGACCCCTTTTTCGTCTAGAGAGAGTCGAGCGCGTTCTTGACGACGAGGCCGAGGGCGGTGTCGCCTTCGATGACCAGGCGCCGCGAGAAGAAGAGCGAATCCGGGTCCTCGCGCCGCAGCGCGAGCGCGAGATAGTCGCGCAGCCGCGCGCGCACGACGACGTCCGGCGCGCCGAGCGCGGGGACGAGGCCGAGTCGGGTGAGCGTGAGCTGCGGTCCGGTGCCGAGGCCGCGGATCTCGAGGCGCAGCACCTTGCCGCGCAGCGGCTCGAGCGCCTGCACGAGCGTGCGCGGGAGCGGCAGTGGCGGCAGCGGTAGCGGGGTCATACCGCGTGCCGCCCGGCGCGGCCATGCCAAAAGCCGTTGGCGAGCGGCTGGCGCGCGAGTGCGGCGAGCGCTTCTCGCGCCGCCGCCGGCGCGAGCTCGGCGTCGACGAGCGAGCGCCAGGTGGCGAGCACCTCCGGCGTACCGTGCGCCTGCGGGCTGATGCGCACGAGGTCGACGCCCGCGGTGCACAGCGCGGCGATGTCGCCGGCAAGGCTGTACACGGTGGCCGATTGGGTCTGCACGCCGTTCAGCGCGAGAAACGGCTCGCCGTCCCGCGTCTTGAGCAAGAGGCCGTCGGGATGCTCGAGGCAGGCGTAGCCGCAGTCCTCCTTCTGCCGTTCCAGGCGCCGCGCCGTGAAGCAGCGCGCCGACATCGCGAGCGGCACGCGGCCATGCGCGAACACCTCGACCTCGACGCCGGCCGGCCGCGCGGCGCCGACGGCTGCGACGAGCTCGCGCGTCGCCTCGGGCGGCGCCACCCAGCGCTGCGCGCCGAGCTCCGCGAGCAAGGCGAGGGTCTGCGGGTTGTAGACGTTGAGGTGCGGGCCGGCGACCCAGTCCGCGTGGCCGGAGAGAAGATGCGCGGCGCCCCAGTCGTTCGCTTCCACCCGATAGCGGCCGTTGCCGACGGCACGCCGCAGAAGCTTGAGATCGCCCTCGGATTCGGTGAGCGCCTGCGCGCAGAGCACGACCTCCTTCCCCGCGGCCGAGAGCGCGCCGGCGATGGCGATCCAGTCCTCGAAGCCGAGCTCGTGCCGGCGCGAGCACACCACTTCGCCGAGGTAGACGACGTCGGCGGCGCTGGTCGCGGCCTGGCGGTAGAACTCGAGCACCGCGGCCCGCGGCCAGTAATAGAGCAGCGGCCCGAGGGCGAGCTTCACTTCCAGGGTCTCGAGAACGCGCCCAGCGTGTGCTGGCTGCCTTCGGCATGCCGGGCGAGCGCCGCCATCCAGGCCGCGCGCGGCGCGAACGCGCCAGCTCGCCATGCGTCGATCGCTTCGCGCCAGACCCGGGTGACCTCCGCCACGTAGGCGGGGCTTCGCTGGCGGCCCTCGATCTTGATCGCGCGCACGCCGATGCGCCCGAACTCGGGGATGAACTCGAGCGTGTTGAGGCTCGCCGGCTCCTCGAAGACGTGGTACGTGTCGCCCTCGACCGCGAAGCGACCCTTGCACACCGTCGGATACGCGGCGGGCTCGTTGCGCGCATAGCGGTCGATGAGGACCCCGCCGAGGCGCGATTCCAGGCCGCGCGGCGTCTCGCGCCAGCGCACCGCGTGCGCCGGCGAGCAGGCGCCGTACATGTTGGGCGAGGCGCCGCAGGCATAGCCGGAGAGCGAGCAGCGGCCCTCCACCATGACGCACAGGCCGCCGAAGCCGAAGACTTCGATCTCGACGCCGGTATGGCGCACCACGTGCTCGACCTGCGCGAGCGAGAGCACGCGGGGTAGCACGGCGCGCTTCACCCCGAAATGCGATTGAAAGAAGTTGATCGCCTCGTAGCTCGTCGCCGAGCCCTGGACGGAGAGATGCAGCTCGAGCTGCGGGTGCGCGAGGCGCGCATAGCGCAGCAGGCCCGCATCGGCGACGATCACCGCGTCGGCGCCCAGGCGCACGGCGCGATCGATCGCTGCCGTCCAGCGCGACCAGTTCTCGGCCAGCGGATAGGTGTTGACGGCGAGGAGCACCTTGCGGCCGCGGCGGTGGGCATAGTCGACGCCCGCGGCGAGCGCCGTATCGTCGAAATTGAGACCCGGGAAATTGCGCGCGTTGGTGTCGTCGCGCAGCCCCGCATAGACCCAGTCCGCGCCGTTGTCGACGGCCGCTTTCAGCGCCGGCAGGCCGCCCGCGGGGCAGACGAGTTCCATCTTGAAAATTCTAGGCAGCGCCGGCACCAGTTACTTGATGTGGATCAGGTTGCTCCAGGTCAAGCCCGCCAGGCGCTACCGGCTTAGCCTTGCGCGATGCCAATAAGCCGAGAGCCGGACGTGCGCGCCTTCCTCGTCCACTTGCCGCTCTTCGCCGGCCTCGGCGCGGCGGAGATCGGCCGGCTCGCCGAGGGTACGACGCGTCGCCGGCTTCGCGCCGGCGAGATACTGTTCCGCCAGGGCGAGCCTTCGAGCGGCATGCATGCGGTGGTGCACGGTCGCGTCGCGCTGATCGTGCGCGGCGCGCGAGGACGCGAGCGCGTGAGCGACATTCTCGGTGCCGGGCGCAGCTTCGGCGAGGCGATCATGTTCCTCGAGAAGCCCTACATCGTCTCGGCGAAAGCCGTCAGCGACGCCCTCGTCCTGCATGTGGCGAAGGAGACCATCTTCGCCGAGCTCGAGCGCAATGCCCGCTTCGCGCGCCGGGTCATCGCCGCGCTATCCGCCAAGCTCGAGGCGACGGTGCGCGAGCTCGAGAGCTACGCGCTCGGCTCGGGATCACGACGCTTCGCTGCGTGGCTCCTTCATGCCTCGCGGGCCGGCGCGGCGGGGTCCACGACGCTCACGCTCCCCGCCTCCAAGAAAGCGGTTGCCTCGAAGCTCAACCTGAGCGCCGAGCATCTGTCGCGCATCCTGCGCGAGCTGACAGAGGAAGGGCTGCTCCAGGTAAACGGCCGAACGCTGAAGATCACGGATGTGGCGCGGTTGCGACGCTGGAGCGAGGAGGCCAAGGAAACTTAGCAGCGATCAAGCTTTTCGCAGGCCGCGGAAACGGGCGAGCGGGGCGGCGCTCTATATGCATGAGTCGCACACGAGGCGAAAACCGACAAGGACGGACATGAAAAGCACTCTCATCCGCGTCACGCTCGCCGGCGCGCTGGCGGCCGCGTTCTCGGTACCGGCGCTCGCCGCCGAGCAAGGCCACGAGCACGCGGCGGCGAACGGCGCGCCGCTCGAGCTCGACCACGGCAGGAAATGGCAGACGGACGAGCCGCTGCGCAAAGGAATGGTCGAGATGCGCTCCGCGCTCGCGAGCGAGCTCGGCGCCATCCATGCGAACCAGGCGAGCGAAGCGCAGTACGAGGCGCTCGCGGCGAAGCTGAACGGCGAGGTTGCCTACGTCGTGCAGAACTGCAAGCTCGAGCCGAGGGCGGACGCCGCCCTGCACAAGGTCATCGCCGAGGTGCTCGCGGGCGCGGAAGCGATGCAGGGCAGGGAGCCCGGCGTCGAGCGGCGGGAGGGCGCCGTGCGCGTGGCGAAGGCGCTCAACGCCTACGGCGAGTACTTCGATCATCCCGGCTGGCGCGATCTGTGAGCGCTCGCCGCGCGTTGCCGTAAGCGCGAACGCAGCTTTCTTAGCACATATCAAGGCTTGCCGCGCCGAGGAGCCGAGAGTGAGGTCCAACATGGAGCAAACGATGGAAGGGCAAACGGTCTCTCGCTACCACGCTTCGCTGGTCGCGCTGCACTGGCTGCTCGCCGCGCTGATCGTCTTCTCGCTCGGCATGGGATTTTTCGTGCT
>DASUFD010000142.1:0-22119 GCA_036274735.1 Burkholderiales bacterium
GTGCCGCCGAGCGGGAAGTTCCACATGAACACCGAGCCGTCGACCGAGTCGGCGCGCCCGTAGCCGGCGGTGATGAGCGGAATCTTGTCGCGCGGCGCCTTGTCGGTCAGCGCGAAGGTGATGCCGGTCGAAAGCGGCTGGACCACCGTGGCGCCCGTCGGTCCCTTGCCCTTCAGGCGCTCGTAGCACTCCACGCCCTTGTCGGTGGCGTAGCCGGTCTCGCATTCTTCGATAGTGATCTTCACGCCGTTGATGCCGCCGTCGCGCGCGTTGACGAGCTTCAGGTAGTCGCCATAGCCGTCGGCGAAGGGCACCCCGTTCGGCGCGTAGGGACCGGTGCGATACACCAGCATCGGGAAGAATTGCTCCTTGGCCTGCGCAAAGGCCGCTGTGCTCGCCGCGCCCGACACGACGGCAACCACTGCTCCGGCGAAGCTCGCCAGGAGCGCGCTTTTCGCTGCTCGGTTCATAGTGCTACCTCCTTTATCAGTCTCAATGCGGGAATGGCCACAGACGCAGCTTCTCCTTGCCGATCGCCCACAGCCGGGCGAGCCCGTGCGGCTCGACGATCAGGAAGAAAACGATGAGGGCGCCGAAGATCATGGACGCGAGGTGCGACGCCATGGCGGTGGAGAGCGGCACGCCGAGCGTCGCCGGTACCTGGTCGAGCACGATCGGCAGCGCGACGATGAACAGCGCGCCGAAAAAGCTGCCGGTGATCGATCCCATGCCGCCGATGATGATCATGAACAGCAGGTTGAGCGAGAGCGTGATGTTGAACGCGAGCGGCTCCCAGGAGCCGAGGTAGACGAATCCCCAGAGCGCGCCGGCGATGCCGACGTAGAACGAGCTGACCGCGAAGGCGGTGAGCTTCGCGTACACCGGGCGGATGCCGATCACCTCCGCGGCGACGTCCATGTCGCGGATCGCCATCCAGGCCC
This sequence comes from Burkholderiales bacterium, assembly GCA_036274735.1. GTDB lineage: Bacteria > Pseudomonadota > Gammaproteobacteria > Burkholderiales > SG8-39 > SCGC-AG-212-J23. Next base: position 942 of record DASUFD010000142.1, read on the forward strand.
GGCCGATGTGGCCGCGCACGAGGTTCCGCGCGAGCACGGTGAACACGGTGACGACGGCGAGCAGGAACACGTACTTGCGCGCCGGCGTGTCGAGGCGCCAGCCGAAGATATCGAGCACCGGCGTCGACACCGAGCCCGACGGCGCGTAGTTCGTGAACCACTTGACGCGGGCGAAGGTCCAGTCGATGAAGAACTGCGCGGCCAGCGTGGCGACCGCCAGGTAGAGGCCCTTGATGCGCAGGCTCGGGATGCCGAACAGCATGCCGACGGCGGCGGCGATCAGGCCGGCGAGCACGAGGGCGACGAGGAAGCTCAGGTTCGGCACGCGCAGCATCAGGTTGTACGCGGCGTAGGCGCCCACCGCCATGAATGCCGCGTGCCCGATGGAGATCTGCCCGCAGTAGCCGACGAGCAGGTTGAGGCCTACCGCGGCGAGCGCCATGATGAGGAACGGGTTGAGGATCGAGAGGAAGAGGTAGTTGCTCGCGAGGAAGGGCACGGCCAGGAAGGCAAGCGCGAGCAGCGCCCAGATGAACACGCGATCCTGCAGGATCGGCAGCAGCGCCTCGTCCTGCCGGTAGCTCGTCTTGAACTGGCCGTTCTCGCGATAGAGCATGGTCAGACCCGGTCGATGATGCGCTCGCCGAAGAGCCCTTCGGGGCGCACCAGCAGGAAAAGCAGCGCGAGCACGTAGGCGAACCAGTTCTCGATCCCGCCGCCGGCGAGGTCGAAGGCTCTCACGAGCACCGGTCCGAGGAACACTTCGGCCATCTTCTCTCCCACGCCGATGATCAGGCCGCCGATGATCGCCCCGGGGATCGAGGTGAAGCCGCCGAGGATGACCACCGGCAGCGCCTTGAGCGCGACCTGGGAGATCGAGAACTGCACGCCGAGCTTGGCGCCCCACACCATGCCGGCCACCACGGCCACCACGCCGGCCACCGACCAGACGATGACCCAGATGCGGTTGAGCGGAATGCCGATCGACTGCGCCGCCTGGTGATCGTCGGCGACCGCGCGCAGCGCGCGGCCGGTGGCGGTCTTCTGGAAGAATACGGCGAGCGCGGCGACGAGCAGCACGGCCACCACCGCGGCCGCCACGTCGTCCTTGTTGATGAGGATGCCGCCCTTGAAGAGATCGCCGAGGATCATGACCGGCGCCTTGGACAGCCCGAGCTCGATGGAATAGATGTCGCTCCCCCACACCGTCTGCCCGAAGCCGTCGAGGAAGTACGAGACACCGAGCGTCGCCATGAGGAGCACGACGCCTTCCTGGTTCACGAGCGGCCGCAGCACGAGGCGCTCGACGACGACCGCGAGCAGCACCATGATGGCGATGCCGAGCAGCACGGCCGCCCACAGCGGCACCTGCTCGGCGATGCGCGCCACCGAGAGCGCGGCGAAGAGCACCATCGCGCCTTGCGCGAAATTGAACACCCCCGACGCCTTGAAGATCAGGACGAAGCCCAGCGCGACGAGCGAGTAGAGGACTCCGGCCATCAGGCCGCCGAGCAGCACCTCGATGTAGAACCCCGGGGCGCTCGCGTTGGTGGCGAGCGGCAGCGCGAGCCCGACGGCGAGCACCGCGATGAGGATGGCGACCGGGAGGTAGCGCTGCTTCATCGCTTGCCGCGCCTCAGTGGCTCACGCCGAGGTAGGCGTCGACGACGGCCGGGTTGTTGCGCACCTCCTCCGGCGTGCCGTCGCCGATCTTCTTGCCGTAGTCGAGCACCACCACGCGATCGGAGAGGTCCATCACGACGCCCATGTCGTGCTCGATGAGCACGATCGTCGTGCCGAACTCGTCGTTCACGTCGAGGATGAAGCGGCACATGTCCTGCTTTTCCTCGACGTTCATGCCCGCCATCGGCTCGTCGAGGAGCAGCAGCCGAGGCTCCATGGCGAGCGCGCGCCCGAGGTCGACGCGCTTCTGCAGCCCGTAGGGCAGCCGCCCCACCGGGGTCCTGCGGTAGGCCTGGATCTCGAGGAAGTCGATGATGCGCTCGACCACGGCGCGGTGCTCGAGCTCTTCGCGCTCGGCCGGCCCGAAACGGATCGCCTGCGCGAGCAGGCTCGCCTTCATGCGCAGGTTGCGCCCGGTCATGATGTTGTCGAGCACGTTCATGCCCTTGAAGAGGGCGAGGCTCTGGAAGGTGCGCGCGATGCCCTGCGCGGCCGCCTCGTGGGTGTCGACGTCCTGGCGCGGCCGGCCGAGAAAGCGCACCGTCCCCTTCTGCGGGTGATAGACCCCGTTGATGACGTTCAGCATCGAGCTCTTGCCCGCGCCGTTCGGGCCTATGATCGCGCGGATCTCGTGCTCGCGCACGTCGAACGAGACCTCGGACAGCGCCTTCACGCCGCCGAAGGAAAGCGACACGCCTTCCACCGAGAGGATGACCTCGCCGATGACCCGGCGGGTGGCGCCGCGCGGCGCTTCTTCGACGAAGGGCCGGGGCTGCGCGCTCATGCCGCCTGGGTCGCCGCCGCGGGGACGAAGGTCTTCACGTCGTGGATCTTCAGGTCGGCGCCGAGGGTGCCGGAGCGGCCATCCTCGTAGCGCACCTGAGCTTCGATATGCACCGATGCCGCGCCGCCGTACAAGGCGTCGACGAGCTGCTGGTATTTCTCGGCAATGAAGCGTCGCCGCACCTTGCGCGTGCGCGTGAGCTCGCCGTCGTCGGCATCGAGCTCCTTGTGCAGGACCAGGAAACGGTGGATCTGGCTGCCGGCGAGCTGCGGATCCCGCGCCAGGTCGGCGTTCACCCGCTCCACGCAACTGCCGATCAGCTCGGCGACTTCCGGGCGCGAAGCGAGGTCGAGGTAGCCGGCGTACGCGAGGCTGCGCCGCTCGGCCCAGTTGCCGACCGCGTCGGGATCGATGTTGATGAATGCGCACACCTCGCGGCGCCCATGGCCGAAGCAGACCGCCTCGCGAATGTAGGAGTAGAACTTGAGCTTGTTCTCGAGATACTTCGGCGCGAAGAGCGTGCCGTCGGCGAGGCTGCCGACGTCCTTGACGCGGTCGATGATCTTCACGTGCCCGTCGGCGTCGAAATAGCCGGCGTCGCCGGTGTGGAACCAGCCCTGCGCGTCCTTCACTTCCGCCGTCGCCTGCGGGTTCTTGTAGTACTCGCGGAAGAGACCCGGAGTGCGCACCACGAGCTCGCGCTCCGGCGTGAAGCGAAGCTCCACGCCCGGCACCGCGGGGCCGACCGTGTCCGGCCGCACCTGCCCGTCGGGCTGCACGCAGACGAATACCGCCGTCTCCGTGGAGCCGTAGAGCTGCTTCAGATTGATGCCGATCGAGCGGTAGAACTTGAAGAGGTCGGGCCCTATCGCCTCGCCGGCGGTATAGCCGACCTTGACCCGGCTCATGCCGAGCACGTTGCGCAGGGGCCCATAGACGAGCACGTCGCCGAGCCCGTACCGGAGCCGGTCCATCGTGGACACCGGCTTTCCGTCGAGGATCGCGCCGCCGACGCGCTGCGCGATGTCCATGAACCTGCGGTAGAGCCAGCGCTTGAGCGGCGAGGCGTCCTCCATGCGGATCGACACCTGGGTGAGAAGGTTCTCGAGCACGCGGGGCGGCGCGAAGTAGTACGTAGGGCCGATCTCGCGCATGTCGATCATCACCGTCTCCGAGGACTCGGGACAGCAGATGCAGTAGCCGGCGACGTAGGCCTGCGCGCAGGAGAAGATGTTCTGCCCGATCCAGGCCGGCGGCAGGTAGGCGAGGATGACGTCGTTCGCATCGAGGCGGTCGAGCTCGGCCGCGACGCGCGACGGTCCGATCAGGCTGGCATGGGTATGCACCACGCCCTTCGCCACGCCCGTCGTGCCGGAAGTGAAGAACATCGCCGCCGTATCGCCGCCCGAGCCCTTGGCGATCTCGCGCTCGACGAACGAGGGATCGCGCTGCATCCCCTCGCGGCCTTGCACGAGCAGCTTGTCGTACGGCAGCAGCCGCTCGTGCGGGTAATGGCGCATGCCGCGCGGGTCGTCGTAGATGATGCGCTGTAATGCCGGGCACTGCGGCGCGATCTCGAGGAGCTTGTCCACCTGCTCCTGGTCCTCGGCGAAGGCGAGCGCGATGCCGGCGTTCTGGATCGGATAGGCCATCTCGGCGGCGATGGCATCCTGGTAGAGCGGTACCGGAATGGCGCCCAGGCACTGCACGGCGGCCATGGTCGCGTAGAGCCGCGGGCGGTTGTCGCCGACCAGCGCGAAGTGCTCGCCGCGCCTGAGGCCCAGCGCGGCAAGCGCGCACGCCACTGCGTTCACCTCGTCGGCAAACTGCCGCCAGGTCCAGGTCTGCCAGATGCCCAGGTCCTTCTCCCGGATGGCCGGCGCCGAGCCGCGGACCGCGGCATGATGCATGAGCAGCTTCGGAAAAGTGTCGAGCTTCCCGATGTCCGCCGTCATCGAGGGTCCCTCCTCCTAAGGGCAATGGATTCTTGCACAGATTTAGGATAATCCGCTCACTATGAACGGCCAAGAACACTGGACCCGCAAGGGGGACGTACGGCTTTTTCTCTGGCAGAAGAGCGCCCCGACCCCGACGCGCGGCACGGTGCTTTTCGTGCACGGCTCGTCGATGGCTTCGCAGCCGACCTTCGACCTTCACGTGCCCGCCCGCCCGCACTCCTCGGTGATGGAATGGTTCGCGGCGCGCGGCTTCGACACCTGGACGATGGACAACGAAGGCTATGGCCGCTCGGACAAGTCGCGCCCGATCAACTGCGACATCGCCAACGGCGCGGACGACCTCGCGGCCGGCAGCCGATACATCCTCGAGCATTCATCGGCGAAAAAGCTGCTCGTCTACGGCATCTCCTCCGGCGCGCTGAAGGCCGCGCTCTTCGCCGAGCGCCATCCCGAGCGCGTCGCACGCCTCGCGCTCGACGCCTTTGTCTGGACGGGCGAGGGCAGCCCGACGCTCGCCGAGCGCAGGAAGCGCCTGCCCGAGTTCGCGGCCAGGCATCGCCGGCCGATCGACCGCGCCTTCGTGCACAGCATCTTCCGTCGCGATCATCCCGGCACGGCAGACGAGGCGACGATCGAGGCCTTCGCCGACGCGATACTCGCGCTCGACGACTCCGTGCCGACCGGCACGTACGTCGACATGTGCTCGAAGCTGCCGGTGAACGACCCGACGAAGCTCGGCGTGCCGACGCTCATCATGCGCGGCGAATACGACGGCATCGCCTCGCTCGAGGACCTGCTCGCGTTCTTCCGCAAGCTGCCGAACCCGGACAAGCAGTTCAGCGTCATGGCCGGGATCTCGCATGCGAGCTTCCAGCAGAGGAACTACCTGATGGTCTATCACATCCTGCATTCGTTCTTCACCCAGCCCGAACCGGAGTACCGCGGATGACATCGCTTTTCGCACGCGCTTTCTGCGCCGTCCTTTTCCTCGCGACGTTCAATGCCGTTGCGCAGAGCTGGCCGGAACGTCCGGTGCGCATCGTCGTGCCCCTGGGCGCGGGCGGCTTCGCCGACGTGCCGGCGCGCCTGCTCGCGCCGACGATCGGGCGCAGCCTCAACGGCACCTTCGTGGTGGAGAACAAGCCGGGCGCCGGCAGCACCATCGGCGCGAACGAGATCGCCAAGGCGGCGCCCGACGGTTACAACCTGCTCTTCACCGCCACGCCGCACGTCATCAGCGCGCACGTCTACAGGAAGCTGCCGTACGACCCGCTGAAGGACTTCGCTCCCGTGGCGCTCATCGCTTCCGGACCCTATGTGCTCGCGGTGCACCCGGACCTCGCCGCGAATTCGGTGCAAGAGCTCGTGGCGCTCGCCAGGCGCGAGCCGGGCAAGATCGACTACGCGAGCTCGGGCAATGGCAGCGCGCAGCACCTCGTAGGGGCGCTCTTCGCCACGCTCGCCGGCGTGCAGCTCAACCACGTGCCCTACAAGGGCAGCAGCCAGGCGATGCAGGATGTGCTTGCCGGCCGCGTCAAGGTGACCTTCGCCGGCGTGCCGAACGTCATCAATCACGTGCGCAACGGCCGCCTGCGTGCGCTCGGCGTGACGGGCGCGAAGCGCTGGCCCGACCTCCCCGACGTGCCGACCATCGCCGAGGCCGGCGTGCCGGGCTACGAGGCCTCGCTCTGGCTATGCATGCTTGCGCCGGCCGGCACGCCCGAGGCGATCGTCGAGCGCCTTGCGGGCGCGATCGACCAGGCGCTGCACGATCCGGACACGGTGCGCAAGCTGCGCACGGCCGGCATCGCGCCGACCTACATGGGGCCGAAGGAATTCGCGCCCTTCCTGCGCGCCGAGTACGAGAAGTGGGGCGAGGCGGTCAAGCAGTCGGGAGCGACGGTCAACTGAGGAGTTTGACGAAGCTCAAGAGATTCGCCGCCGGCTTCTCCTATCGTCAGCGCATGCCACGCACGAAAATCCTGCTCCTGATACCCGCGGCGCTCGCCGCCCTGCTGCCCGGCATCGTCCAGGCACAGACCGCGCCAGCGCGCCCGCCCGAGAAGGAAAGCAACCTCACGTTCTATGCCGGCTACCGTTTCGGCGGCGAGCTGACCGATGTCGCGACGGATGACAAATGGGAGGTGACCGAGGGGGGTAGCTATGCGGTCGCGGCCGACTTCGGGCTGAGCCGCAATACCCAGTGGGAGCTCTTCGTCTCCCACCGCAGCGCCGATCTCAAGGCGAGCGGGCTCTTCTCTCCGGTCGTGAACGACTTCGGCCTCGACATCACCTACTACCACATCGGCGGAACGTACTTCCCCGAGCAGGTCGGGCGCGGCTTCTATGTCGTGGGCGGCCTGGGCGCGACCCGGCTCAGCCCGCAGCAGTCGGGCCTCGACTCGGAGACGCGCTTTTCCTTCAACATCGGCGGCGGCTACATGATCCCGGCGACCAAGCACGTCGGCATCAGGCTCGAGGCGCGCGGCTTCGTCACGCTGCTCGACAGCAGCGGCGGCATGTTCTGCAGCGGCGGCTGCGTCGTGCAGGTGAAGGGCACGACGATGACGCAGGGCGAGCTCTCGGCAGGCCTTGCCGTGCGCTTTTGAAGGTCCGCCTCGGTCCTTAAGAATCGCGTCAGTCTGGCGGGGTTAGACTCGCCACAAACAATCAGGAGGAGGATCTATGTACGCCAACCCGGTTCGGCGCGCCACGCTGCGGCTTGTCGCCGCCGCGACGCTCGCCGCGAGCATGCTTTCGTCTGGCGGGCGCGAGGCGCTCGCGCAGGATTACAAGTGGCCGCCGAGCTTCAACGTCATCACCCCGGTCGTCGGCACGGCGAACCATTCGCTCGCCGTCGCGTGGTCTTCCAAGTTCCAGGCGGCGACCGGTTGCAGGGTTGCCGTGCTGCCGGCGCCGAACGGCTTCGCGCGGGTGGGCTGGCTGAACACCGGCGAGGGCCGCGTGACCATGCTCCAGGCCTCCGACTATTTCGACCAGATGGACGCGGTGCAGGGCTATGCGAGCAAGACGGCGGGGCCGAGCGACACGCGCGTGCTCAACATGAACATGGTGACGCCCTGGGGCTATGCCGTGCAGGGCGACTCGAAGATCAAGTCCTTCGACGACATCGGCCCGGGCACCCGCATCGCGCTCGCGAAGAGCTCGTCGTTCCTCGTCTCCGGGGTCCAGGCGCTCCTCGCCTACCGCAATCTCAAGGAAAGCGACGTCGATCTCGTGGCCGTCGGCAGCTACGGCGCGAACACGGCGGTGCTCGCCGAGGGCCGCGTCGACGTGACCTTCACCTCGCCGATCTCCGGTCCGTCCTTCAAGGCCGAGGCGACGCCGCACGGCCTGCGCTGGCTCGAGCTGCCGCCGCGCGACAAGAACCCGGCGGCCTACGATCGCTATCGCAAGCTGATGGCCGGGTACGTGCGCGGCAAGACGGTCGCGGGCGTGAAGTCGGCGATCGGCGTTTACATGGATCACGCCTTTCAGGCGAACCACGTGCGCGCCGACGAGGATCGCGAGTTCGTCTACCAGCTCGTGAAATGGCTCGACGTGAACCACGACAAGTACAAGAACGACTTCCAGTACGCGCCCATGATGAGCATCGCCAATCTCGAGCTCTTCCTGGAGAACGGCGCGCTGCAGCCGCTGCACGAGGGCACGATCCGCTACCTGAAGGAGAAAGGCCTGTGGAAGGCGAGCTTCCAGGCACGCCAGGACGCGCTGGTGAAGCTCGCGCGCGCACGCGAAGCGGCCTATAAGTCCGCGATGGCCGAGGCGCAGAAGAAGGATATCGCCGTCGAGCCGGGCAACGCGCAGTGGGTCGCGCTGTGGCAGGACTACCGCAAGGCGCACGGCATGGCGCAGTCCTTCGGCGAAGAGGTGCTCTCGCTCAAGTGAGCAGCGAGATCGCAGGGGCCGCCCCTCAGGCCGGCGGCGGCATCGCCCGCTATGCGGGCCTGCCGCTTCCGGTGCGTTGGGCAGTGATCGGCATGTCGGCCGCCGGCGTGCTGCTCGCGGTCGGGTACATCTTCGAGCTGATCGCGCTGCTCGACGTCACGTACTACTTCCTGCTGATCGCGCTGTACCTGCCGCTCGCGTTCCTCTTCCTGCCGGCGCACAAGAGCGAGCCGCGCGTCACCTGGCTGAGCTACGGCCCGGCCCTCGTCACGCTCGTTCTCGCCGGGTTCCTCGCCTACAAGTCGCGCGCGCTCGTCTACGAGACCTGGGTGCCGGTCGCCGCGACCTGGCAGCTCGTCGTCGCCGCCGGCATGTTCGTCATGGTGCTCGAGGCGGCGCGGCGCTCCGGCGGCAACATCTTCCTCGGCATCGTGCTCGCCCTCGGCCTCTATCCCGTCTACGCACAGTACATGCCCGGGATCTTCTGGGGGCCGCCGGCGACGCTCGCGCGCACGCTTGCGTTCAACGTCTACTCGAGCGACGCGATGCTCGGCGTGGTGACGCGCGTGGTGGGCGAGGTGCTCATCGGCTTCTTGATTCTCGCTGCGCTGCTCGCCGCAAGCGGCGCGGCCGACTTCTTCCTCAAGCTCGCCATGGCGCTCATGGGCCGCGCGCGCGGCGGCCCCGCGAAGGTGGCGGTGCTCGCGAGCGGCTTCTTCGGCAGCCTGAGCGGCAGCATCTTCGGCAACGTGGTGAGCACGGGCTCGGTCACCATCCCGAGCATGATGCGCGCCGGCTTTCCGCCGCACTACGCGGCGGCGCTCGAGGCATGCGCGTCCACCGGCGGCATGCTCATGCCGCCGGTGATGGGCGCCGTCGCGTTCATCATGGCCGACTTCACCAATACCCCGTACGGGGTGATCGTCATGGCGGCGCTCATTCCGAGCGTGCTCTACTACTTCGGCCTCTACTGCCACGTCGACGGCTACGCCGCGCGCAACAACATGACCGGCACGCCGCCGGAGAAGCTGCCCTCGGTGCGCGAGGCGTTGCGCGAGGGATGGCCGTTCCTCGGCGTGCTGGCGTTCCTCGTCTGGGGCCTGGTCTTCATGCGCTGGGAGCGGCTCACCCCCTTCTACGCCTCGGCGCTCCTCATCGCGCTCACCTTCCTGCGCAAGGACCTGCGCATCGGCCCGGCGCGCCTGAAGACAATCGCGCTCGAGACCGGGAAACTGCTCGCCGAGACCACCGCGCTGCTGCTGCCGACGAGCTTCATCCTCGGCGGGCTGATGGCGACCGGCGTCGCGCCCTCGATCACAGCGGCGCTCGTGCAGATGGGCGGCTCGAGCGTGGTGCCGATCATCGCCATCGGCGTCGGCGTGTGCATGATTTTCGGCATGCTCGGCATGATCGTCGCGGCCTACCTGATGCTCGCGCTCACCTTCGCGCCGGCGCTGCAGCAGGCGGGCGGCATGAACACGCTGGCGATCCACCTCTTCATCGCCTATTACGCCACGCTCGCCGCCATTACCCCGCCGGTCGCGCTCGCGGCATTCCTCGCCTCGCGCATCAGCGGCTCCGACCCGATCAAGACGAGCATGCATGCCGCTCGCCTCGGGGTGGTCATCTACTTCATCCCGATCTTTTTCCTCTTCGAGCCCTCGCTCATCCTGCAGGGGCCGCTCTGGCGCACCGCGGTATGGGTGCTGCTCAACATCGTCGCCATCGTCGTCATCGCCGGCGCCTCCGAGGGCTTCCTCTGGAAGTTCGGCCGGCTGCGCCCCTGGTCGCGCGTCGTGCTTTTCGTGGCCGGCCTGCTGATCGGCTTCCCGAGCTGGGTCACCACGGCGATCGGCCTCGCCACGGTGGCGCTGGTGGTGACGATGAGGAGGCTTTCGGAAGCACCCCGGCCCGCGCGCGTCGCCTGATCCCCGGCGCCGCGGCGTGGAATACTGCGGCCGCGATGAGCAACTACCTGAAGAGCGCGCTCGCCGTCGCCGTGGTCGCGCTGGTCGGCCATGTGCTGACTCGTGTCGTGCCCCTGCCGCACGTCTCCGTGCTCTTTCTCGCCGCCGTGGTAACGAGCGCGACGCTGTGGGGGCTCGGCCCCTCGCTTTTCGCCGCCATTCTCAGCGTCGCGGCGGGAAGCTTCCTCTTCTACAGGCCGATCTACAGCTTCCACGTCGCCAGTCCGCAGGACTTCGCCGATCTCATCGTCTTCGTCGTCGTGGCCGTCCTCACCGGCCGGCTCGCCGCACGGATGCGCTCGCAGGCGCGCGAGATCGCCGAGGCGAGGCTCAAGGTGCAGGGCGAGGCGCTGCGCGAAGCGCTGCTCAACTCGGTATCGCACGACCTGCAGACGCCGCTCGCCTCGATTCTCGGCTCGGCGACCGCCCTGGAGACGCTCGGCGAGCACGGCGAGCCGCGGGCGCGGCGCGAGTTGGTGGCGACCGTGCGCGAGGAGGCAGAGCGGCTGGCGAGCTATATCGACAGCGTCCTCGACCTCTCGCGCATTCGCGCGGGCCAGCTTGCGCCGCGCCTCGAGCTGGTCGAGCTCGCCGACATCGTCAATGCGGCGCTGCGGCGCAAGGAAAAGGCGCTCGCCGGCCACCCGCTGCGCATCGAGCTGCCGCCCGAGCTGCCGATGCTGCGGCTCGACCTCTTTCTCATGGAGCATGCGCTCGCCAACGTGCTGGACAATGCCGCGAAATATTCGCCCGCCGGCGCGGAGGTGAGCGTCGTTGCACGGCGCGAGGGGAGCGAGGTGGTGCTGGAGATCGGAGACCGCGGGCGCGGCATCCCGGCCGAGGAGCTCGACCGGGTGTTCGATGCCTTCTACCGCGGCAGCGCGCACGACGGCCGGCCGGCGGCCGGCAGCGGACTGGGGCTGGCGATCTGCCGCGCGTTCGTCGAGGGGAACGGCGGCGCGGTGGCAGTGCTAAGCGCCGGGCCCGCCCAGGGCGTGCGCGTGAAGATCCGCCTGCCGGTGCCGACCGCCGCGGCGGCCAGCGAGGAAGCCGCCGATGAGTGACGCCGGCCCGCGCATCCTCGTCGTCGACGACGAGCCGCAGATTCGCCGCTTCCTGCGCGTGGGACTGCAAAGCCACGCTTACGCCGTCGTCGAAGCGGCGACCGCCGCGGCCGCGCTGCGCGCCGCCGTCACCGAGCGGCCCGAGCTCGTCGTGCTCGACCTCGGCCTGCCCGACCGCGAAGGCTTCGACGTGCTACGTGCGCTGCGCGAGTGGTCGCGCGTGCCGGTGATCGTGCTCTCCGTGCGCAGCCGCGAGGACGAGAAAGTTCGCGCCTTCGAGCTCGGCGCGGACGACTACGTCGTCAAGCCCTTCGGCATGGCGGAGCTTCTCGCCCGCATCAGGGCGGCGCTGCGGCGCCAGGTTGAGCGCGAAGCGCCCGAGCCGGTATTCCGCGTCGGTGGACTGGAGGTAGACCTGGTGCACCGCATCGTGCGCGTGGACAGCGCGGAAGTGCGCCTCTCGCCCAAGCAGTACCGGCTGCTGCAGATCCTCGTCGCCCACGCCGGCAAGGTCGTGACGCACGGGCAGCTCCTGAGCGAGATCTGGGGCGCGGCGCATCGCGACGACGTCCAGTACCTGCGCGTGTTCATCCGCAAGCTGCGCAGCCGCATCGAAGCCGACCCGGCTCGGCCCAACTACCTGCTGACCGAGCTCGGCGTGGGCTACCGGCTGCGCACGCCCGACCAGCTCGCCGGGACCTCCTGAGCGTTTATGCGGCGTTAATGCCGATGGTGCGCGACGCGTATGGAACGGTAATGCCCTCGCCGCCGAAAATCCGGCGAGGAGGTAGACCCATGTTCCTCGAGCACGCGACTCTCGTCCTGGCTGGCGTCGTCATGGTCGCCGTCGCCGGCTTCGTGATGTATCTCGCCCGTCCGCGCGAAGGAAAGCCGGCGTTTTTTCTCGTTCGCAGCGAGATCGGCTCGACCTTCCTGATCATCAGCCTGATGACGCTCGCCGTTTTCGGCGTCGGCCTGGTGCTGAAAGGCTTCGTCTCCTGACGCCGCACGTGCCGCGCCGCGGCGTCACATGCTGCGCCGGTACTGTCCGCCGACCTCGAAGAGCGCGTGCGTGATCTCCCCGAGGGAGCAGACGCGCACTGCGTCCATCAGCACCTCGAAGACGTTCTCGTCGCGCATCACGGCCTGGCGCAGCCGCTCCAGCATCTTCCCGGACTGGGCGGCGTTTCTCTGCTGAAAATCGCGTAGTCGCGCGAGCTGCGAGCGCTTCTCCTCCTCGGTGGAGCGGATGAGCTCGAGCTTCTGCGATACCGCGTCGCCGTGGGGATTGCGGAAGGTGTTCACGCCGACGATCGGGTGGGAGCCGTCGTGCTTCCTGTGCTCGTAATAGAGCGACTCCTCCTGGATCTTGCCGCGCTGGTAGCCGGTCTCCATCGCGCCGAGCACGCCGCCGCGGCTCGAGATCGCCTCGAACTCCTTGAGCACCGCCTCCTCGACGAGGTCGGTGAGCTCCTCGATCAGGAACGAGCCCTGGTTCGGGTTCTCGTTCTTCGCGAGCCCCCATTCCTTGTTGATGATGAGCTGGATCGCCATCGCGCGGCGCACCGACTCCTCCGTCGGGGTGGTAATCGCCTCGTCGTAGGCGTTGGTGTGCAGCGAGTTGGTGTGATCGTAGGTGGAGATCAGCGCCTGCAGCGTCGTGCGGATGTCGTTGAAGGCGATCTCCTGCGCGTGCAGCGAGCGGCCGGAGGTCTGGGAATGGAACTTGAGCTTCTGGCTCCTCTCGTTTGCGCCGTAGCGCTCCTTCATCGCCACCGCCCAGATGCGCCGCGCCACGCGCCCGAGCACCGCGTACTCCGGATCCATCCCGTAGGAGAAGAAGAACGAGAGGTTCGGCGCGAAGTCGTCGATCGGCATGCCGCGCGCAAGGTAGGCCTCGACGAAGGTGAAGCCGTTCGCCAGCGTGAAGGCGAGCTGCGAGATCGGGTTCGCCCCCGCCTCCGCGATGTGGTAGCCCGAGATCGACACCGAGTAGAAATTGCGCACCTTGTGGGCGATGAAGTACTCCTGGATGTCGCCCATCACCTTGAGCGAGAAATCGGTCGAGAAGATGCAGGTGTTCTGCCCCTGGTCTTCCTTCAGGATGTCCGCCTGCACGGTCCCCCGGACGGTGGACAGAGTCCTCGCTCTTATCAATGCACTTTCTTCTTCCGCAAGGTCGGACCCCTTCTCCCTTTTCGCGTTCTCGAGCTGTTGATCGATCGCCGTGTTGAAGAACATGGCGAGGATGGTCGGCGCGGGCCCGTTGATCGTCATCGACACGGAGGTCGCCGGGTGGCACAGGTCGAAGCCGGCGTAAAGCGCCGTCATGTCGTCGAGCGTGGCGATGGAAACGCCCGAGTTGCCCACCTTGCCGTAGATATCCGGGCGCTCGTCGGGATCGAAGCCGTAGAGCGTCACCGAATCGAAGGCGGTGGAGAGCCGCTTCGCCGGCATGTCCTTGGAAAGCAGGTGGAAGCGCCGGTTGGTGCGGAACGGGTCGCCCTCGCCGGCGAACATGCGCGTCGGATCCTCGTTCTCGCGCTTGAAGTGGAAGACGCCGGCGGTGAACGGGAACTCGCCCGGGAGGTTCTCGCGCATGCGCCAGCGCAGGAGCTCGCCATGGTCCTCGAAGCGCGGCAGCGCCACCTTCGGAACATGCGTGCCCGAGAGCGACGTGTGGGTCAGGCGCGTGCGGATCTCGCCGAATTTGCTGCCTTGGCGCACCTTGACCACCTGCTCGTCGCCGGAATACGCCTGCACCGTATCGGGCCAAGCGTCGAGCAGCCGCTTCGACTCGGCTTCGAGCGCCGCGTCCTTTTCGACAATCAGCTTTTCCACCCCAGGCAACGCCTCGCCCAGCATGCTTTTCACCGACAGCAGTTGCTGGCGCTCGCGCGCGAGGCGCGACTGCCGTTGTGCCCGTGCGTGGTAGCCGCGCACCGTTTCGGCAATCTCCGCAAGATAACGCTGGCGCTGCGCGGGAATGAGGAGATGGATGCGCGAGGAGGCCTTGTCCTTCGGCTTGGGCAGCCGGCCCCCGCCCGCGCGCAGGCCCTTGTCGGCGAGCCGCGCCGCAAGCGCATGGTAGAGCGCGGTGACGCCGTCGTCGTTGAAGCGCGCGGCGATCGTTCCGTACACCGGCATCGCCTCCGGCGGCTCGCGGAACGCCTCGCGGTTGCGCTGCACCTGCTTCCTCACGTCGCGCAGCGCGTCCTCGGCGCCCTTGCGGTCGAACTTGTTGATCGCCACCACGTCGGCGAAATCGAGCATGTCGATCTTCTCGAGCTGGCTCGCGGCGCCGAACTCCGGCGTCATCACGTAGAGCGACACGTCGGCGTGCGTGACGATCGCCGCGTCCCCCTGGCCGATGCCGGCGGTCTCGACGATGACGAGCTCATAGCCCGCCGCCTGGCACGCGGCGATCGCCTCGGCGGTGGCCGCCGAGAGCTCGCTCCCGGCGGCGCGCGTGGCGAGCGAGCGCATGAAGATGCCGGGATGATGGATCGCGTTCATGCGAATGCGGTCGCCGAGCAGCGCGCCGCCGGTCTTGCGCCGCGTCGGGTCGATGGAGAGGACGGCAATTTTCAGCGTGTCGCTGTAGTCGAGGCGGAAGCGCCGCACCAGCTCGTCGGTGAGCGAGCTCTTGCCCGCGCCGCCGGTGCCGGTGATGCCAAGAACCGGGGCTTCCCCCGTTTTTTTGAGGGATTGCTTATCTGTGAAAACCCCAAGCTCCAGAGCGGTGATGACCTGTGCCAGCGCGCGCGGATTCCCGGCCTCCAGGCTGCGCGGCGCGTACTGCGCGAGGTCGAAGTCGCACTGCGCGAGCATGTCGTTGATCATGCCCTGCAGGCCCATGCGCTGGCCGTCTTCGGGTGAATAGATGCGCGTTACGCCGTAGCGCCGCAGCTCGTCGATCTCGGCGGCGACGATCACCCCGCCGCCGCCGCCGAAGACCTTGATGTGCGCGCCGCCGCGGCTGCGCAGCAGGTCGATCATGTACTTGAAGTACTCGAGGTGCCCGCCCTGGTAGGACGATACAGCGATGCCCTGCACGTCCTCCTGCAGCGCCGCTTCGACGATCTCGTCGACCGAGCGGTTGTGCCCGAGGTGGATCACCTCGGCGCCCGAGGCCTGCAGGATGCGCCGCATGATGTTGATCGACGCGTCGTGGCCGTCGAACAGGCTCGCCGCGGTGACGAAGCGCACCTTGTGCTTCGTCTTGGTGACGAGCTTTCCGGAGTCCGAGAGGTCGGTCATGCGCCGGCCAGCCTAGTTGACGTTTACGTTAACGTCAACCTCGCTATTCCCGGTACGAGGGGTCGCGCGCGTCCACCATGCGCACCAGGGCGGCGTAGACGTCCTCGCAGGTGCGGCTCTCGCCCGGGCCCGACTCGGCGAGCATGCGCTCGATGACCGGCGGCGAGAGGCGGTGGATCTCGCCCATGCGCGCCGCAGTCACCTGGACGTCGCAGGCGCGCTGCAGCGTCCACAGCCGCAGGTAGGCCTCGGCGACGCTGCGGCCCCAGGAAAGCAGGCCGTGGTTGCGCAGGATCATGACGTCCTTGTCGCCGAGGTCGCGCACGATCCGCTCGCGCTCGCCGGTATCGACGGTGACGCCCTCCAGCGCGTGATAGGCGACCCGGCCATGCAGCATGGCGCCATAGAAGTTGTCGCTCGAGAGGCCTTCTTTCAAACACGACACCGCGACGCCGTTCGTCGTGTGCGTGTGCATCACGCAGTGCGCTTGCGGATGCGAGCCGTGGATCGCCGAGTGGATGACGAAGCCTGCGCGGTTCACCGGCCAGCCGCTGTCGCGCAATACGTTGCCCTCGATGTCGATCAGCACCAGGTTGCTCGCCTTGACTTCGCGGTAGTGCAGCCCGAACGGATTGATCAGGAACCGCGGCTCCGGGCCGGGAACACGCAACGTGATGTGGTTGAAGATCATCTCGGTCCAGCCGAGCATGTCGAAGATGCGGTGGCAGGCCGCGAGCTCGATGCGCGCGCTTCGCTCCGCCTCGCTCATCGGCAGCGGCGTAGCGCGTGCCGCCTGTTGCAGGTAGATGGTCATGAGGGCTCCTCGCCGGCTAGTTTACCCGCGCAGCCGTTTCCCGAAGTCGCGCAGCACCTCGCGCGCGCAATTGCGCCCCGGCGCACCGGTGACGCCGCCTCCCGGATGGGCCCCGGACCCGCACAAGTAAAGCCCCTTCAGCGGGCCGCGATAGTCCGCGTAGCCCAGCAGCGGACGGGCCGACCAGAGCTGGTCGAGGCTGAGCGCGCCGTGGAAGATGTCGCCGCCCACCAGCCCGAACTCGCGCTCGAGGTCGGCGGGCGAAAGGGCACTGTAGGCGAGCACGCTCGCCTTGAAGCCCGGCGCATGCGACTCGACCACGTCGAAAATGCGCTGCACCGCCTCGGGTTTCCGGATCCGCCAATCCTCCTCGGGAGCGAAATGCTGGCAGAAAAGGCTCGCCACGTGCGTCCCCGGCGGCGCGAGCGTGTCGTCGAGCGTGCTCGCAATCACCATCTCCACGATCGGCTGGCGCGACAGGCCGTGCGTGCGCGCATCGAGATAGGCGCGGTCCATGTAGGCGAGCGAGGGCGCGAGGATGATGCCCGCGCCGTGCTGCGGCCCCGGCTCCGGCAGGCTCGAGAAGGTAGGCAGGTGCGAGAGCGCGACGTTCATGCGGAAGGTGGCGGAGGCGCACTTGTAGCGCTCGATGCGCGCGATGAAATCGACCGGCAGCTCGCCGCGGTCTACGAGCCCGAGGTAAAGGAGCTTCGGATTCACGTTCGCGATGACGGCCTTGGCTTCCAGTTCCCGGCCATCCGCCAGCCACACTTTCCCGGACGAAATTCTCGAAACGGCGGCATCGCACTCGATAGCGACGCCGAGTCGCTGCGCTTCCCTGGCGAGGGCCTGGGTGATGGAGCCCATGCCGCCGATCGCGTGGCCCCACGCACCGCGCTTGCCGTTCACTTCGCCGAAGACATGGTGCAGCAGCACGTACCCGGTGCCGGGATGGTAGGGGCTCGCGTAGTTGCCGACCACGGCATCGAAGCCGTAGACGGCCTTGATCGGCTCGGACTCGAACCAGCCGTCGAGAAGCTCGGCGGCGCTGCGGGTGAAGAAAGCGAGCACGTCGCGCCGCGCTTCCATGTCCAGCCGCCTGAAGAGCCGTCCGGCTTCGATGGCGCGCCCGAGGTCGAGCAGTCCGCCGCCGACGTTCGGGGGCGAGCGCAGCACCAGCTCGCGCAGCACGTCGGCCACCCGCCCGACGCTCGCCCAGTATGCGGGCAGGCGCTCGGCATCGCGCCGCGAGAAGCGCGCCACGTGCGACTGCGTGTCGGCGCCGCCGCCGACCAGGAGATAGCCGCCGTCGGGCAGGGGTAGGAAATTCGCGACCGGCCGCTCGACGATGCGCAGGCCGTGCTCGGCGAGGCGCAGCTCGCGGATCACCGTGGGCTGCAGCAGGCTCACGGTGTACGCGGCGACCGAGTTGCGAAAGCCCGGGTGGAATTCCTCGGTCACGGCGGCGCCGCCGACGACCGCTCGTCGCTCGAGCACCTTGACCCTGAGACCGGCGCGCGCGAGATAGCAGGCGCAGGTGAGGCCGTTGTGGCCTGCGCCCACCACGATCGCGTCGAGCTTCATTTCACTCGATTCTGCGCCCGCTCGATCGATCGAAGTAGTGCGCCATCGCCGGGTCGTAGCGCAGCGGCAGGCGGCCGGTTCGCGCGCCGAGCGAGGAATGCAGGCGCGCCGCGATTCTTCCCTCGCGGCCGCAGAGGTGACCGTAGACCAGGGTCTCCGCGCCGAGGGGCTCGACGAGGTCGATCTCGGCCACCAGGCTAGCCTCGGACTCGCCGCAGGGCTCGAGGTGCTCGGGCCGGATGCCGAAGAGCACCTCGGCGCCGTTGCGCTGCATCGGGATGAGGTTCATCGGCGGCGAGCCGATGAAGGCCGCGACGAACGTCGTCGCCGGGCGGGCATAGACCTCGAGCGGCGCGCCGATCTGCTCCGCGCGCCCGGCATTCATGACGATCATGCGATGCGCGAGCGTCATCGCCTCGACCTGGTCGTGGGTGACGAAGAGGCTGGTGGTGCCGAGCCGGCGGTGCAGCGCCTGCAACTCGGCACGCATCTGCACGCGCAGCTTGGCGTCGAGGTTGGAGAGCGGCTCGTCGAAGAGAAACACGGCGGGCTCGCGCACGATGGCCCGGCCCATCGCCACGCGCTGGCGCTGCCCCCCGGAGAGCTCGCGCGGGCGGCGCCGCAGGTAGGGCTCGAGCTCGAGGATCTCCGCCGCCTTGGCGACGCGCGTCTCGATCTCGCGCTTCGCGAAGCCGCGAATGCGCAGGCCATAGGACATGTTGTCGTACACGCTCATGTGCGGATAGAGCGCGTAGTTCTGGAACACCATGGCGATGTCGCGGTCCTTCGGCTCGAGCGCATTCACGACGCGGCCGCCGATCGCGATCTCGCCCGAGGTGATCGGCTCGAGGCCGGCGACCATGCGCAGCAGCGTCGACTTGCCGCAGCCCGACGGGCCGACGATCACCACGAACTCGCCGTCGGCGATGTCGGTGCTCACGCCGTGGATCACCTCCAGCTCGCCGTAGCGCTTGCGTACGTCGCGGAAGCTCACCTCTGCCATCGCGCTATTTCTCCGTCTCCACCAGGCCCTTCACGAACCACCTCTGCATGGCCAGCACGACGAGCGCCGGCGGCAGCAGCGCGAGCATCGCCGTCGCCATGACCAGGTTCCACTCGGTAAGCGCGTCGCCGGTGGCGATCATGCGCTTGATGCCGATCACCGAGGTGTACATCGCTTCGTCGGTGGTGATGAGCAGCGGCCACAGGTACTGGTTCCAGCCGTAGATGAACTGGATCACGAACAGCGCCGCCATGCTGGTCCTCGAGAGCGGGAGCAGCACGTCCTTGAAGAAGCGCATCGGCCCCGCGCCGTCGATGCGCGCCGCCTCGGCCAACTCGTCGGGCACGGTGAGAAAGAACTGGCGGAAGAGGAAGGTCGCCGTCGCGGAAGCGATGAGCGGCAGCGTCAGGCCGACGTAGGTGTTGATCATGCCGAGGTCGGCGACCACCTTGAACGTCGGGATGATGCGCACCTCGACCGGCAGCATGAGGGTGACGAAGATCATCCAGAAGAAGAAGTTGCGCAGCGGGAAACGGAAATAGACGATCGCGAACGAGGCGATGATCGAGATGGCGATCTTGCCCACCGCGATCGCCAGCGCCATGATCAGGCTGTTGAGCAGCATCGGCCCGACCGGCGCGCCGGCTGCGTTGCTCACCCCCGAGGTCCATGCCAGGCGGTAGTTCTCCCAGAAGTGGCTGCCCGGCACGAGCGGCATCGGCACGGCGACGATCTCGTCGAGCGTCAGCGTCGAGGCGACGAAGGTCACGTACAGCGGAAAGGCGACGACGGCGATGCCGGCGATCAGCACGGCGTGCGCGAGGATGTTCAGGCCGGGACGGTTCTCGACCATCAGTACTGCACCTTGCGCTCGACGTAGCGGAACTGCACGACGGTGAGCGAGATCACGATCGCCATGAGGATCACCGATTGCGCCGATGAGCCGCCCAGGTCGGCGGCCTTCACGCCGTCGTAGTAGACCTTGTAGACTAGGATCTGCGTCGCGCCGGCCGGCCCGCCCTGCGTGGTAGCGTCGACCACGCCGAAGGTGTCGAAGAAGGCGTAGACGATGTTGACCACCAGCAGGAAGAACGTGGTCGGCGAGAGCAGGGGAAACACGATGGTCCAGAAGCGCCGCACCGGCCCCGCGCCGTCGATCGCCGCAGCCTCGACCAGCGAGCGCGGGATCGACTGCAGCCCGGCGAGGAAGAACAGGAAGTTGTAGCTCACCTGCTTCCACGTCGCGGCGATGACGATGAGCAGCAGCGCCTGATCGCCCTGCAGGAGCCAGTTCCAGTGCACGCCGATCTGCTTCAGCCAGTAGGTGGCGATGCCGATGGAAGGTGCGAAGAGGAACAGCCACAGCACGCCGGCCACCGCCGGGGCCACCGCGTAGGGCCAGATGAGCAGCGTCTTGTAGGCGAGCGCGCCGCGCACCACGCGGTCGGCCATGGCGGCGAGGAGCAGCGAAATGGCGATGCCGCTCGCCGCCACGAGAACGCTGAAGAGCGCGGTGATCTGGAACGAGTCGAGATAGCTCTCGTCGTGCAGCAGCGAGGCGAAGTTCGCCAAGCCGACGAACTCGGTGCGCAGGCCGAATGCGTCCTGGAGCTGAAACGAGTACCAGCCCGCCTGCACCGCCGGCCAGAAGAAGAAGACCAGGGTGACGGCGATCTGCGGCGCCACCAGCGCGTACGGCAGCCAGGCGGAGCGGAAGACGACCCGCTTTTCCACCTGGAGCTAGTTCTTGTTGGCCGCCTCGAACTTGCGCAGGATCTGGTTGCCGCGGCGCACCGCGTCATTCATCGCGGTCTTAGCGTCTTTCTTGCCGGCGAACACCGCCTCCATCTCCTCCTCGATCACCTCGCGCCCCTGCACGAAGTTGCCGAAGCGCAGGCCCTTGGAATTGGCCGTCGGCGGCTTGTAGTTCAGCTGCCGCACCGGGATGTCGGCGCCCGGGTTCTTCTCGTAGTAGCCCGAGGCCTTGGTCATCTCGAACGCCTTGAGGGTAATCGGCACATAGCCGGTGCTGATGTGCCAGTCCATCTGGATCTCCGGCTGCGAGAGGAAGGCGAAGAACTTCGCCACGCCCTTGTAGTGGGCAGCGGGCTTGCGCCCCATGACCCAGAGCGACGCCCCGCCGATGATCGAG
>DASUFD010000143.1:0-2457 GCA_036274735.1 Burkholderiales bacterium
TTGTGCGCGAAGGAGTCGAGCACGACCTGGTGCGCATGGCCGGCCCCGGCAAGAACGATGCGCTTCACTTGCCGCCGAGCTTCGCTTCTTCGAGCCTGCGCAGCTCCTTCCTCTGCACCTTGCCGGTGGTCGTCATGGGCAGGGCAGCGATGAACTCGATCTCGCGCGGGTACTCGTACGGCGCGAGGCGGCCGCGCACATGCGTTTGAATATCGGAGACCAGCTCGTCGCTTCCGACGAACCCGGGCTGGAGAACGACGAACGCTTTCACGATCGCGCCGCGCGTCTCGTCGGCCTTGCCGATCACCGCGGCGTTCGCCACCGCCGGGTGCTTCACCAGGCAGCTCTCGATCTCGGCCGGGCCGATGCGGTAGCCCGCGCTCTTGATCACGTCGTCGGAGCGGCCCTGGTACCAGAGGTAGCCGTCCTCGTCCATCTTCGCCTGGTCGCCGGTAGTGCCCCAGTCACCCACGAACTTGTCGCGCGTCGCCTGCGGGTTCTTCCAGTACTCGAGGAAGAACACCGGATCATTCTCGTCATGGCACTTTCGGTGAATCGCCACTTCGCCGAGCTCGCCGCGCGGCACTTCCCTGCCCTGCTCGTCGATCACCGCAACGCGGTGCCCCGGATACGGCCGCCCGATCGACCCCGGCTTCACCGGCCAGGCCGACTGGCAGTTGCCGACCACGTAGTTGATCTCGGTCTGGCCGAACATCTCGTTGATGGTCACGCCGAGCTCCTCGCGCGCCCACTCGATCACCGTCGCGCCGACCGCCTCGCCTGCGCTCATGATCGACCTGAGGTCGAGGGAAAAATTTTTCCGCGGATGGGGAACGGCCTTCATCATCAGCTTGAGCGCGGTGGGAAAGAGGAACGAGTTGCGGATGCCGTACTTCTCGAGAAGGTAATACGCCTTCTCCGCGTCGAAACGGCCGCGGTACCCGAGGATCGGCAGGCCGAACGCCCAGGTGGGGAGCAGCGCGTCGAAGAGCCCGCCCGCCCAAGCCCAGTCCGCCGGCGACCAGAAAACGTCGCCTTCCTGCGGGAAGAAGTCGTGCGAGTGCACGAAGCCGCTCAGGTTGCCGATCACCAGTCGGTGCGCTTGCAGCGCGCCCTTCGGCGCGCCGGTGGTGCCGCTCGTGTAGATGATGATCGCCGGGTCGTCCGCCGCAGTATCGACGTTCTGAAACGAAGAGCTTGATCGGGAAAGAAGATCTTCGTAAGACAGCACCCCGCTTTCCCTCGCGCCGGCGACGCCGATCACGTGGCGCAGCTCGGGCAGCCTGTCCTTGACTGCCCACAGGTTGGCGATGGTCGTCGGCTCGACCAGCGCGACGCTCGCGCCGGCGTGGCTCAGGCGGTACTCGAGCGCCTCGGGCCCGAAGAGGTGCGAGAGCGGCAGCGCGATCGCGCCCATCTGGAAGATCGCCATGTACGCGATCGCCGCTTCGGGGCGCTGCGGCAGCACGAGCGCGACCCGATCGCCGCGCTTGACACCCAGGCCGGCGAGCGCGTTCGAGAGGCGGTTCGCCGCCTGCTGCACGTCCCAGAACGACCACGCCGAGGTCGCGCCCGACTCGTCCTCCCAGTAGAGCGCGAAGCGGCTGCGCTCGGCCGCCCACTGGCCGCAGCACGCCTGCGCGATGTTGTAGCGCTGCGGCACTTGCCAGCGGAAGGCGCGGTAGAGCTCGTCGTAGCGGTCGACCATGATTTAATCGAGTTTACATGGACGCCATCGTCTTTGATGCTTACGGGACCCTTTACGACGTGCACTCGGTGGTGCAGCGCTGCGAGGGCTTCTTTCCGGGCGCGGGCGCGCGGCTCTCGCAGCTCTGGCGCGCGAAGCAGCTCGAGTACACGTGGCTGCGCACGCTGATGCGCCGCTACGCGCCCTTCTCCACCGTGACGCGCGAGGCGCTCGCCTATTCCTGCGAGGCGCTGTCGCTCAAGCTCGGCGTGACCGAGATGGAAGCGCTCATGGCCGAGTACAACATGCTGACGCCATTCGCCGACGTGGCGTCCGCTTTCCAGAAATGGGGTCGCATGAAGAAGGCGATTCTCTCGAACGGCTCGCGCGACATGCTCGAGCCGCTGGTGCGCCACTCGGGCCTCGCGCTCGACGCGGTGCTCTCGGTCGACGAGGTGAAGCTCTTCAAGCCGGCGCCCGAGGTCTACGAGCTCGCGGTGCGCCGGCTCGGCGTGCCGAAGGAGCGCATCGGCTTCGTCTCCTCGAACGGCTGGGACGCGATGGGCGCCAAGTCCTTCGGCTTCACCGTGTTCTGGATCAACCGCACCGGCGCGCCGGTCGATCGCCTGGGCTTCAAGCCCGACCGCATCGTTTCCGGCCTGGGGGAGATCGTTGAAGTACTGCGCTAGCTGCGGCTCGCCGGTCGTGCGCCGCGTGCCGCCGGGCGACACGCTGCCGCGCTGGGTGTGCGACGAGTGCGGCGAGATCCA
>DASUFD010000144.1:0-2216 GCA_036274735.1 Burkholderiales bacterium
GCTGCCCGGCCTTGACGCCTTCGACGACGACCACGCCGACGCCGTCGTCCTCCTCGTGCACTACGAAATGAATCACGCGCTGCTCCTGCTGAAATGAACCGGGGGAAGCGGCTATTCTATTCACTATGCTCGCGCGCCGGCGCTTCCTCCAGGCAGTTGCGGCGGCCGGCCTTCATGCTGCGCTGCCCGCGCGCGCACAGCTCGCCGCCAAGCCCCGCTTCGCGGCCGATCCCTTCAGCCTCGGCGTCGCTTCCGGTTATCCGGAGCCCTCGGGAATGGTGCTCTGGACCCGCCTTGCTCCCGCACCGCTCGCGCCCGATGGCGGCATGGACCCCGTGGTCGTGCCGGTGCGCTGGGAGGTCGGCCGCGACGAGGCGCTGAAGGACGTGGTCGCCTCCGGAACCGCCTATGCCACGCCAGCCTGGGCGCATTCGGTGCACGTAGAGGTCTCCGGCCTGCAGCCCGCGCGCCCTTACTGGTATCGCTTCACGGCAGGCGACGCGACGAGCCCGATCGGCCGCACGCACACGGCGCCCGGCGCGAGGGCGCGCCCCGCCCGCCTGCGTTTCGCCTTCGCCTCCTGCCAGCACTACGAGCAAGGCTATTACGGCGCCTATCGCCACATCGTGGCCGACAACCCGGATCTCGTCCTGCACCTCGGCGACTACATCTACGAGGCGAGCTGGGGGCGCGATCTCGTGCGGAGCCACGGCGATGGTGAAGCCGTGACGCTGGAGGACTATCGGCGCCGCTACGCGCTCTATCGGAGCGACCCCGATCTGCAGGCCGCGCACGCCGCGTGCCCATGGCTCTTCACATGGGACGACCACGAGGTGCAGAACGACTACGCGAACGATCGCTCGCAGAACCTCGACGACCCCGCGTGGTTCCTCGCGCGGCGCGCCGCCGCGTACAAGGCGCGCTACGAGCACCTGCCGTTGCCGCGCGCAATGGTGCCTCTCGGGCCGAGCGCGCGCCTCTACACGCGCAGCGCCTATGGCGACCTTGCCGAGTTCTTCGTGCTCGACGATCGTCAATACCGTTCCCATCAGGCCTGTCCGCGCCCGGGGCGCGGCGGGTCGAACACGGTGGACCGGGCCGAATGTGCCGAGCTCGCCGATCCTGCGCGCAGCAACCTCGGCGCGACGCAGGAGCAGTGGCTCATCGCAGGCCTCGCCCGCTCTCGCACGCGCTGGACGATCCTCGCGCAGGAAACCCGCATGGCGCAGCTCGACCAGCGGCCGGGACCGGAGCGGATGGTCTGGACGGACGGCTGGGACGGCTACCCGGCTGCGCGGCGGCGCGTCCTCGAAGCGTTGGCGCAGAAGAGCAACGGCGTGGTGATCGGCGGCGACATCCATGCCTTCAACGTCAACCAGCTCAAGCTCGACTTCGACGATCCCAAGGCGCCCGTCGTCGCCTCCGAGTTCGTCGGCACGTCGATCACTTCCCAGGGCTGGGCGCAGAAGCGCTTCGATGCCCTGCGCGCCGACAATCCGCACGTCCTCCTCGCCGAGAGCCGCTACCGCGGCTACGTGCGCATGGAGCTCACGCCCGGGGCGCTGAAGGCCGACCTGCGCGCGATGGAGAGCGTGAAGAGCGCGGGTGCGGCGTGCAAAACACTCGCCTCGTTCATCGTCGAAGACGGGCGGCCGGGGCCGCAGCCCGTCTCCTGATTCTGAGGAATAATCGAATGGCCATGGGGAGGCCCGAATGAATCGCCTGAAAGACATCCTGCTTCTCGTCCTCGGTTTGTGCGTCGTTTGCGCCGCGCACGCCCAGAGCTGGCCGGCACGCCCGGTGCACTTCCTCGTTCCGTTCCCGCCGGGCGGATCGACCGATCTCGCCGCTCGGCTGGTCGCCGACAAGCTCTCGCGCGCGCTCGGGCAGCAGTTCGTGGTCGAGAACCGCGCCGGCGCCTCGGGCGCGATCGGCACCGCCGAGGTCGCGCGCGCTGCGCCCGATGGCTACACCATCCTCTTCGCCGCCGACCCGGTAGAGACGCTGCCCCTGGTCATGAAAGACCTGCAGTTCGACCTCCAGCGCGACTTCGTTCCGGTGACGCAGGTGACCACCCAGCCGCTCGCGGTCGCCGTGCATCCCTCGCTCGGCGTCGGCACGCTCCAGGAGTTCGTCGCCCTGGCGAAGCAGAACCCCGGCAAGTTTTCCTTCGCGCATTCGGGCATCGGCACCGGGCAGCACTTCACCGGCGAGCT
>DASUFD010000145.1:0-48295 GCA_036274735.1 Burkholderiales bacterium
AATCGCGCCGAAGCCGAAGGGCAGGAATCGCACCTTCTCGCTGCGGCTGTCCGTTCTTCTCGCGCATTCCTATCGCTCCCGCGTCGAGGAGGGCGGCGACGCTGCGTTATGATCCCGGCCGCAACTTTTCAAGCGAAGAACCATCCGGAGGAGGAGACCATGCCGAATCGACTCGCGAAGCTTTTGCTGACGGCGGCCACGGGCGCCGCTTTTGCCGTTCCCGCAGCGGCACAACAGGTGACGTTCATGACCGGGCCGCAGGGCGGCTCCTGGATTCCGCTCGGCGGCGCGCTGAAAGGCATGTGGGAGAAGTCGGTGCCGGGGCTGCAGATCACCCAGACGCCGGGCGCCGGCATCGCCAACGTGCGCGGCGTCGACGAAGGCAAGGCGCAGATCGGCATCGCCAACTCGAGCACCACGGTCGACGGCATCGCGGGCCGCGCGCCATACCCCAAAAAGGTCACCCATGTGTGCCAGGTTGCCAATCTCTATCCGCAGTACTTCCAGGTCGTCGCTCTCGCCGGCTCCGGCGTGAACAGCCTGCACGACCTCAAGGGCAAGGTGCTCGTCACGCAGCCGAAGGGCAACACGGCGGAGCTCCTCACGGCCGAGGTGCTGAAGCTGAACGGCATGAGCTACCAGTCGCTCGCGAAGGTGAACTTCCAGGCGGCATACACCGATGCCGTCGGCATGATGAAGGACGGCCACGCGCAGGTGTTCACGCTCGGCACGACGGCGCCGGCCTCGGCGGTCATGGACCTCGCGAGCGCGCGTGACGTAAATCTGATCCCCGTGGACGACAAGACGATGGCCGGGCTGAAGAAGACCAATGCCGGCTACAACAAGCTGATCATCAAGGCCGGCACCTACCCGAAGCAGGATAAGGACGTGCCGGTCATCGGCTACTCGACGCACATCGTGGCGCGCTGCGATCTGCCCGAGCAGACGGTCTACCAGATGACGAAGACCATGGCGGCCAACGTCGACGGGATGGCGGCGATCGTGAAGGCCATCCAGGGCGTAACGCCCAAGGACATGGCGCTCGACATCGGCGTGCCGTTCCACAAGGGCGCCGCGAAGTTCTACAAGGAAGTAGGCGCGATGTAGCGCGGGCTCCGCTCTCCCTCGCATGACCCTCCGGGGCGGCGGCGGCCGCCCCGCTTCTCGCGGAGCCGTGGAATGATTGCAGAAGAAAACGCCGCGACGACGCCGGCCTCGCTGGCGCTGCGCTGGACGGCGCTCGGCGTGGCGCTGGCCATGTCGCTCTATCACATGTACGTCGCTGCGTTCGGACCGCCCGAGGCGATGATCTTCCGCGGCACGCACCTGCTGTTCGCGCTCACGCTCGTCTTCATGCTCTTCCCCTTCCGGCCGCACGGCTCGGCGGCCTGGCGGCTGCTCGATGCGGTGCTCCTCGCGGGCGGCTGGGGCGTGGTGCTGCACATCTTCCTGAATTACAGCTACTACGAGAACCGCATCATCTACATCGACGAGCTCACCGCCTGGGACAAGTTCTACGCGGTGGTGTCGGTGATCGTGGTGCTCGAGGCGACGCGCCGCGTCATCGGCTGGGCGCTGCCGATCACCGCCTTGTGCTTCCTCGCCTATGCGCTTCACAGCCACGTCACCCTGCCGGTGCTGATGGAGCAGGTTTACTTCTCCACCGAGGGCATCTTCGGCTCGACGCTCGGCGTATCGGCTTCGTACGTCATCCTCTTCGTGCTGTTCGGCGCCTTCATGGAGAAGAGCGGCACGGGGCAGCTGTTCATGGACTTCGCCCTGTCGCTCACCGGCGCACAGGCGGGCGGCCCGGGCAAGGTGGCCGTGGTGAGCTCGAGCCTGTTCGGCACGGTTTCCGGCAGCGCGGTGGCGAATGTCATGGTCGACGGCCCGATCACCATCCCGCTCATGAAGCGCACCGGTTTTCGCCCGTCCTTCGCCGCAGCGGTGGAATCCGTTGCCTCCACCGGAGGCCAGCTGATGCCGCCGATCATGGGCGCCGCCGCGTTCGTCATGGCCGAGTTTCTCGCCGTGCCGTATGCCCAGGTGGCGCTGTGGGCGGTGGTACCGTCCCTACTCTATTACCTTGCGGTGTTCCTCGCCGTGCACTTCGAGGCGAAGCGTCACGGACTGGCGGGAGTGGCGAAGGCCGAGCTGCCGCGCCTGGGCAGCGTCATGGCCGAGCGCGGTCACCTGTTCGTCCCGATCCTGATCGTGCTCTTCGGCCTGATGCTCGGCTATTCGGCCCCGCTTTGCGCCCTCGCCGGCGCTCTCTCGTGCCTGCCGATGGCGCTGCTGCGCAGGGCGACGCGCGCAGGCATCGGCTGGCGCTCCGTGATCGAGGCGCTGGAAGACGGCGCGAGGAACACGCTCTCGGTGGCCATGGCCTGCGCCTGTGCCGGGGTGGTCATCGCCTGCGTGACCATCACCGGGCTAGGCATCGTATTCACGGAGATGGTGGTGAACCTCGCGAGCAACTCGCTGCTGCTTGCGCTGGTGCTGACGGCGCTTGCCGGCATCGTCCTCGGCATGGGCATGCCCACCACGCCGGCTTACATCATGATGGTCGCGCTCCTCGTCCCCGCCGTGATCAAACTCGGTGTGGCGGGCTGTGCGATGCCGGTCAGCGAGGCCTGCAAGGCGGCGGTCACGCCCGCCGCGCACATGTTCGCGCTGTACTTCGCGATTCTCTCGGCCATCACGCCGCCGGTCGCGCTCGCGGTATACGCCGCCGCCGGGCTCGCCAAGACGAACATGTGGCAGGCCGGCTGGGAAGCAATGCGTGTCGCCTCGCCCGCATACATCGTGCCCTTCATGTTCGTCTACGAGCCGTCCCTGCTCCTCATCGTGAACGACTGGTCCACGCAGTGGGCCAGCGTCGCGCTCGCGGTCGTCACCGCCTGCCTGGGCGCGATGTGCCTGGCGGCGAGCCTGATGGGCTGGCTCTTCTCGTTCGCGCCGATGTGGCAGCGCGCGCTGCTCCTCGCCGCCGCGCTGCTGCTCATCAAGCCCGGCATCTACACCGACCTGGTCGGCCTGGCGCTGCTCGGCACCGTGGCCTTCGTGCAACTCAGCGCACGGCGCCACGCCGCCAGCACCGCATAGAATCGCACGGTGCTTGCCGATGAGCTGATCGCTGCGCACGAGGCAGCGCGCGAGGTGGCGCCCTTCAGCGACCGCTATCCCGGCCTCACTGCCGCGCAGGGCTATGCCGCCGCGCGCGCGCTGCACGAGCACCGCACTGCCCATGGCTGGCGTCCCGTCGGGCGCAAGATCGGCTTCACCAACCGCACCCTTTGGGCACGGTACGGCGTCTTCGAGCCGATGTGGGGAACGGTTTACGACCGCACCCTCATCGACGCCCCGCAAGCCAGCGCCCGCGTGGCGCTCGACGGCCTCGTCAATCCACGCATCGAGCCCGAGATCTGCTTCGGCCTGGCGCACTCGCCGCGCGTCGAGGACGTCGCCGCTGCCGTCGCCTGGATCGCGCACTCGATCGAGATCGTGCAATGCCACCATCCGGCGTGGAAGGTCACGATCGGCGACTGCACGGCGAGCAACGGACTGCACGGCCGCCTGATCGTCGGCCCGCGTCAGCCATTCCGGCGGGAAATGGCGCGACAGCTGCCTTCCGTGGAAGCGCTGCTCTATCGCGCCGGGTCGCCCGTGGACCGCGGTACGGGAGCCAACGTGCTCGGCAGCCCGCTCCTCGCCCTGGAGCACCTGGTCCAGATGCTCGATCGTCAAGGCGGCGAGCCGTTGCGCGAGGGCGAGATCATCAGCACCGGCGTGATGACGGATGCGCACCCCGTGCGGGTCGGGGAAGCGTGGACTACCCGGATCGAAGGCTTGCCGCTCCCCGGCCTCACCATCGAGTTCGCGTAGGTGCGGCCGCTCGAAGGCATCACCGTCGTTTCGCTCGAGCAGGTGATCGCGGGGCCGTTCGCCACCCGACAGCTCGCCGAGCTCGGCGCACGCGTGATCAAGATCGAGCGTCCGGGCGTCGGCGATCCCTCGCGCGCCTACGACGCGACGGTGAAGGGCCAGTCCTCCCACTTCGTGTGGACCAACCGATCCAAGGAGAGCCTGGCGCTCGACGTGAAGGCCCCCGAGGCAAAGGAGGTTCTGGAAAAACTGCTGGCTCGCGCCGACGTGTTCGTGCAGAACCTGGCCCCCGGCGCTGCGGAGCGGCTCGGCCTCGGCGCGGCCCGGCTGCGTGAACGGCACCCGCGGCTCGTGTGGTGCGGGATCTCGGGCTATGGGCCGAGCGGTCCCTACGCGAAGAAAAAGGCCTACGACCTCTTGGTGCAGTGCGAAGCGGGGCTGCTCTCGGTGACCGGCACGGAGGAGGCGCCGGCGAAGGCCGGCATCCCGGTCGCCGACATCGCAGCGGGCATGTACGCGTTCTCTTCGATTCTCGCCGCGCTGTTGCGCCGGCACCGCACCGGCGAGGGTGCAACGCTCGACATCACCATGCTGGAGGCGCTCGGTGAATGGATGGGCTTTCCGGCCTACTTCACCGCCTATGGCGGCGTCGCGCCACGGCGCTCCGGCGCCTACCACGCCACCATCGTCCCCTACGGCCCCTTCCAGGCGGGGGACGGAGGGACCGTGTTTCTCAGCGTGCAGAACGAGCGCGAGTTCGCCCGGTTCTGCGAGGCGGTGCTGGGTGACAAGCGACTGGCAGCCGATCCGCGCTTCGCTACCGCGCCGAAGCGGCTGGAGAATCGCAGCGCTTTGCATGCCGAGATCGAGCGGGTCTTCGCCGGCATGACGAGCGCCGAGCTCATCGCGCGGCTCGACGCCGCCGACATCGCCAACGCCCGCTTGAACGGCATCGCCGACTTCTGGCGCCACCCGCAGCTCGCGGCGCGCGCGCGCCGCCTCGAGGTCGGCTCGCCGGCCGGCGTGATCGAGGCGCTGAAGCCCCCCTTCAACCTCGACGCCTTCACGCCGCGCATGGATGCCATCCCGGCCGTAGGCGAGCATACGCGCGCCATTCTCGCCGAGCTGGGATACGGGGAAGCCGAGGTGGCGGGCTTCGAGCGCGCCGGCGTTATCTGAGCGCTACTGCTTGCGGCCGGCGTCGATGCCGGCCGCGCGCGCGAGCTCGCGGTGCACTCGGCCGACGCGCTCCACCTCGCCCTTGGCGGCGAACCGCTCGTAGAAGCCTTCCTCGCGGAACTGCTTGGCGATCTCCGACCACGGCTCGAGCCGCGCTTCCCAGCGCGCGACGCGTCCGGCCTCGGGCTCGGCGTCCTCGCGCGCGAGATCGGCGCACACACGAACCATCGCTTTGATCGTCACAGGCTTGGTGACCATGTAGCTGTCGTTGCCCCAGACCGCGTCGCCGAAGGCGGCGCGCGCCGCCTTGAAGAAATCGCGGATGATCGCGTAGTAGCGCGGCACTTCCTTGGCGCTTCCGCCGGCGAGCTGGATCGAGCGCCAGCGCGCGCGTACCCAGCGGTGCAGCTCGTTGAAGAGCTCGGCCTGCAGCACCCACTTGTCGCGCTGGCTGCGCCCGCCCAGCCGATTGATGCGATAGCGCAGGGGACTGTCTCCCTCGACATAGAGCTTTTCCACGAGCCTCGCGGCGAACTTGCGGTCGGGCGCGGCGAAGGAGACCCGGTCGTAGAGGTCGACCAGGTGGCTCTTGTTGATGCGCGTGGGCGTCGAGTTGATGATGACGAACATCTCGGTTGCGAAATCTTCGCTGCGGCCGTCGAAAATGATGCACGGAACGTTGATGGTCGACGCGTCGTCGGGACGCTCGTGCATGTAAAAGTGCAGCGCGGCCAGCCGATGCTGCCCGTCGATGATCAGGTACTTGGAGCCCGGCTCGGTGAGGTTGCCGGCGCCGCCCTCGCCGCTCGCCCGGAAGTTGAGCCGCTCGGAGGTGAAAAGCAGCACCGTGCCGGGGATCGGCGGCTGCGAGACCGCGGTCTCATAGAAGTTCTTCAGCTGCTTCACCTTGGAGCGCGACAAGGCTCGCTGGAAGGCCTCGTCCGTGCGCTCGATCCTGGCGATGAACTGGGCAATATCGTCGTCTTGCGCCACCGGCGAGGGCGCAATCTGCTCGCCCTCCCCGTAGAAGCGGCTGATGAAGCGCACCTTCGCCATCAGGTCCTTGGCGCGGTAGCTGACGAAGTAGAAGACTCCGTCTTTCTGACGGATCTGCGTCGCTTGCATTAGCGCTCCCTGGCTGCCGGCCGGCCCCCGCCGACTCATCGCTTGCGGGCGAATATACCCGAAAGGCCTAAGGCGAGCAGGCGGGAAGCAGGAGCGCCTGCAGGACCTCCCGGCTGCGGCGGCTCTGCACGAAGGCCGCCACGGCGGAATCGCCGGCCCTTGCACCGGGCGGCAAGAGGAGGTCGCGCGACGCCGCGATAGCGCCTTGCACCCCGGGCCGGATGGGCCCCACCCACTGCCGCAACATATAGCCGTTTTCGCCTCGGGCGAGGGCGGCCAAATAGATCTCATCGTCGTCGCCGCCGCCACGGGCACCGAGGATGCGGCCGTGCACCTCTACGGCGAGCCGTGGTGGCACGATCGAGCGGATCGCAAGGCGAAGGATGGCTACGGCGGGCCGCGCATTGATGCGATCGAGCGCGACGCCGAAAGCCGCCGCGTCGCGCCACTCCGAAAACTCTTGCCCCCCGAGGAGCACCTGCGGGGAGTGCAGGAGCGACGTTCGCTGCAGCAGCGCGAGCTTTCCCTCGCGCTGCGAGACGCGCTCCGCGACATCCGCGGCCCGGGCGCCGCTGTATTCCCAGTCATCGAAGCGAAGCCAAACAGGCACTACCCGGCCCAGAGAGAAACGCCGTGCGACGTCCGAGAGCCAGCGCTCCGCTACGGGGCAAGCCGTGCAGCGCGCCGAGGTGTAGAGCTCCACCAGGGCGATCGTCCGCTCGCCCGACTCGGCGCGGCAGACCGCAGCGCATGGCGAGCACCACGCAGCGAGCGCCAGGAGCGGGAGCAGGGACCATCGCACGCGCCCGCCTGTGCCCGCTTGCGCGGCGCCCGAGCTCAACGCTGGCCGCGACGCAGCTTCTCCTCGCGTTCCTGGATGTTGCGCTCGATGGTACGCAGCGCTTCGACCTGCTCGCGCAGCGCCTCTTCGCGTTTCTCGTGCTCGCGGTCCAGCCGCTCCCGCTCGCGCGCCGCCCGCTCACCCTCCTTCGTCAGCCGCTCGATTTCGGCGGCGAGGCGGCGCTGCTCTGCGAGCGCGGTAGCGAGCAAGGCGGCGCTGCGGCCTGTGCCCGGCTCACGCGGATCGGCAATAGGTGCGAGCAGGTCGGCGGCGCGCGGCTGATCGCGCAGCGGCGGCGGCAGGAGAGCGAGCAGAGCGGCCATGCGCAGCCGGTTGACCGGGCTAGGATCGGCCGCGAACGCGCGCCGCGCGCGTGCGAGGGCGGCACGCTGCTCGGGCTCGGGAGCACGCACGGCGTGGAGCGCCTCGCCCAGCGCGTCGTCGCTCGGCGCGAGGTTCGGGCCCTGCATTTCGAGCGCCGCACAGCCTGCGCAGAGCAAGGCAAGGATGCCGAGGGCCACCTTGAGGACGCGCATCTTCTTATAATTTCATGAAGAAATGCCGAACGCGAGCGGCCCCAAGGTATATGTCGTCGCCGCCGTGGCGGCGAACGGGGTCATCGGCAACAAGGGCCGGCTGCCCTGGACGCTGCCGGAAGACCTGCGACATTTCAAGCGCCTGACCCTCGGCCGTCCCATCATCATGGGGCGGCGCACCTGGGAATCGCTCGGCAAGCCGCTGCCCGGCCGGGAGAACATCGTCGTAACCGCGCAGGCAGGCTACCAGGCGGACGGCGCCTCCGTCGCAAGCTCGCTCGAGGCGGCTCTCGCGCTCTGCCTGGATGCGCCGGTGGCATTCGTCATCGGCGGGAGCCGGCTCTTTCAGGAGGCACTGGCGATCGCGGCCGGGCTCGTGCTCACCGAGATACACCGTGAATTTCCAGGCGATACCTGGTTCCCGGGGTACGACCGCTCGCGTTGGCGCGAGACCAAGCGAGAAGCGCACACCGCCGCGGACGGTACACGCTTCGACTTCGTCCTCTACGAGCGTCGCTAACGCTTGCTTTCGAACACCCGCACTTCGGGAAGGGGAAAGCCGTTGAACTGGCTTGCGTAGGCCGTCGTATAAGCGCCAGCGTTACGGATGTAGATGAAGTCGCCTTCCTGGAGGTCGGACGGAAGCGGCTCGTCGCGCACGACGATGTCGACCGAATCGCAGGTGGGCCCGGCGACGGTCCAGGCAATGTCGGGCCCCGAGCGATCGCTGCGGATGCGGTATTTGAGCCCCTCGCTCGACTCGATCACGCCGCCGAACAAGCCCGCGTCCCAGTGCATCCAGCGCTTGCCGGCACGCGTCGCCGTACCGAGGACCCGGCACACGAAGTAGCCAGCGTCGGAGACCAGGTAGCGGCCCGGCTCGGCGATCACCTGTACATCGTCCGGGAAGCCCTTCAGTCCTTCGTTCACCACGGCGCCGATGACCTCGATCGAGGGAATCGGCTTGACGTGCCGCACGGGAAAGCCGCCGCCGATGTTGAGCAGACGGGGGCGCAGCCCGACCTTGATCATCGCGTCGAAGAGGTTGCGCGCCTTCTCGAGCGCTACCCGCCAGTTCTCCGGGTTGCGGCACTGCGAGCCGACATGGAAGGTTACCCCTGCGAGGTCGGCTCCGAGGCGCGACGCCGTCGCCACGATTTCTCGCGCATCCGCCGCCCCGGCCCCGAACTTGCCGGAGAGCGGCCAGTCGCTGCCGATGTTGGGCGTGGCAATGCGAAGGTAGAGCTTCGCTCCCGGGGCCACTTCATGCACCCGGCGCAGCTCCTCGGGGCTGTCGATCACGAACCACTCGACGCCTTTCGCCGCCGCGTACGCCACGGACTCCCGCGCCTTCACGGGATTGGAATAGAAGACCTCCGCGGCGGTTAAGCCGAGGCTCAGCAGCAGGTCGAGCTCCGCAATCGAGGCGATCTCGAAGCCGCACCCCTCCTCGGCCAGGACCTTCAGCACGCGCCGGTCCGGGTTCGCCTTGACGGCGTAGTGCGGCCGGACCCGCGGCATGGCCGCACGGAACCGCCGCGCCTTCTCGCGCACGATGGCCGTGTCGAGGATCAGGAACGGTCGGGTGTACTTCTGGCGCGCCGCCCGGCGCACGATCTCGAAGTCGAGGCTGACTTCGGGATGCGTATCGAAGAGCTGTTCGAGCGGCTGCGGGCGGGTAACTGCGGACTGTCTGGCGCGTGCGAGGCTACTGGGAGGGCGATCGCCCATCTACGGTCTCCGAAAGAAGTCGATGGACCTAAGTTTCGGGAATGTCCCGGACACAAACGTCGCAGCGGCTGCGGTTGCTCATGCTTCTCTCCAAGAAAAACTGCGGCCGATTATAGGGACGACCCCCCCGCAGTCAAGGGTTTCGCGAAGCTTTTTTACGGTCCCTATAGCGTTTCAGGGCACGTCGGAACGCTAGATCTAGTAGCAGCCAAGGCGCCGCGGCCTAGATGCGCGGCAAGGTCACGCCCTTCTGCCCCTGATACTTGCCGCGTCGGTCCCGGTACGAAGTCTCGCAGAGCTCGTCGGACTCGAGGAACACCACCTGCGCGACGCCTTCGTTGGCGTAGATCCTCGCCGGGAGCGGCGTGGTGTTGGAGAACTCGAGCGTCACGTGTCCCTCCCACTCGGGCTCGAGCGGCGTCACGTTGACGATGATGCCGCAGCGCGCGTACGTCGACTTGCCCAGGCAGAGGGTCAGCACGTTGCGGGGGATGCGGAAGTACTCCACGGTGCGGGCCAGGGCGAAGGAGTTCGGCGGAATGATGCAGACCTCGCCGCGGAAGTCGACGAAGTTCTTCTCGTCGAAGGCCTTGGGGTCGACGATCGTCGAGTTGATGTTGGTGAAGATCTTGAATTCCGTCGAGCAGCGGATGTCGTAGCCGTAGCTCGACGTACCATAGGAAACGATCTGGCGGCCCTGGAGATCCTTGACCTGCCCCGGCTCGAACGGGTCGATCATTGCGTGCTCGAGCGCCATGCGGCGGATCCAGCGGTCCGACTTGATGCTCACTAGGTGTTCTGCACCACGATGTTGGGGAACTTCGCGGTCATGTCGCGCTGCGACTCCGCGATCTTCACCGCGCAGCGCCGCGCGATGCGGCGGTAGATCTCGGCCAGCGGGCCGTCGGGGTCGGATACCACCGTGGGCTTGCCCGAGTCGGCCTGGGTGCGGATCGCCTCGTCGAGCGGCAGCTGGCCGAGGAGTTCCGTTCCGTAGTCGCGGGCCATCTTCTCCGCGCCCCCGGCGCCGAAGATGTGGCTCTCGTGCCCGCACTTCGGGCAGACGTGGAACGACATGTTTTCCACCACGCCGAGGATCGGAACCCCGACCTTCTCGAACATCTTCAGGCCCTTGCGCGCGTCGATGAGCGCGATATCCTGCGGCGTCGTGACGATCACCGCGCCCGTCACCGGTACCTTTTGCGCAAGCGTCAGCTGGATATCGCCGGTGCCCGGAGGCAGATCGACGACGAGGTAGTCGAGGTCGCGCCAGCGCGTGTCCTTGAGAAGCTGCTCCAACGCCTGAGTGACCATGGGTCCGCGCCAGACCATCGGCGTGTCGACGTCGATCAGGAAGCCGATCGAGATGGCCTGGATGCCGTGGCCCTCCATCGGTTCGAGGCTCTTGCCGTCGCGCGATTCCGGCCGGCCGGCGATGCCGAGCATCATCGGCTGTGAAGGGCCGTAGATGTCGGCGTCGAGCACGCCGACGGCAGCGCCTTCGGCGGCAAGCGCGAGCGCCAGGTTGACGGCGGTAGTCGACTTGCCGACCCCCCCCTTGCCCGAGGCGACGGCAATGATGTTCTTGATGCCCGGGATCAGCTTCACGCCGCGCTGCACGGCGTGCGCAACGACCTTCGAGCTGACCTTGGTGTTGACGTTGCGCGCGCCGACCTGCTTGAGCGCCTGCTCGACCTGGCGGCGAATCGGCTGGGCCTGGCTCCTGCCGGGATAACCGAGCTCGATCTCGAGCGACACGTCGTCGCCCGACACGCGTAGATTGCGCACGGCACGAGCGCTCAGGTAGTCCTTCCCGGTGTTCGGATCGACCAGCTTGCGCAGCGTCTCCTGCACTACGGCATCACTCAGGGACATGATTGAAGTGTAAGCTAAAATCGCGCCTTTCCTGCGCCAGCCGGCTCTTTTAGACCGCTCCCTTTCCGATCGGGTTCATGGCTTCCCGGAAGCTGTTCGTCACCACTGCGCTGCCGTACGCGAACGGCGCGTTCCACATCGGCCACATCATGGAGTACATCCAGGCGGATATATGGGTGCGCTTCCAGCGCATGCAAGGCCACGAGGTGCATTTCATGGGCGCGGACGATGCGCACGGCGCGCCGATCATGCTGAAGGCGCAGGCCGAGGGGGTGACGCCGGAGGCGCTGATCGCCCGCATCGCCGCGGAACGGCCCCGCTACCTGAGCGGCTTCCACATCTCCTTCGACAACTGGCATTCCACCCATTCGGCCGAGAACAGCGAGCTCTCCCAGGATATCTATCGGCGGCTGAAGCGCGCCGGTCTCATCTACACGCGGCGCATCCAGCAGTTCTACGACCCGGTGAAGCGCATGTTCCTCGCCGACCGCTACATCAAGGGCGAGTGCCCCAACTGCGGTGCGAAGGACCAGTACGGGGACGCGTGCGAGAACTGCGGCTCCGTCTACCCTGCCACCGATTTGCGCAATCCCTACTCGACCCTGTCGGGCGCGACTCCCGTGCTCGAGTCCTCCGAGCACTATTTCTTCAGGCTGTCCGACCCCGCCTGCAAGCGCTTTCTCGCCGACTGGCTCGACACGCCCGGGCGACTGCAGCCCCAGGTGGTGAACAAGGCCAAGGAGTGGCTCGAAGGCGAGGGCGACAAGGCGCTCGCCGACTGGGACATCTCCCGGGATGCGCCCTATTTCGGCATCCGCATCCCGGACATCGCGGAAGAAAAGTACCTGTACGTCTGGCTCGACGCGCCGATCGGCTATCTCGCGAGCCTCAAGAATTACTGCACGAAGAAAGGGCTCGACTTCGAGCGACTGCTCGGTGACCCGGCGCTCGAGCAGGTGCACTTCATCGGCAAGGACATCATCTACTTCCACACGCTCTTCTGGCCGGCCATGCTGAAGTTCGCCGGTCCGCCCTACAAGGTCCCCGACCACGTCTACGTCCACGGCTTCATTACCGTCTCCGGCGACAAGATGTCGAAATCGCGCGGCACCGGCATCAGCCCGCTGCGCTACCTCGAGCTCGGCATGAATCCGGAGTGGCTGCGGTACTACATCGCGGCCAAGCTGAACGCCAACGTCGAGGACCTCGACTTCAATCCCGACGACTTCGCGGCGCGTGTCAACAGCGACCTGGTCGGCAAGTATGTGAACATCGCGAGCCGCGCCGCGGGCTTCATCAGCAAGCAGTTCGGCGGTGAGCTGTATCGATTCCCGCCGGGGGAACTGAATTCCCGCCGCAGCTGGGCGATCGCCGTCGGCGCCGAGGATCTGGTCCAGGAAGCGTATGAGTCGCGCGAGTTCGGAAAGGTGATCCGCGAAGTGATGCGCATTGCGGATTTCGTGAACCAGCGCTACGACCAGCAAAAACCCTGGGAGCTCGCCAAGGACCCGGCGAGGCGCGAAGAGCTGCAGCGGGTCTGCAGCGAGGCCATCGACGCTTTTTTCGTGCTCACCGTCTATCTTGCGCCGATCCTGCCGGCAACGGCTTCGCGCGTGGCACGTGAGCTGTTCGGCTTGGCCCGGGACCTGACTTTCGAAGACCGCAAGCTTTGCCCGGAGCGCATCCGCCCTTTCAAGCATCTCATCACCCGCGTCGAGGAAAAGCAGGTCGACCGCCTGTTCGATGCGCCGTCGGTGCCGCAGGCGAGCACGCCCCAGCGCCATGCCGAAACCCAGCAGCACGCCGCCCAGGAGCACGCCGTGAGCGACACGATCAAGATTGACGACTTCAACAGGCTGGACCTGCGCGTCGCACGCGTGACCCGCGCCGAGCTGGTGGAAGGCGCCGACAAGCTCGTCAGGCTGACGCTCGACGCAGGCGGCGCAACCCGTACCGTCTTCGCGGGCATCAAGGCGGCCTACGCGCCCGTGGCGCTCGAAGGACGGCTGGTCGTGCTCGTCGCGAATCTCGAGCCGCGCAAGATGAAGTTCGGCGTCTCCGAAGGCATGGTGCTCGCCGCCTCCGGCGAGGGACCGGGCATATTTCTGGTTTCGCCCGATACGGGAGCCGCGCCCGGCATGCGCGTAAAATAGCCGCGTCGCGGCCCCTGCGCCGCATAACGGCGAAGTCCCGTGATGGAGAGCTCAGGCCGTACGCTCGTCTGCAG
Organism: Burkholderiales bacterium; assembly: GCA_036274735.1. Classification (GTDB taxonomy): domain Bacteria; phylum Pseudomonadota; class Gammaproteobacteria; order Burkholderiales; family SG8-39; genus SCGC-AG-212-J23. The sequence goes on from DASUFD010000145.1 coordinate 13,400, forward strand.
CGTGCTCTTCCTCGACATCGTCGAGTACTCCAAGAAGCCTGTCGCCGAGCAGCTGGCGCTGAAGGAAGCGTTCAACAAGGTGTTGGCGCACGCGCTGGACCAGGTGCCGGGGCGCGATCGGATCATTCTCGATACGGGCGACGGCGCGGCGGTCACTTTCATGGGCGATCCCGAGGACGCCCTCTTCGCTTCCATTGCGGTCAGGGACCAGGCCGGGAGCGTGCCGGTGCGCCTGGGCGTCAATCTCGGCCCCGTGCGGCTGGTCAAGGATCTGAACGACCAGGTGAACATCATTGGCGACGGGATCAACGTGGCGCAGCGGGTGATGAGCTTTGCTGCTCCTGGCCAGCTTCTCGTCTCGCGTTCGTTCTACGAGGTCGTCTCCTGCCTGTCCCGCGACTACGCCAACATGTTCCAGCACGAGGGCGCGCGCACCGACAAGCACGTGCGCGAGCATGAGGTCTACTCCGTGGTCGCCGGCCCCGGCGAAACGCGGCGCATCGGTGACGCGACCGCGCACGGCGAGCAAAGGGATGCCGCCCCCGGCTGGCTGCAGAGCAGCGGCCCGCTGGGCCTGCGACGCTCGGCGATCCTCGCCGCCTCGCTCGTCTTCCTGAGCATCGTGGCCGGCGGGGTGGCTGCGCGCGCGCTAATGCAGGACGACCTGCGCGCGCGCGGCTCGCCGCCGCCGGCGAAGGTTGCCGCCGCGCGCCCTCAGCCTGCGCTCCCGGCGGCGCCCTCGGCGCCGGCGGCCCAATCCAGCGAAGAGAAGCCTCGTGCGACGCCGGCTCCGCAGGCCGCGCCTGCCGTCGCGGCGAGCGAGCCGAGCTCGGCGCCGAAAAAACTCGTCCGTCCGGAGAAGAAACAGGAGCGCGTCGACAAGCCCGCTGCGGGGGCAGGCAGGATCGAGCTCGCCATAGCGCCTTGGGGCGAAGTACTGGTCGATGGCAAGCATCGCGGGGTCAGTCCGCCGTTGCGCGCCGTCGACCTCCCCCCGGGAAGCCACACGGTCGAGATCCGTAACTCCACATTTCCGGCCCACGTGCAGAGCGTGCAGGTCAAGGCTGGCGAAGCGGTGCGCATCCGGCACCGCTTCCGCTGAGAATGCGGCGCGTGATCGTGCTCGGCGCCCTGCTCCCCGCGCTGTGGTCGTGCTCCACCCAGCCCCTGCGCGACCTGCGCGGCATGCTCAAGCCCAGCCGCGGCTACTACGCCTTGCACCTCGGGGTGCAGCAGTTCGAGGACGGCACCTTTCCGGAGGCCACCCACAGTCTTCAGCTGGCTCTCGACATGGGCTTGTTCGAGGGCGAGCGCGCCGACGCCCACAAGTACCTCGCTTTCATCCACTGCGCCTCGGGGCGCGAGGCCGCGTGCCGCGATGAGTTCCGCCGCGCGCTCGCCGCCGATCCGGACTTCACCCTCGCTCCTGCCGAGCGCGGGCATCCCGTGTGGGGGCCGGTGTTCGCCTCGGTCAAGTCCGGCGCCCGTAAGAGCGAGATCGCCGAGCGCAACGTCGCGGCCGCCAACGGCAAGATCGAGCTCGTGCAGGGCAAGGTCGAGGTCGCCGAGCAAAAGGCGGAGCTCGCCGAGCGCGGGGGGCCGGGGTTGCAGGTGGGTGTGCGCCTCTACGAGGAGGGACGGTATGTCGAGTCGGCGAAGACCCTGCAGACGGCGCTCGATCAGGGCCTCGCGGCCGGGGACCGCGCCAAGGCGCACAAGTACCTCGCGTTCATCCATTGCGCCTCGAAGCGCGAGCAACTCTGCCGCGACGAATTCCGCAAGGCGCTCGCCGAGGATCCGGCGCTCGACCTCGCTCCGGCGGAGGCCGGCCATCCGATGTGGGGGCCGCTCTTTCGCGCCGTGAAGGCGGGCCACTAGCCCGCGATGGAGCAGGCTCAGCTCGGTCGCTACGTCATCCAGTCCGAGCTCGGGCGCGGAGCGATGGGCGTCGTCTACAAGGCGACCGATTCGGTGCTGGAGCGCACGGTGGCGGTAAAGACGGTGAACATCACGCTCGAGCGCGAATACGCCGAGAAGTACGAGCAGCGCTTCTACCAGGAAGCGCGCGCCGCCGGCGGCCTCAATCACCCCAACATCGTCACGATCCACGACGTCGGCAAGGCCGGCGACGTCGTGTACATGGCGATGGAGTACATCGAAGGCGTCGAGCTGAGGACGTTGATCGGCGAAGGGCGCGCCCTGCGCGTCGCGCAAGCCGTCGCCATCGCCGCGCAGGTCGCCGAAGGCCTCTCCTACGCGCACCAGCGTGGCGTGGTGCATCGGGATGTCAAGCCGGCGAACATCATGGTGGTCGCCAACGGACCGGTAAAGATTACCGATTTCGGCATCGCGCGCATGCGAGGATCGGGCGACCTTACCCAGACCGGAACGCTGCTCGGATCGCCCAAGTACATGTCGCCGGAGCAGGTGATCGGCAAGCGGGCCGATCAGCGCTCGGACGTCTTCTCGCTCGGCGTCATCCTCTACGAGATGCTGTGCGGCACCGCGCCGTTCAACGGCGAGAACGTCACCGCCCTCATGTACCAGATCGTCAACTTCGTGCCCCCACCGCCCAGCTCGGTGAACCCCGCGGTGCCGCAGGTCCTCGATCTCATCGTCGCCAAGATGCTGGCGAAGCCGCTGGAGAGCCGTTACCAGGACGCCGGCGAAGTCGCGTCCGACTTGCGCGAATGCGAGCGCCAGCTCGCCGCTGCTGCCGCCAGTACGCAACCGTCCGGCACGCTGCCCGGATTCGCCACGGTCCAGCCGACGCTGGTCGATGCCGAGGCGAAAAATGTCGTGCTCGCGCAGACACTGAATCGGACCCGGCTTGCCGACCGCGCTCCCGAGCAACTGCCCGAATCTCCCGCGCGCGGCCTTGCGCAGTCGTTCGACTCGCTGGAGGCCACGCAGCGCCTGGCGACGTTGACGGGCAGCAGCGTCCCCGGCGAAGAATCTGCCGCGTCAACGACGCAGGTGCTGCGATCGATCTCGCCCTCCGGGGAGCCGCGGCGCTGGCGGCGGCGCGACTGGCTGCTGGTTGCCGGCGCTGCGTTGGGCGGCCTGGTCGTGGCCGGCCGGATCGTCCGTCGGCGCCGCAGCGGCTAACGTCCGCCGCAGGTGGGCGGCATCGAGTTCACGGGGTAGCCCTTGCAGCGCCAGTTGACCTTGCCGCCCTCGAGGGTCGGCATCACGGCGATTTCCAGCGCGTTCTGCTCGTTCCAGCCGCGGATCGTACCGTCGTCCTCCACGATCCACTTCAGGTTGCCGTGCTGATTCTGCTGCGGCGGGATCTTGACTCCGTTGCCGGCACCCAAGAGCTTGCCCGAGCGTTCGACATTCCGGTCGACCTGCTGTTTGCCCGGCTCGGCGCCGGCGATGAGCGCTGCGGCAGCTTCCCTGGACTTGGCTCCCGCCATCTCGGGCAGGACGACCGCGACGGCGATGAAGCCGATCAACGCCAGCGCGGCAACAATCAGCAGACCGACGCGCATCCCTGATTCCTCCCTTCTTCTTATAACCGCGTGCTCCGGCGAGCGAGCTTAACATCGCGCGGAGCCTCTTGCATGGTGACGCGGCAAATTCGTGTACGGGGACGAGTCCAGGGCGTAGGCTTCCGCCGAGCGATGCGGCACGAAGCGCTGCGCCTTGGCGTGTGCGGCTGGGTGCGCAACCGCCGCGACGGCAGCGTCGAGGCGCTGATACGCGGCGCGCCCGATGCCGTCGCGCGCGTGCTCGCCTGGGCTCGCCGCGGTCCGCCCGCCGCCCGGGTCGACGTCCTGCAGGAAGCGCCGGTCGATGCCGAATTCGAGCGCGCATACGAAACCTTCGAGGAGTGGCCGACGGCGTAAGGCGCATTCTTTGCCGCGCCCGGTATCAGGTTTCGAGACTTCGCACGCGGCGATTGGCGCGCGCCTCCGCTCTCGGCAACCTTAAGCGAACAACGCAGACCGCGAGGAGGCAACGATGAGCCGCAAGCCGCTTTCCGCCGCCGAACTGTGCGACGCCGTGCGCCAGGGCCGCGCGGTCGAGGCCGCCTGCCTTGACCGCATCCTGTGCAGCGATGCGGAGCGTGGAATCATCGAGGTGCAGGCCGCAACGCCGTGGCGAAGCCTCGCCACCCGGCTCCGCGCGGACGAGACCGCACCGCCGACATTACTCGCGAGCGCCCGCGCCACCGTGGGCGACAGCGTCGCGGCCAATGTGGCCGGCCCGGACGGCCGGCCGGCCGTGCTTCACGTCGAAGCGCTGACCTTGGTCACCGCGGATGGCGAGTTGCGCAGGCTGAGCCGCAAAAGCGATGCCGAGCTCTTTTCCCTCGCCATCGGCGGCCACGGGCTGTTCGGCACCTTCTACAGCATCACGCTGCGCATTGAGTCGCTCGCACGCGCGCTCGAGCAGGCGCGCGCGCCGCAATCCGTTCTCCTGCGCCCGGGCCGGCAAGCGGCACGGCCGCTCGAGCTGCTTCTCCCGCCCGAAGCGCTCGAGGTGTTCGTTAGCGGCGCCGACGCGCTCTGCGCCGAGTGGGGCGTGCCGCTGCGCAGCGTCACGCTGCGGCGCACGAGTGCGGAAGCGGATACTTTTCTGCGCTGGGCGTCACGCGAGTTCGTCCAGGTCGAGCTGCAGCTCTCCGCCTGCGAAGCCCTCGGGGAGCACGTGCGCTCGACCCAGGTGCGCCGCGCCATGATCGACGCGGCGATCGCGGCAGGGGGCGCCTTCCCGATCGTCTCGACGCGCGAGGCGACGCGCGAGCAGACGCAAGCCTGCTATCCCCAGCTGCAGGCGTTTCTTGCCCATAAGCGCCGCTTCGATCCGCACGAGAAGCTGACGAACGAGTGGTACCGGCACCAGCGCAGCGTGGTGGAGCAATGCGTCGTGCGCTGGAGCCACTAAGCGGGGATGAAGGCCGCGGCGTTGCCGTAGACGAGCTGCACGTTCTCCGGCGCGAGCCATGCGCCGAGGTCCGCCAGCAAGCGGCTGTCGGGGCGTACGCGCCAGGCCTCGCCGAGCGCCACCTCGCATGCCGCCTGGGAATTGCGGTAGGCCACGATCACGGCGCACGCGCCGCTTCCCGAGGCGCGGTAGGGTGCGAGGATCTGCTGCAGGCGTCGCGCGTCCGCCTGCCCATTCATCGCCAGGCGAAGGCGCGCCGCGAAGCGGCTGCGCAGCGCCTCCAGATCGAGCAGTTCCTCCGCCGTCACGCGCACGCCGCCGGAGAAGTCATCGCGCTGCACCCGACCGGCGACGACCAGCAGGAGATCCTCCTTCAGCTTGTCGCGATGCTTGTCGAACAGCTCGCTGAAGACCGAAATCTCCACCTGCGCGCTGCCGTCGTCGAGCACGACCACCATCATGCGGCCGCGCCGCGTCATCTGCATTCGCGCGCTCGCGACCACCCCGGCCATCCAGGTGCGGCTGTCAGAGGCCGCGAGGCGCGCGAGCGGCGTACGCGGGAACCCGGCAAGTTCGCGCTCGTAGACCGAGAAGAGATGCGCCGAGAGATAAAAGCCGAGCGCCGCCTTTTCTTCCATGAGTTTCTGGCGCAGGTCCCAGGGCGCCGTATCGACGTAGATACCCTCGCCGCCGCGCGGCGCCTCGGCTTCGCCGAAGAGACTCGACTGCGAGGCGTCGCGCTCGGCCTGCTCGGCGGCCTCCATGGCGCGGCCGACCGATGCGAGCAGGCGCGCGCGATGCTCGTCGAGCGGGTCGAAGGCGCCCGCGCGCACCAGCGCTTCCACGACCCGCCGGTTCACCACGCGCTTGTCGATGCGACGGCAGAAGTCGAAAAGGTCGGCGAACGGCGCCCGCGCGCGCGCCTCGAGAATCGCCCGGATCGCCGACTCCCCCGTGCCGCGGACCGCGCCGAGGCCGTAGCGGATCGTCTGCCGGTCCACCGGCGCGAAGCGGTGGCCGGAGGCGTTGACGTCGGGTGGCAGAATGGTGAGGCCGTTCTGCACCCCGTCCTCGTAGAACTGGCGCACCTTGTCCGTGTCGTCCATGACCGCGGAGAGGTTGGCGGCGACGAAGGCGGCGGCGTGATGCGCCTTCATGTACGCCGTCTGGTAGGCGAGCAGGGCGTAGGCGGCGGCGTGCGACTTGTTGAAGCCGTACCCGGCGAACTTCTCCATGAGGTCGAAGAGCTGCATCGCCTTGGCGCGCGCGAGGCCGTTCTGTTCCGCGCCGCTCACGAAGATGTCGCGCTGCTGAGCCATTTCCTCGGGCTTCTTCTTGCCCATCGCGCGGCGCAGCAGGTCGGCACCGCCCAGCGTGTAGCCGCCGATCACCTGCGCGATTTGCATGACCTGCTCCTGGTACACCATGATGCCGTAGGTCGGCCCGAGAATCGGCTGCAGGCGCGGGTCGAGGTACTCGACGCGCTGCTGGCCGTGCTTGCGCGCGATGAAGTCGGGGATGAGGTCCATCGGCCCCGGACGATAGAGCGCCACGAGCGCGATCACGTCCTCGAATCGGTCGGGTCGCGCGCGCTTGATCAGGTCGCGCATGCCGCGCGATTCCAGCTGGAACACGGCGGTCGTGTTGCCGGCCGAAAGCAGCTGATAGGTCGCCGCATCGTCGAGCGGGATGCGCTGCAGGCTGAACGCCTGCGCTGCTGCATCTCCTCCCGCTTCCCGAACATGGCGCTCGGCCCAGTCGAGGATGGTCAGCGTGGTCAGGCCGAGGAAATCGAACTTCACCAGGCCGACCTTCTCGACGTCGTCCTTGTCGAGCTGCGACACGACGTTCGTCGCGCCCTCGGCGGCGTAAAGGGGACAGTAGTCGGTGAGCTTGCCCGGGGCGATCAGCACGCCGCCCGCGTGCATCCCGACGTTGCGCACCAGGCCTTCGAGCTTGCCGCCCAGCTCGAGCAGCTCGCGGACCTCGTCCTCCTTCTCTTCGCGCTCGGCGAGCAGCGGCTCCATCTCGCGCGCCATCTCGAGGGTGATCAGCTTGCCCGGCTGGAACGGAATGAGCTTGGCGATCTGATCGCAGAAGTTATAGCCCAGGTCGAGCACGCGGCCCACGTCGCGGATCACGGCGCGCGCCGCCATCGTGCCGAAGGTCGCGATCTGCGAGACGCTCTCCTCGCCGTACTTGCGCCGCACGTAGTCGATCACGCGGTCGCGACCGTCCTGGCAGAAATCGATGTCGAAGTCCGGCATCGACACCCGCTCGGGGTTGAGGAAGCGCTCGAACAGCAGGTCGTAGCGCAGCGGATCGAGATCGGTGATGCCCAGCGAGTAGGCGACCAGCGACCCGGCGCCGGAACCGCGCCCGGGACCCACCGGCACCCCGTGCGTCTTCGCCCAGGTGATGAAGTCGGCGACGATCAGGAAGTAACCGGCGAAACCCATCTGCACGATGGTGCGGATCTCGAAGGCAAGGCGCTCGTGGTAGCGCGCCTGCGCCTCGCGCGGCAGGCCGAGCTCTTCGATGCGCCGCGCGAGCCCCGCCTGTGCCTGCGCCTGCAGAAACTCGTCGAGCGTAACGCCCGGCGGGGTGGGAAACGCGGGCAGGCGCGTTTTGCCGAGCTCGATCTCGAGATTGCAGCGGCGCGCGATCTCCACGGAGTTGGCGAGCGCCTGCGGGAGGTCGGCGAAAAGTTCCGCCATTTGCGCCTGCCTCTTGAAATACTGCTCCGGCGTGAACTGGCGCGGGCGCCGCTGGTCGCCGAGCACATATCCCTGCGCGATACATACACGGGCTTCGTGCGCCTTGAAATCCTCGGCATCGAGAAACTGCACCGGGTGCGTCGCCACGACCGGCAGGCGCAGCCGCGCGGCGAGGGCGACCGAGCGGGAAAGGATCGCTTCGCCGTTCGGCAGCCCGGCGCGTTGCACTTCCACGTAGTAGCGCCCCGGAAAAAGCGCCGCCCCGCCGGCCATAATCCGCTCGGCACTGTCGCCCTCCCCCGAGAGAAGCGCCGATGCGAGCTCCCCCTGCGGCCCGCCCGAGAGCGCGATCAGCCCTTCGGTTCCGGCCTCGAGCCATTCATGAGCGATGAGCGCTTTGCCGCGGTGCTGATTCCTGAGCCAGGCGCGCGACAGGAGATCGCACAGCCGGAGGTACCCGGCGCGCGAGGCGCAAAGCAGCAGCAGGCGGAAGGGCTTGTCGCGGTCGGCGCGGTTCTCGACCCAGCAATCGGCCCCGAGCACCGGCTTCACCCCGGCGGCGCGCGCCGCCGTGTAGAACTTCACCATGCCGAAGAGGTTGGCCGAATCGGTGAGCGCGAGCGCCGGCATGCCGTCCTGCGCCGCGCGCTGCACCGCGTCCTCGATCCGGACTATGCCGTCGTTCACCGAGTACTCGCTGTGCAGCCTCAGATGAACGAAACGCGGCTCCCCCATGTCAAAAAAATTCTACCCGGAAAGCCCGCCATGCTGACCAAAGTCCCCGCGCTCGCGATCGCACTCGCCCTGCTGCTCTGCGTCGCCGACGCGGCGGCGCAAAACCGTTCCGCCGAGCTCGACAAGGCCTATCAGGAGGCGCGCGACGCCTACAACGCACTGCAGGAAGCGCAGGCCCGCCGCGACCAGGCCGTCGAGTCGCTGCCGGGCGAGCGCCAGTCGAGCGCGAGCGGCGGCAGCCACCCGACCGGCAACTATTTCGTGCGTCAGGCCATCCTCGAGCAGCAGCTCGAGCTCGCGCGTCAGCACTACCGCGCCGCCATGAAACGCTGGAACGACCTGAAGTAGCGCGCGCTAACATGCGCGGGCCATGCGGCCCGCGCTGCCTACTCTCCTTCTCGGCGCGACCTGCATCGCGCTCTCGCCAATCTTCGTGCGTCTCTCGGAGGCCGGCCCGGTCGCCACCGCGTTCTGGCGCACCGCGCTCGCGCTTCCGGCGCTGTGGACTCTCTATTTCGCGCAACGGCCGAAGGCTCCGGGCCCCGCGCCGCGATTGCTTCTGCTGGCCGCCGGCCTTGCCTTCGCCGGCGACCTCGCGTTCTGGCACGCGGCGATCGGCCTCACCTCGGTCGCCAACTCCACTCTGCTCGCGAACCTCGCCTCGATCTTCGTCACGCTCGCCGCGTGGCTGTTCTTCGCGCAGCGCCCGAATTTCCTCTTTCTCGGCGGCCTCGCCCTGGCGCTTGGCGGCGTCGCCTGGCTCGTCCACGGCAGCCTTCGCTTCTCTGCGCACGGATTGCTCGGCGACGTCCTCGGCGTCGTGACCGCGCTCTTCTATGCCGCCTACCTGCTCGCGGTGAAGGCGCTGCGCGACCGCGGCTGCGGCACGCTCCTCATCATGGCGGTGACGAGCACCGTGACCACGCTCACGCTCCTTCCCGCCGCCCTCCTCTCCGGCGAGCGGGTCTTGCCGTCGACCGGCAGCGGATGGCTCGATCTCCTGGGTCTGGCGCTCGTATCGCACGCCGCGGGGCAGGGCCTCATCGCCTTTGCCCTTGCGCACCTGCCCGCGGCGTTCTCGTCCGTGAGTCTGCTCCTGCAGCCGGTCATGGCGGCACTTTTCGCCTGGCTGCTCCTCGCCGAGCCCCTCTCGGCGGCGCAGGTCGCGGCCGGCGCGGTGGTCCTCGCCGGCATCTATCTCGCGCGCCGCGGCTCGGCCTAGACGACGAGCGCTTCCGGCTCCTGCGGGCCCGCTTCCACCCGGCCGATCGCATACACCGTCTCTCCGGCGGCGCGCAGGATGCCCGCCGCGCGCCCTGCATCGCCGGGGGCGAGCACGAGCACCATGCCGATCCCGCAGTTGAACACGCGATGCATCTCGTCCTCGGCGACAGCGCCTTCGCGCTGCAGCCATTGGAAGAGCGCCGGGCGCGGCCAGGCCGACTTCTCGATGACTGCTTTGGTCCCCCGCGGCAGCACGCGCGGCACATTGCCGGTCAATCCGCCGCCCGTGATGTGCGCCATCGCCTTGACGGGCACCTGATCAATGAGCGACAGCACGGGCTTCACATAGATGCGCGTCGGCTCGAGCAGATCGAAGGGCGGCCGCCGCCCCTCGATGATTTTCCGAATCAGGGAATAGCCGTTCGAGTGCGCGCCGCTCGAGGCGAGGCCAAGCAGGACGTCCCCGGGCGCGACCGCGCGCCCATCGATGATGCGGCCCCTTTCCACCACGCCGACGCAGAAGCCGGCGAGATCGTACTCGCCTTCGGCGTACATGCCCGGCATCTCGGCGGTTTCGCCGCCGATCAGCGCGCAGCCGGCGCTCTCGCAGCCGCGGGCGATCCCGCCGATCACCGTTGCCGCGACCTCCGGGTCGAGCTTGCCGCAGGCGAAGTAATCGAGAAAGAACAGCGGCTCGGCGCCCTGGACGAGGACGTCGTTCACGCTCATGGCGACGAGGTCGATGCCGACGGTATCGTGCCGGCCGAGCGCGAAGGCGAGCTTGAGCTTGGTACCGACGCCGTCGGTCCCGGAGACCAGCACCGGCTCCCGATATTTCGCCGGAATGCGGCACAGCGCGCCGAAGCCGCCGATGCCCGCCATCACCTCGGGGCGCAGCGTGCGGCGCGCGTGCGGCTTGATGCGCTCGACAAGGGCGTCGCCGGCGTCGATATCGACGCCGGCATCGCGGTAGGAGAGCCCTTTTGCCATGCTAGAGTCCGGCATTCTACCTTCGGCAATGCAGCAGCTTCCGCTCGCCCTCTCGCCGCCGGAGCCTCCGGCATTCGACAACTTCGTCCCCGGGGCGAACGCCGAAGCGCTCGCCGCGGTGCGCGCTCTCGCCGCTGGCACGTCGCGCGAGCGCATCGTGTACCTGTGGGGCGAGCCGGGAAGCGGCCGCACGCACCTCCTTCGCGCCGCGCAGCGCGCCAATCCCGAGCTCGTCATCGCGGACGATGTGCAGGAGCTCGACGACGCGGCCCAGCATGCGCTGTTCGCTCTGGTCAACGCGGCACACGAGCGCGGGCAGGCCGTGCTCGCCGCCGGCGACAGGCCGCCGGCCCGGCTTGCGCTGCGCGAGGATCTGCGCACCCGGCTCGCCTGGGGTCTCGTCTACGAGTTGCATGCGCTCGGCGACGACGCGAAGCGCGCGCATCTCACCGCCATGGCGGCTCGCCGCGGTCTAGACCTCGCACCGGAAGTCGCGGCCTATCTGCTTTCGCATCTGCCGCGCGACTTCGCAAGCCTGAACAGCGTCATGGAAGCTCTCGATCGCCATTCCCTCGCCCGGCAGCGCGGCCTCAGCCTGCCGCTCGTGCGCGAGGCCCTCGCGCAGTGGCAAGCGCAGGGACTTGTGCCTCGACAAGGCAAGGGCAGCTGAGTAGATTGCGCGCGCCCCATGCCTGCGATGCTGATGCGCCGAGCCCTCTGCGTAGCCGCGATCGCCATGAGCGCGCCGGCGTATGCGCAGTCCGGTCTGCGCTTGCCGCGCGGCGACGAGCCGGGTCTCGATCCCACCTTCGCCTCCGGCTGGTGGGCCCCGCAGTACGATCGCTTCGGCTTCGCCTCGGACCCCGGGCGCGACCGGCCTGGCTTCGCGCCGGGGACGCGCCTCGATTGGTCATACGACCTGAGCGCCCGCGCCCGCCTCGGCATGTCCTACGCGGGTGCGAGCGAGCTCGATTCCCCGCCGCGGCCCCTGGCGCTGTTCGGCCGCTACTGGTTGTCGACGCAGTGGGCGCTCAGCGCGGAGTCGGCCTCGCGCGACGCGCCGGGGCTGCTGCGTCTGCAGGACGTGCGCATCGGCGTACAGCGCCGCTTCTGAGCGCCGGCAGCAACGCGCCGGCGCTCGCCGACGCCTAGAATCGAACGGCCATGCGGCTTGCGCTTTTCGATCTCGACAACACGCTGCTCGCCGGCGACAGCGACTACGAGTGGGGACAGTTCCTCGTCGACCGCGGCGTCCTCGACCGCGCCGCCTACGAGGCGCAGAACCGCGCCTACTATGAGCAGTACGTGCAGGGCCGGCTCGATATCCACGAGTACCTCGGCTTCGCGCTGCGTCCCCTCGCCGAGCATGCGCCCGAGCAGCTCGCGCGCTGGCACGCGGAGTTCATGCGCGATCGCATTCTCCCGATGATCACGCCTGCAGCGCGCGCGCTGGTGCGCGAGCATGCCGACGCCGGCGATCTCTGCGCGATCATCACGGCCACCAACCGCTTCGTCACTGCACCGATCGCTCGCGAGTTCGGCCTCGCGAACCTGATCGCTACCGAACCGGAGGCCCGGGACGGACGCTTCACCGGCCGCGTGGCGGGCACGCCGTGCTTTCGCGAAGGCAAGCTGCAGCGCCTGTACGAGTGGCTCGGCACGCGGGGGCGGCGCCTCGAGGATTTCGCGGAGAGCTTTTTCTACAGCGACTCGCACAACGACCTGCCGCTGCTCGCGCGGGTGACGCGCCCCGTGGCGGTGGACCCGGACGAGCCGCTTGCCGAACAAGCGGCGCAGCGCGGCTGGGCGGTCATTTCCCTGCGCCGGTAAAATTCCGGCCCTCAATGATCAAGAGGTTCATCCGGCGCGTGCTCGGCCTGCCTTCGGAGGCGATGGTGCGCGTGCCGCGCGGCAAGCACGGCCTGTCGCGCGACGCGATCAGTCCGGCGGCGAGCAAAGCCTGCGCGGTGCTGCGCGAGAGCGGCTTCTCCGCGTACATCGTCGGCGGCGCGGTGCGCGACTTGCTCCTCGGCATCCCGCCGAAGGACTTCGACGTCGCGACCGACGCCCGCCCGGAGCAGGTCAAGCCGCTCTTCCGTCGCGCGCTCATCATCGGCCGGCGCTTCCGGCTGGTCCATGTGATCATCGGCGCCGACACCATCGAAGTCTCGACCTTTCGCGCGGCGAGCTCGGACACCGCGGCCGCCGACGAAAAGGCGCATCTTCAGGACGAGCACGGCAGGGTGCTACGTGACAACGTCTTCGGCACACAGGCGGAGGACGCAAGGCGTCGCGACTTCACCGTCAACGCGCTTTATTTCGACCCTGCGAGCGAGGAGGTGGTCGACTTCCACGGCGGACTCGCCGACCTCAAGAAGCGGGTGCTGCGCGTCATTGGCGACCCGGAGACACGTTACCGCGAAGACCCGGTGCGCATGCTGCGCGCCGTGCGTCTTGCCGCCAAGCTCGGCCTGACCCTCGACCCCGCGACGCGCGAGCCGATTCGCAGCCTCGCGCCGCTCATGGAGCGCGTGCCGCCGGCACGCCTGTTCGACGAAATGCTCAAGCTCCTGCTCTCGGGCCATGCCAGCGCCTGCCTTCGCCAGCTTCGCGACGTCGGCCTGCACCAGGGCCTGCTGCCGCTGCTCGACGTCATCCTCGAGCAGCCGCTCGGCGAGCGCTTCGTCACCCTCGCGCTCGCGCAGACCGACGAGCGCGTGCTGGCAGGTCGTCCCGTGTCGCCGGCGTTTCTCTTCGCGGCGTTGCTCTGGCACGAGGTGCTCGCGGCATGGAAGGCGCGCGAAGCGCGCGGCGAGTCGTCGATCGCCGCGCTCGAGCACGCTATGGACGAGGTGCTGGAGACGCAGGCCGAGAAGCTCGCCATCACGCGCAAGCTCACCGCCACCATGCGCGAGGTATGGGGAATGCAGCCGCGGTTCGAAACGCGCTCCGGTACGCGTCCTTACCGCGTGCTCGAGGCGGCGCGCTTTCGCATGGCCTACGACTTTCTCGCCTTGCGCGCTGCGAGCGGCGAAGTCCCGGCCGAGCTGGAAGCTTGGTGGCGCGCCTTCCAGGCGGCCGATGCCGAAAGCCGCAAGGCCATGCTCCTGCCCGACACCGGCCCGCGCAAGCGCCGGCGCCGGCGCCGGCGCAAGCGCCCGGCCGCAACTTCCGAGGCTGCCTAGGAAGGTGGCGATCGCCTATATCGGCCTCGGCTCGAATCTCGGCGCGCCGGTCGATCGCCTACAGAGCGCGCTGCGAGCGATCGAAGAGTTGCCCGCGACGCGCGTGCTGAAGCGCTCGTCGCTGTACCGCTCGGAGCCGCAGGGATACCGCGATCAGCCCGATTTCGTGAACGCCGTCGCGGAGCTCGAAACGGGCAGCGACGCGCCGGCGCTGCTCTGCGACCTGCACGCCATCGAGCAGCGGGCGGGCCGTGAGCGCAGTTTCGCCAATGCCCCGCGCACGCTCGATCTCGATCTGCTCCTGTACGACGGCCGGCGCATCGACGCGCTCGGCCTCACCGTGCCGCATCCCCGCATGCACGAGCGCGCGTTCGTGCTCGTGCCGCTGCTGGAAATCGCCCCGCACATCGCGATCCCCGGGGTGGGCAGCGCGCGGCAGTGCCTCGAGCGCCTGCACGGGCAGCGCGTCGAGCGGCTGTGCTGATGCGTTTCTCGAGCCTCTTCCTTCGTGGATAGGTTCCGCTACCTGGTCGTCGAAGGGCCCATCGGCGCGGGCAAGACGAGCCTCGCGCGCCGGCTGGCCTCGCGGCTCTCAGCCGAAGCGCTGCTCGAGCAGCCGGAGGAAAATCCGTTCCTCGCGCGCTTCTATCGAGACATGGCGCGCTACGCGCTGCCGACGCAGCTGTTCTTCCTGTTTCAGCGCGCGCGCATGCTCGAGCCGCTCGCCCAGCCCGATCTCTTCGCCCGACCGGTCATCGGCGATTTCCTGCTCGACAAGGATCCGCTCTTCGCCCGCCTTACCCTGTCCGCGGACGAGCTCGCTCTTTATCAGAAGATCTACGACGCGCTGCGACCGCGAGCGCCGGCGCCCGACGCCGTGATCTACCTCCAGGCCTCCGCGCCGACGCTCGTCGATCGCGTGCGCCGCCGCGCGAAAAGCTACGAGCGCCCGCTGAGCGAGGAATACCTCGCGCTGCTCGCCGACAGCTACGCGCGCTTCTTCTACCACTACGATGCGGCGCCGCTACTCATCGTCAATTCCGAGAACCTGAACTTCGTGCAGCGCGACGGCGACTTCGAGCTATTGGTCGCGCGCCTGCGCGGAATGCGCGCGCGTCGCGAATTCTTCAGCCTCGCCTGATGCAGGTCCTCGCCGACATCCCGTCACTGCGCGCCGCCCTCGGCGAAACCTCCGACTTGGCGCTGGTGCCGACGATGGGCAACCTGCACGACGGACACCTCGCCCTCGTGCGTCTCGCCCGCCGCAGCGCCGCGCGGGTGGCGGTCAGCATCTTCGTCAACCGCCTGCAGTTCCTGCCGAGCGAGGACTTCGATCGCTATCCACGCACGATGGAGCGCGATTGCCGCCTTCTCCAGGCCGAGGGGGTGGATTTTATCTTTGCGCCCGACGAGGAAGCGCTCTACCCGCGGCCGCAGACTTACCTCGTGCAGCCCTCGGCCATGGCGGAGGAGCTGGAGGGACGCTTCCGGCCCGGCTTCTTCCAGGGCGTGGCTACGGTCGTGCTCAAGCTCTTCCACTGCGTTCAGCCGGGCGTCGCCGTCTTCGGCAAGAAGGACTATCAGCAGCTCCTCGTCGTACGGGACATGGTCGAGCAGCTCAATGTCCCCCTCACCGTCGTAGCCGGCGAGACGGTGCGGGAGCCGGACGGGCTCGCGATGAGCTCACGCAACGCCTATCTTTCTCCTGGGGAGCGTGCCGAGGCGCCACGGCTTTATCAAATGCTCCGGCAAGTCGCCGCCGGCATGCCGGCCGAGCACGCGGCGCGCGAGCTGGCCGCGGCCGGATGGCGCCCCGACTATGTCGAAGTGCGTCGCCGCGAGGACCTGGCCCACCCTCAGTCGGCAGATAGGGCGCTCGTCGTCCTCGCCGCCGCGCGACTGGGCAACACCCGGCTCATCGACAACCTCGAGTTCCAGCGCTTGCCGCCCTAGTCGGGGTACGGCTCGAACGTCATCGACTCGACCGGGTAGCCCAGCGCCGCGGCCAGCTTGTCCATGGCGTCGTCCGTGATCTGCACGGGATGAAACTCGGTGTCCCCGCCCTTCGAGGAAATGAAGGCCCGGGCCGCCGCCTCGGTGCTCCACGTCACGACGGGATCCGGCGTCACGCCCGGCACCTGGCGGCAAATCGGGAAGCCGTCGGACTTGTAGACAATCGCGTACATGCGTCGTGGCCGGTCCTATGTTACCGACGGGGGCAACGGCCAACAAGGCGAGGACTCAGGCTACGCCTCGTGACCTCAGGGAGACCCCGATTGCTTCTCTCGGGGACTGGGGCGTTAATTCGTTCACGGGAAGGCCACGCGCAGCGTCTTGTCTCGGCGGGGCCAAAGGCGATCGAGCTCCGACCCGGGAGCACTTTTTATCGGGGAGATACGGCAAATGAGCAACATGCGCGACGCGGTGGGTCTTTGCATTCCTTACGGGAAGACGAACTCGCAGTATCAGACCGAGTTCGAGCCGGCGACGGGCTCGATCTGGGGTTACTTCAATCCGCGTGGCACGGCGTGCTTCAGCCTGGGGCTGCTCAAGGACATCCGAGCGCACGACGAAGCGCTGGCCGCAAACGGCGGTCAGGTGGAAGTCGCGGGGCAGATGTGCAAGCCCAGGTACTACGTCCTCGGCTCTCGCACGCCGCGCGTCTTCAACCTCGGCGGCGACTTGGCGCTGTTCGTGCTCCTGATCAAGGCGCGCGACCGCGAAGCGCTGGCGCACTACGCCAAGCTTTGCATCGACAACATGTATCCGCGGATCCGCAATTTCTTCTGTCCCACCCTCACCACGATCTCGCTCGTGCAGGGCGACGCGCTGGGCGGCGGCTTCGAGTGCGCGCTGTCTTCCGACGT
This sequence comes from Burkholderiales bacterium, assembly GCA_036274735.1. Taxonomy (GTDB): domain Bacteria; phylum Pseudomonadota; class Gammaproteobacteria; order Burkholderiales; family SG8-39; genus SCGC-AG-212-J23. The sequence continues at coordinate 30,011 of DASUFD010000145.1, forward strand.
CGTCGTCGCGGAGGAGAGCGCGCAGCTCGGGCTTCCGGAGATTCTTTTCAACCTTTTCCCCGGCATGGGCGCCTACAGCCTGCTTTCCCGCCGCATCGGCATGCGCGCCGCGGAAGAGCTCATTCTTTCCGGGCGCGTGCTGACCGCGCGGCGCCTGCACGAGATGGGCGTAGTCGACGTCCTCGCGCAGGACGGGCAGGGCGAGTCGGCCGTCCGGCAGTGGATCGCCGCCAACGCCCGCCGGCGCAACGGCATGCAGGCGGTCTACCAGGCGCGCCAGTTCGTGCAACCGATCACGCGAGAAGAGCTCGACGCGATCACGGACACCTGGGTCGACGCGGCGCTGCGCCTCGAGGACCGGGACCTGAAGATGATGGGCCGCATCGTGCGTGCGCAGATGCGCCGCATGGAAGCGGGAGACGTGACCGACGTTACGGCTGCCGCGCTGGCGGAGGAAAGGGAATTGGCCGCGGCGGGGTGAGGAGCACGCCGCCTAGCGCTGCAGCGCCTCGAAACCGCCTTCGCCGAACATTCGGCCGAACTGGTAGAAGTTGACGCGCGTCGAGTTGACGATGGACTCCTGCGCCTCCGGATCGCTGATCGTCTTCACCAGGCGATTGAGCTGTTGCATGTGGTCCGTGTCCATCGTCGCGTGTGACGAGAGGAACTTGAAGCCGCCCGCCTCGACGTCGCGCCCGAGCGCGCGGGCGATGGAGTCGGCGACGCGCCCCCCGTATACGGAGGAAACGACCTCGAGCGTATAGAGCATTCCCAGCACGGAGCACGGGTGCACCCGCTCGGCCGCGTAGTAGTTGAAAGCGATCATCGCCTGCACCGGCGCGCTCGGCAGGCCGGCTTTCACGGCCGCGACATCGCCCCCGATCGCCTCGATGTCCTCGAGCACCCAGGTCTCGTGCTCCTTTTCCTCCTCGATGCGCCGGTAGAGGTCGTAGCGCACGTCCCGAAAGCGGTCGCTGCACCGGCCCGCCGCCGCGGCCATGATCGGACAGAAGTGCCAGACGATGTGGTAGAGATCGTGCAGGAACGCCCTGTATTCGGCCAGCGCGAACCCGTGATGGATCATGGAATGCACCTTCGGGATCGTTTCGAGATCGCGCCGGCTTGCGTCCGTCAGCTCGATCAGCGTGATGAAGAAAGACATCCTTCCGGCTTCCGGCACCCGAACGATAGACAAACGGCCCCCCTGTCGATTACGAACTTCGATCGTAGCACCGCGGCACTCGCCGGCAGACGCGTCGTACTACCCCGCCGATTGGCGATGCGCTTGAAGATAGCTTTCGAGCTCGGCCCGCGCCAGTGCAATTTCATCGCGCAGGCTCTGCACAAAGTGATTCGCCTGCAGGCGCATCTCGGCATCCGACAGCCTGCCGAGCCGCGTGCACAGTGCGGTGAGACGGTCGGTGCCCATGCTCGCCGACGAGCCCTTCATGGCGTGCAGTAGCGAGCGTATGTCCTGGTAATTTCGGCCCGCCACCGCCCGCTCCATGCGCTCCATGAGAGCGCCGTTGTCGGCGAGGAACACGGAGACGAGCTTCTCGACGAACGCCGCAGTCGAGCCCAGCTCCTCGAGGTGAGCGAGCGTCTCGCCGTTCACCACGGCCGGAGTGCCGCTTGCCGTCGGCGCCCGCACGCTCAGGCCTGGCGCAGGCGCGGCCCGCCGCTCGGGCTCGCCGCGCCCGCTCGTGAGCGCATGGACCTCCTCGAGCAGGCGCAGCGCTTCGATCGGCTTGGCGAGGAAGGCGTCGCAGCCCGCCTCGAGCGCCTCGCGCTTCGCCTCGGGCGTCACATCGGCGGAGAACATGACCACCGGAAGGTGCTCGCCCGAGGGCTTGAGCAGGCGAATCGCCTGCAAGGTCTCCAGGCCTCCCAGCCGCGGCATATTGCGGTCGAGCAGCACGATGTCGGGCCGAGCCTGCTCCAGCGCGTCGAGCGCCTCCTCGCCGTCGCTCACCAGCGTGACCGCGTGGCCCCCGCGTTCCAGGATCTTGCCCACCACCTCGCGATTCGTCGGGTTGTCGTCGGCGACGAGCACGCGCAGCTTGCGCCCGGAGGCGCTGCGGCGCGCGTAGTCCTGCAGGCGCACCACGCCCTCGCTCAGCTCGCCGCCGGCCGCGACAGAATGGAGCACGTTGAAGAGCAGGCGCTTGTCGACCGGCAGCTGCAGGACGGCGGCGAAACCCGCCGAGAGCACCTCGAAGCGCTCGACCTCCGCACCCGAGGGCGTCGCGAGTACCATCGGCGGCGTCGGCTGAGGCGCCGAGCGCCGGAACCGCTGCGCGAGCTTCTTGATGTCCCCGCTGCCGTACGCCAGCACGCTATGGTAGGGCTTGGCGAGGCTGATTTCCTCCACCAGGCGGCCTGCGCCCTGCTCCACGGTCGGAACCGAAATCGCCACTACGCCCCATCCGCAGAGCACCGCCTCGAGCGCCTCGCGCTCGGCGTCCGGGAACCCCACCAGCATGACGCGCGCGGCGGCGAGCTCGCCCGCACCGGCGCCGGCGCGCTCGGGCTGCTTTCGCACATCGAGCTCGAACCAGAACGTCGTGCCGAGCCCCACCGCGCTCTCCAAACCGATCTTTCCGCCCATCAGGACGACCAGTTGCTTCGCGATCGTCGTGCCCAATCCCGTACCGCCGAAGCGGCGTGTCGTCGACTGGTCGGCCTGCGTGAAGCTCTCGAAGATCTTCGTCTGCGCCTCGGGCGCGATGCCGATTCCCGTATCGCGAATGGAAAACTTGAGCCGTACGCTGCGTTCGGTCTCTCCCTGCATCGAGACGTGCACGGTCACGCTGCCGCGCTCCGTGAACTTGATCGCGTTGCCGGCGAGGTTGATGATGATCTGGCGCAGGTAATACGGGTCGCCGTGAAGCGCGGGCGGCACCTCCGGCATGATCGAAACGACGAATTCCAATCCCTTGGAGGCGGCCTGCGTCGCGAGGATCCGGCAGGTGCTGTTCACGAGGGCGTGGACGTCGAAGTCGGTCTTCTCCAGCACGAGCTTGCCGGCTTCGATCTTCGAGAAGTCGAGCACGTCCTCGACGAGGCCGAGCATCACCCGCGAAGAGCTGCGCATGGTCTGCAGCATGTCCGCCTGCTCGCGGTTCAGGGTCGTCTCGCGCAGCAGGTCCGCCATGCCGATGATCGCGTTGAGCGGCGTGCGCATCTCGTGGCTGATTACCGATATGAACCGCCGCTTCGCCTGGTTCGCCGCCTCGGCGCGCGCCAGCGCATCGAAGAGCTTGGTGACCAGCGAGCGCACGTAGAGGCTGAGCACCGCGAAGCCGATCAGCAGGCCGTAGCCGAGGCTGCGGTGCTGCTGCCAGTAGTCGTTGTACCCGAGCACCAGCGAGAAGCCGCCCACGCTCAGGAGGAGCGAAAGCACCAGGTAGCGCTGGCCGAAGCGGAAGCCGTTGGCGAGCGTGATCCACACGTACAGCAAGAACAGCGCGGCGGCGCGCTCGCCGAGAAAGGCCATCACCCAGGTCAGGATCCCGACGTCGGAGAGCACGCCGAGCACCCGCCGCGCGGCCGAAATGCCGGGGGAGGCGACGACGTGCAGGAAGATGACCAGCCCGACGACGAGGTAGGCGAGCATCGCCACGATGGTCGGCGAGAGCGACCTCTCGATGGCGCCGGGCAGCAGATAAAGGACGATGATGGCGCCAACGACGAGGCGTACGAGCGCCTGCTCGTGCTCCGTGTCGGTTCGGCTCGCCAGCCGCGCGCGCAGCCTGGCGAGGACGCCGAGCACGGCCGCTCCTAACGCGACTGCGCCGGGTCGCGCCACTCGTTCTGCACCTGGGCGACTTCCCGCTTCACGCCGAGAAAGGCCTCGACGAGCCGCGGGTCGAAATGCTTGGCGGATTGCGAGGACACATAGCCGAGCGCGTCCTCGCTCGTCCACGCCGGCTTGTAGGGGCGCACGGAAGTTAGGGCGTCGTAAACGTCGGCGACGGCGACGATGCGCGCGCAGAGCGGAATGTGGTCGCCGACCAGCCCGTTGGGGTACCCGCTGCCGTCGTACTTTTCGTGGTGGCCGAGCGCGATGAGCGCCCCCATGCGGACGTACTTCGAGGCGCTGCCCTTGAGGATCTCGTGCCCGATCACCGGGTGCCGCCGCATCACCTGCCATTCCGCGGCATCAAGCTTCGCCGGCTTGAGGAGGATCTGGTCGGGGATGCCGATCTTGCCGATGTCGTGCAGCGGGGCGGCGAGCTCGACCGTCTCCGCCTCGTCGCGGTCGAGGCCCAGGGCATTGGCGATGAGGCGTGAATAGCGCGACATGCGGATCAGGTGGTAGCCCGTCTCCTCGTCGCGGAATTCGCCGGCACGCGCCAGGCGCAGCAGCGTCTCCTTCTCGCGCTCGCGCACCTCGCGCGTCGCGTCCTCGACCATGTGCTCGAGCAGGCGGCGCCGGTCCTCGAGGACGAGCTGCTGGCGGCGAAGCGTGAGCAGATTGCGACAGCGCGCCAGGCATTCGCGTGCGTCCACCGGCTTGGTGAGGAAATCGGTGATGCCGGCGTCGAGCGCGGCATAGCGGACCTTGCGGTCGTCGTGCACCGTCACCATGACGATGGGAACGTGCTCGTACCCGGGCAACGCGCGCAGGCGCTTCACGAACTCGATGCCGTCCATGTCCGGCATCATGTAGTCGACCAGGACGAGGTCGGCCATGTGGCGGGTGGCCCACACCACGGCGTCGACCGGACGAGCGAAACCTTCGACGATCACCCGCTCGTCCAGGCTGCGCACGACCTGCTCGAGAATGGCGCGGCCGGTCGACTGATCGTCGACCACCATCACCGTGTTGCGCACGGCAGGCAGCGCACGTACCTGCGCCTTCCCCATGGTTTCTCCCCGGACCTCGACCCCGGGAGGAGCCTACGCCCGCCCCCCCGAGGCTGTCCAGCTAAGCGGTTCTCGATCTGACGGTTTTTTGACTCTGGCGGTGGCCGTCTCGCCCCGCTTTCCCCGGGCGTTCGCTCGCTGGTGCCGGAAGAGAGACTCGAACTCTCATGGTGTCGCCACCGGCGGATTTTGAGTCCGCTGCGTCTACCGGTTCCGCCATTCCGGCCGGGGACCGCACCGAAGGGCGAAATTATAATTGCCGCCGGATGCTGCTTTCCGAGTTCGACTACGCGCTGCCCGCCGAGCTCATCGCCCAGCATCCCGCCGCGCAGCGCGGCGCGAGCCGCCTGCTCCACCTCGACGCCAGCGGGGCGCTGCGCGACCTGCGCTTCGCCGACCTGGCGGACCTTGTCGACGAGCGCGATGCCGTGGTGCTGAACGACACCCGGGTCGTGAAAGCGCGGCTGCACGGGCGCAAGCCGAGCGGCGGCGCCGTGGAAATCCTCGTCGAGCGCGCGCTCGCTCCGCGCGAGGCGCTCGCCCTCATGCGCGCCGGCCACGCGCCGAAGGCCGGCACGGAGGTGCGGATCGACGAGGTGCGCGCCACGGTGCTCGGCCGCGAAGGCGAGCTCTACCGGGTCCGCTTCTCGGAGGACGTGGAGCGCGTGCTCGAGCGCCACGGCAGCGTGCCGCTTCCGCCTTACATCGCGCATCGCGCGGGAGACGAAGATGCCGAGCGCTACCAGACCGTCTACGCCCGCACGCCGGGCGCCGTGGCCGCACCGACGGCGGGGCTGCATTTCGACGAGGCGATGCTCGATCGCCTGCGCGCGCGGGGCGCGCGGATCGCCGCGCTGACCTTGCACGTCGGGCTCGGCACGTTCCAGCCCGTGCGCAGCGAGCACGTCGAGGACCACAGGATGCATCGCGAGCGCTACTGCATCCCGCCCGAGACCCTCGCCGCGCTGCGCGGCCGACGCGTGCTCGCGGTCGGCACGACGGTGCTGCGCGCACTCGAAACCTACGCGCGGCGCGAGGAGCGCGAAGGAGAGACCGATCTTTTCATTACCCCGGGCTTCGCCTTCCGCCGGGTCGACCGGCTGCTCACCAACTTCCACCTGCCGAAATCGACCCTGCTCATGCTGGTATGCGCTTTCGCCGGCCGCGACAACGTGCTGCGCGCCTATCGCCACGCCATCGAGGAGCGCTATCGGTTCTTCTCCTACGGCGATGCCATGCTCGTCGAGCGATGAGATTTCGCGTCACCCATAGTGACGGCGCCGCGCGGCGCGGCGTGCTCGAACTCGTGCACGGGCGAGTCGACACGCCGGCGTTCATGCCCGTCGGCACCTACGGCGCGGTGAAAGGCGTTTCGCCACAGGAGGTGGCGGCGAGCGGCGCGCAGATCCTGCTCGGCAATACCTTCCACCTGTGGCTGCGGCCGGGGCTCGAGGTCCTCGCCGGACACGGCGGGCTGCACCGCTTCATGGGCTGGCAGCGGCCCATCCTCACCGACTCGGGCGGCTTCCAGGTGTTCAGCCTCGGCGCGCTGCGCAAGATCTCCGAAGAGGGCGTGCGCTTCGCCTCGCCGGTGAACGGCGACCGGCTCTTCCTGACGCCCGAGGAATCAATGCGCATCCAGCAGGTGCTCGATTCCGACATCGCGATGGCGTTCGACGAGTGCACGCCGTACCCGGCGAGCGAGGCGCAGGCGGCCGACTCGATGCGGCTGTCGATGCGCTGGGCGCGACGCTCGAGGGATGCCTGGATGAGCTCGAACGCGCTCTTCGGCATCGTCCAGGGGGGCATGTACCCAGACCTGCGCGACGAGTCGCTGGCCGCCCTGCGGGCGCTCGGCTTCGACGGCTACGCGCTCGGCGGACTGTCGGTGGGCGAGCCGAAGGAGGAGCGCTCGCGCGTGGTGGCGCACATCGCTCCGCGGCTGCCCGAGGAGCGGCCGCGCTACCTCATGGGCATGGGAACGCCGGAGGACATCATCGAGGCGGTCGGCGCCGGGATCGACATGTTCGATTGCGTGCTGCCGACGCGCAATGCCCGCAACGGCTGGCTCTTCACGCGCTCCGGCGACCTTAAGATCCGCAACGCGCGCTATCGCACCGACACCGCCCCGCTCGACGAGCGCTGCGGCTGCCCCACGTGCAGGCACTTCAGCCGCGCCTACCTCTACCACCTGCAGAAGACCAACGAGATGCTCGGCGCGCGGCTGAATACGCTGCACAACCTGCACTACTACCAGGAGCTGATGCGCGAGCTGCGCGCGGCGATCGAGGCGGGCGAGCTCGCGAGCTGCGCGGCGCGGCTGATCGCAGAGCGAAAACGCTATAATTCCGCGCTCTCCCCCGAGGACTCCCAAGAGGATCGGCGTTGATGATCTCTCCTGCCTACGCACAGGCGGCAAGCGGCGGCGATGCGGGAATCATGGGCTTTCTGCCCATCATTCTCATGTTCGTGCTGCTCTACTTCCTCATGATCCGCCCGCAGATGAAGCGCGCCAAGGAGCAGAAAACGATGCTCGAGGCGCTGCAGAAGGGCGATGAGGTCGTCGCGGCCGGCGGGGTGGTCGGCCGCATCACCAAGCTGAGCGACCAGTACGTGACCTTGGAGATCGCCCCGAACACCGAGATCGTCGTGCAACGCGGCGCGGTGCAGGTGTCCCTGCCGAAGGGAACGCTGAAGACCCTGCAATAGCGCCGCGGCTCGTGAATCGCTTCCCCACCTGGAAATACGTCCTCATCGCGCTGGCGGTCCTCGCCGCGTTCCTCTATACGCTGCCGAATTTCTACGGCGAGTCGCCCGCGGTGCAGGTATCGAGCGCCCGCAGCACGGTCAAGATCGACGAGGATGTAATGGCGCGCGTCGAGCAGACCCTGCAAAAGCAGAACATCGCGTACACCGGCGCGCGGATGGACCCGAACAGCGTCCGCGTGCGCTTCGCCGACACCGACACGCAGCTCAAGGCGCGCGACCTGATCGACCACGCGCTCAACCCGGACACCGCCAACCCGGCCTTCGTCGTCGCGCTGAACCTGATCACCGCCTCGCCGAACTGGCTCACCGCGATCCACGCCCTGCCGATGTACCTCGGCCTCGATCTGCGCGGCGGCGTGCATTTCCTGCTGCAGGTCGATATGCAGGCGGCGCTCACGAAGCGCCTCGACAGCCTGGTCGCCGACGTGCGCTCGCAGCTGCGCGACAAGGACGTCCGCTATGCGGGCGTGGCGCGCGAGCGCGAGACGCTGCGCATCCGCTTCCGCGACGCGGCGACGCGCGACAAGGCGCGCGCAGCGCTCCTCGATACGCTCGGCGGCGAGCTCGACTTCGCCGAGCGCGACGACGGGCGCGACTTCCTGCTTGTCGGCGCGCTCAGGCCCGAGGCGGTCAAGCGCACCGAGGAGTACGCGCTGAAGCAGAACATCACCACCCTGCACAACCGCATCAACGAGCTCGGCGTCGCCGAGCCGGTGATCCAGCAGCAGGGCGCCGACCGCGTCGTCGTGCAGCTCCCCGGCGTGCAGGACACCGCCAAGGCGAAGGATATCCTCGGACGGACCGCGAGCCTCGAGATCCGCATGGTCGACGAGGAGAAGATGAATCCGGCGAGCCTCGCCGCCGCCGCGCAGGGCCAAGTTCCCTTCGGCGACGAGTTCTACGTCGACCGCAACGGCCAGCCGCTGCTCGTCAAGAAGCAGGTCGTGCTCACCGGCGATCGCCTCACCGACGCGCAGCCCGGCTTCGACAGCCAGACCAACGAGCCGGCGGTGCACCTGCGGCTCGACAGCCAGGGGGCGCGGATCTTCCAGGAGATCACGCGCGAGAACGTCGGCAAGCGCATGGCGATCCTGCTGGTGGAAAAGGGGCGCGGCGACGTGATCACCGCGCCGGTGATCCGCAGCGAGATCCCGGGCGGGCGGGTGCAGATCTCGGGGCACATGAACACCACCGAGGCGAACGAGATCGCACTGCTCTTGCGCGCCGGCGCGCTCGCCGCGCCGATGGAGATCGTCGAGGAGCGCACGGTGGGCCCGAGCCTCGGACGCGACAACATCGAGAAGGGGTTCCACGCGACGATGTGGGGCTTCATCGTCATCGTCGTGTTCATGTCGCTCTATTACACCCTGTTCGGCGTCATCTCGTCGCTCGCGCTCGCCGTGAACCTGCTCCTCCTCGTCGCGCTGCTCTCGCTCCTGCAGGCGACGCTCACCCTGCCCGGCATCGCGGCCATCGCCCTTACGCTCGGCATGGCGATCGACGCCAACGTGCTCATCAACGAGCGTATCCGCGAAGAGCTGCGCGGCGGCGCCTCGCCCCAGGCCGCCATCTCGGCGGGCTACGAGCGCGCCTGGGGCACGATCCTCGACTCGAACATCACCACGCTGATCGCCGGGCTCGCGCTGCTCATCTTCGGCGTCGGGCCGGTGCGCGGCTTCGCCGTCGTGCACGTTCTGGGCATTCTCACCTCGATGTTCTCGGCCGTGACCGTATCGCGCGGCGTCGTCAACCTTACCTACGGGCACCGGCGGCGCGTGCACCGGCTGGCGATCGGCAACACCGCATGGAAATGAGTCGCGACGCGGGGAGCGCGGGCTAGATGGAGTTCTTCAAGATCCGGCGAACCATACCGTTCATGCGGTATGCGCTCGTCTTCAACGTCATCTCGCTCATCACCTTCCTCGCCGCGGTGTTCTTCCTGGTGCACCGCGGCCTGAACTACTCGATCGAGTTCACCGGCGGCACGCTGATGGAGGTCGGCTACCAGGAATCGGCCGACGTGAACGCGATCCGCAAGTCCCTCGAGAGCGCGGGCTTCGAAGGCGAGGTGCAGAACTTCGGCTCCTCGCGCGCCGTGCTCATCCGCCTGCACCTTGCGAAGGGGCAGTCGAGCTCCGAGCTGTCGCAGAAGGTGATTGCCGTGCTCAAGGCGCAGAGCCCGCAAGCCGAGCTACGGCGCGTCGAGTTCGTCGGCCCGCAGGTCGGGCGCGAGCTCGCGGAATACGGGGCGCTCGCCCTGCTCGTCACCGCCGTCGGCATCGTGCTCTATCTCTGGCTGCGCTTCGAATGGCGCTTCGGCCTCTCGGCGATCATCGCCAACCTGCATGACGTGGTGATCATCCTCGGCTGCTTCGCGCTCTTCCAGTGGGAATTCTCGCTGCCGGTCCTCGCCGCCGTGCTCGCCGTGCTTGGCTACTCGGTGAACGAGTCGGTCGTGGTGTTCGACCGGGTGCGCGAGAACTTTCGCAAGATGCGCAAGGCCGGAACGCGCGAGGTGATCGACGCCTCGATCACCGGCGTCATCTCGCGCACCATCATCACCCACGGCTGCACGCAGGCGATGGTGACGACCATGCTGATTTTCGGCGGGCCGGCGCTGCACTATTTCGCCCTCGCCCTCACCATCGGCATCCTCTTCGGCATCTACTCGTCGGTCTTCGTCGCGAGCCCGCTCGTCATGTGGTTCGGCGCGCGGCGCGAGCAGTTCGTGAAGCCGGTGCGCCGCCGCGGGCGCGACGAGCACGAAGGAGCGGTCGTCTAGGACGACCAGGGTCGTGAGAAAAGGGTCGTGACCCCTTTGCTCACTTCAGGATCTGCACGAGGTTCGAGTAGTCGTCGCTCCAGCTGCGCCAGGCCGGCCGATCCTCGGCCGGCTGGGCGCCGCGCTCGGCGAGCGCCGGTGCGGCGAGCGCCTTCGCGCTGCGCGAGACGAGCACCCAGTCGCTGTTCGCCCGGGCGCTGAGGTCGTCCTCGAGGGGATCGTCGTCGATACGCACCGCGTGCGCACCCTGCTCGCGGGCGAGGCGCGCCACGACCGGCACCAGGTCGAGGAAGCGGTTCGAGACGTGGAACGCGACGATGCCGTCGCCTTTGACGTGCCGCAGGTAGACGCCCAGCGCCTCGCGCGTGATCAGGTGCACCGGGATCGCATCGCTCGAGAACGCGTCGACCGCGAGCACGTCGAATCCCTGGGCCGGCTCGCGCTCCAGGCTGAGCCGCGCGTCGCCGAGCGCGATTTCCACGCGGGCTGCGCTGTCGGACAGATAGGTGAACTGGGTACGCGCGATCTCGACGACGTGCGGGTCGATCTCGTAGAAGCGCACCAGGTCGCCGGGCCGGCCGTAAGCCGCGAGCGTTCCCGTCCCTAGGCCGATGACGCCGAGCCGCAGCGCCTGCGCGCGCTTGGACTGGATCGCCGCGCCGATGCCCGAGCTCGGCGTGTAGTACGCGGTGATGAGCCGACGCAGCTCGCCGTGCATGTACTGCTCGCCGTGCATGATCGTCCCGTGCACCAGGCGCCGCACATGGTTCTCCTCGCCGGCGCTGTACTCGGTCACGTGCAGCGCGCCGTAGAAGCCGCGCTCGGCCAGGCGCACATGCTCGCGGTCGCGCAAGGCGTCGTAGGCGGCGCAGGCCGTGATGCCGAGCAGCGCCGCGAGCGCGGCGGCTTGCGGCACGCCGCCATGCCGGGCGAAGCGCAGCGCGGCGAGCAGCGCGAGCACGGCGAGTCCCGCGCCGAGCTCGTAGTACCCATCGAAGACGAGCGGCGCGAGCACCGCGACGAGCAGCCCGCCGAGCGCGCCGCCGGCAGCGACGGCGAGATAGAAGGCCGTGAGCTGCTCCGCGGGCGGCCTCAGCCGGTAGAGCTCGCCGTGGCAGAAGAGGCAGCCTACGAACAGCACGGACAGGAACACGGCGAGCTGCAGAACCAGGCGGTAGTGCAGCGCCGTATCGGCGATCAGCCACCCGGCGCCGGCGAGCGCCGCCACGAGCAGCGGCCAGACGAGCTCCGCCCGGTAGATGCGCGTCCCCTCGAAGGCGACGATGAAGGTCATCAGATAGAGCGTGAGCGGCGCGAGCCACAACAGGGGCACCGACGCCACGTTCTGCGTAAGGTGGTTGGTTACCGCGAGGAGCAGCACGGAGCCGGTCGCCGAGAGGATGAGCCACTGCGCAACGCGTCCCTTTGCGATCGGCGCCGCCGCTTTGGGCGCCGCAACCCTTCGCGCCGCCGGGGTGCGCCACGCCGCAAGCGCGCACACGAACGCGAAGCCTGCGAAGGCCCAGGACCACGCGCGCACCTGCTCGAGCGCGCCGAGCAGCGGCTCGACGGCGAACGGATAGCCGAGGAGAGCGAGCAGCGAGGCGAGGTTGGACAGCGCGAACAGCCGGTAAGGGTTCTCGCCCGGACGCGCGCGCGAAAACCATAACTGCACGAGCGGTCCCGTAGAGGCGAGAAGGAAGTACGGCAGGCCGACCGTGGCGCCGAGGACGAGCAGGATGCGCGTCACGGGCTCGGCGCCGCCGGCCGGCTGCCAGGACGCGTCGGGCATGATCGGCAGCATGAGCAGCGCGGCGGCGAGGAGCAGCGAGTGCAGGAGCGCCTGCCGGCGCGCCCGGACTCGCGCGAGGAGGTGCGCGTAGGCATAGCCCGCCACGAGCAGCATCTGAAAGAACAGCATGCAGGTCGTCCACACCGCCGCGCTGCCCCCGAACCAGGGCAGGATCAGACGCGCGATGAGCGGCTGCACGAGAAACAGCAGGAACGACGACAGGAAGATCGCGCCCGCGTACATCGTCGGGCCCTACTCGACTTCCTTCGCGAACGGGCGCTTCAGCATCCAGGCGGCGATGGCGTCGACCGTTTGCGCCTCGCGGCCGAAGTAGCCATGCGCGGCGAGCGGCTCGCAGGGCCCGCTCTCGGGCGCCTTGCCGCCGCTCACCGAGACGAGCGGGAAGCGGCCGGCGAGCGCCGCCGCCTCCCGGTAGGGCGTGGCGCGGCAGGCGTCGTCGCGGTGATGGACGAGCAGCAGCGGTATCTTGATCCGCGACCAGTCGAAGCCGACCAGCGCGCCGCGCGCCTGGCGCGAATTGCCTTCGTAGAAGAGCGACGAGGTGAGGACGACGCCGGCCAGCTCCTCGCCGAGCGCCGCCGCGAGGTAGGCGCCCGACAGGGTGCTGCGGCTCGTCGTGACGAGGAATACCGGCACGCCCGGATAGCGCGCCTTCGCCTCGCGCACCACCGCGCCGATGTCGGACGCATGTTCCGCGCTCGCGCGAAACACGTCGCTCATCCCGGTCCCCGCCTGCTGGTCCGTCGGATTGTCGACGATGAGCGGCAGTACGCCGTTGCGGATGAACTCCGCGCGCGCGCGCGGCAGGAAGTTCTGTGCGCCGAAGCGGATGCGACCGCCCTCGCGCCGCAGATGGATGTTGCCCCCTCCCCCGGAGAGCATGATGGCAACCGCCTGCGGCCGCTGCTCCCCCATCGCGGCGATGAAAAAGGACTCGCCCACGCCGGGCCGGGTCTGCAGCGTCACCAGCTCTTGAGCGCCCGCGCCGGCAGCGAAGAAGAGGGCGGTCAGGAAAAGAAAGCTCTTCATATCCGTCGCGCGAGTTGCGCGGCAAGGCCGGTGTAGCCCGCCGGGGTCAGCGCGAGCAGGCGCTTCCTCGCCTCGGCGGGAATCGGCAGGGACCGGACGAAGCGGGCGAGCTCCTCGCGGTCCAGGCGTCGTCCGCGGCTCATCGCCTTCAGCTTCTCGTACGCATCGGCGATGCCGTGTCGGCGCATCACCTGCTGCACGGCTTCGGCAAGCACTTCCCAGTTCGCCTCCAGGTCTTCGGCGAGGCGTCGCGGGTCGGCCTGCAGCTTGGCGAGCCCGCGCTCGCACGCCGTATAGGCGAGAAGCGTGTGACCGAGGGCCGTGCCGATGTTGCGCTGCGCCGTCGAGTCGGAGAGATCGCGCTGCCAGCGCGACACTGGCAGCTTTTCCGCGAGGTGGCGCAGGAGCGCGTTGGCGAGCCCGACGTTGCCCTCGGAGTTCTCGAAATCGATCGGGTTCACCTTGTGCGGCATGGTGGAGGACCCGACTTCCCCGGCCTTCGGCCTCTGCGAGAAGTAGCCGAGCGAGACGTAGCCCCACAGGTCCCGGTCGAGGTCGAGCAGGATGCTGTTCGCGCGCGCGTAGGCGTCGAGCAGCTCGGCCGTCCAGTCGTGGGGCTCGATCTGCGTCGTATACGAATTGAAGGCGAGGCCGAGCCTCTCGACGAAGCGACGGCAAAAGCGCTCCCAGGAGAAGCGCGGGTAGGCGACGAGGTGCGCGTTGTAGTTGCCCACCGCGCCGTTGATCTTGCCGAGCACTTCGACACCGGCGATGCCGCTTCGCGCGCGCGCCAGGCGATGCACGAAATTGGCCATCTCCTTGCCGAGCGTGGTCGGTGTCGCGGGCTGCCCGTGGGTGCGCGATAGCATCGCCAGGTCGGCGTGGCGGTGCGCGAGGGCGCGCAGCGTCTCGATCAGCCGGTCGAGCCGCGGCAGCCTGACCTGCTTGCGCGACTCCGCGAGCCTCAGCGCGTAGGCGAGGTGGGTGATGTCCTCGGAGGTGCAGGCGAAGTGGATGAACTCGAGCGAGCGCTGCGCCTCGCGGTTGCGGGCGAGGCGCGACTTCAGCCAGTACTCGATCGCCTTGACGTCGTGGTTGGTCTCGGCCTCGATCGCCTTGATGCGCTCGGCATCGCGCTCGGAGAAGTCCTCGATCAGCCGGGCGAAATCGCGCCGCGTGCGCGGCGAGAACGGCTTGAGCTCGCCGATGGCGCGCTCCGCCGCGAGCGCCTGCAGCCATTCCAGCTCCACGCGCACCCGGTAGCGGATGAGGGCCCGCTCGCTGAAGTACGCGCGCAGCGCATCGCCGGCCTTGGCATACCGCCCATCCAGCGGCGAAAGCGCGGCGAGCGGCGAGGGCATGGGCCTCTATTATACGGGGGTGCCCATCGTGATCCGCGAGTCGCTCGAGCGCGTCAGCGCGGAAGCGCGCGCCTGCCGCGCTTGCCGCCGAGCGCTCGAGCCCAACCCGGTTTTCCGCGCCGCGCGCAGCGCGCGGCTGCTCGTCGTCGGTCAGGCTCCCGGGCGGCGCGTGCACGAGAGCGGCATCCCGTGGAACGATCCATCGGGCGACGTGCTGCGCGGCTGGCTGGCGATGGATCGTGCGGCCTTCTACGACACCTCGCGCATCGCCATCATCCCGGTCGGCCTGTGCTACCCGGGCACCGTGAACGGCGCCGATCTGCCGCCGATGCCGCGCTGCGCGCCGCTCTGGCAGGCGCGCTTTCGCGCCGCGCTGCCGGAGATCGGCTTGACGCTCCTCGTCGGCGGCTACGCGCAGAAGTTTCATCTCGGCGACCGGAAAAAGACCTTGAGCGAGACCGTGCGCGCGTTTCGCGAATACCTGCCGGACTACTTCCCGCTGCCGCACCCGAGCTGGCGCAACCTGCTTTGGCGGCGCAAGAACCCGTGGTTCGAAAGCGACGTGCTGCCGGAGCTTCGCCGCCGGGTGCGCGAGGCAATAACCTAGCCGCAAGCCTTATAATCGCGCGCCCTCATGAAGCTCCTCGGCTCGCTCGCCAGCCCCTACACGCGCAAAGTGCGCATCGTCCTCGCCGAGAAGCGCATCGAGTGCGAGCTCGACCTCGTCGACGTGCAGCCGGTCGAGAACCCGGTGAACGCCCACAACCCGCTCGGCAAGATTCCCACCCTCCTGCTCGACGACGGCACGCCCCTCTACGATTCCCGCGTCATCGTCGAGTTCCTCGACGCCGTCTCGCCGATCAGCCGGCTCATCCCCGACGACGCGCGGCCCCGCGTCGCGGTGCGCCGCTGGGAAGCGCTCGCCGACGGCGTGCTCGATGCCGGGCTGCTGGTGCGCTACGAGTCGCTGCGCGACCCGGCCGAGCGCAGCCGCGCCTGGAGCGACAAGCAGCTCGCGCGCATGCGGCGCGGCCTCGATCAGATGAGCGCCGACCTCGGCGAGCGCTCGTTCTGCCACGGCGAGCGCTACTCGCTCGCCGACATCGCGGCCGGCTGCTGCCTCGGCTGGCTCGACTTCCGCAAGCCGGGCGGCGTCGACTGGCTCGCCGAGTACCCGGGCGTGGCGGAGCACTACGAGAAGCTGTTGGAGCGGCCGGCCTTCGCCGACACGGCCCCGCAGGCGGCGAGGTAAACCTCGCCCGAAGGAAGGCGCTAGTGACGGATGATGGCGCCGCCCAGGCAGGTATCGCCGTCGTAGAGCACCACCGACTGCCCGGGCGTCACCGCCCATTGCGGCGCATCGAACTCGACCTTGATCCCGCCGTCGGCGAGGCCGGCGAGCACACAGGGTGCATCTACCTGGCGGTAGCGGGTCTTCGCCGTGTGACGGGAATGGGCGGGGGGCGCTTCGCCGCCGATCCAGGAGGCGTCGAGCGCCTCGAGCGCGCGCTTGAGGAGCAGCGGGTGGTCGTGTCCGCGCACCACCACGAGCTCGTTCGACGCGAGGCGCTTGTCCGCGACGTACCAGGGCGCGCCCGGACCGCCCAGGCCGATGCCCTTCCTCTGGCCGATCGTGTAGAAGGCAAGCCCGATGTGCTGCCCGACGGTCTTGCCGTGCTCGTCGACGATCGGCCCCGGAAGGCGCGGCAGGTAACGGTTGAGAAAATCGCGAAACGGGCGCTCGCCGATGAAGCAGATGCCGGTCGAGTCCTTCTTCGCGTGGTTCGGCAGCCCGGCTTCGCGCGCGATGCGCCGCACCTCGCTTTTCTTCAGCGCACCCACCGGAAAGTGCACCCGCTCGAGCTGCGCCTGGGTCAGGCGGTGCAGGAAATAGCTCTGGTCCTTGGCGGCATCGGCGCCTTTGAGCAGCCGGCACTTTCCCTCGCCGTGCACAAGCCGCGCATAGTGGCCGGTGGCGATGCGCTCGGCGCCCAGCCGCAGGGCATGGTCGAGGAAGGCCTTGAACTTGATCTCGGCGTTGCAGAGCACGTCCGGATTCGGCGTACGCCCGGCGCGATACTCGCGCAGGAACTCGGCGAACACCCGGTCCTTGTACTCGGCGGCGAAGTTCACCGCCTCGAGCTCGATGCCGATCACGTCGGCGGCCGCGGCGGCGTCGATCAGGTCCTGGCGGGTAGAGCAGTACTCGTCGTCGTCGTCGTCTTCCCAGTTCTTCATGAAAAGGCCGACGACCTCGTGTCCCTCGCGCTTGAGCAGCAGCGCGGCGACCGAGGAGTCCACCCCGCCCGACATGCCGACGACGACTTTCACGCGAACTCGCGCGAGAAGAGCTCGAGCGGGAAGCGCCGGCCGGCGAGGAAGTCGCGCACGCACGTCTCGACCAGGGGCGAGCGGTGCTGCGGCCGCTTCTCCTGCAGCTCCTCGAGCGAGAGCCATCGCGCGGCGACAATGCCGCGATCGAGGGAGCGTCCGTCTTCCACGCCCTCGACCTCGCCGCAGAAGCAGAAGCGCAGGAACGTGACGTCCTTCGGCGCATAGTGCCAGCGATAGACGCCGACCAGCGCGCGCGGCGCGAAGCGGTGCGCCGTCTCCTCCAGCACTTCGCGCCGGCATGCCTGCACGAGCGATTCGCCCGGATCGAGGTGGCCGGCGGGCTGGTTCAGAACGCGCCGCCCGTCGACCTCTTCCTCGACGAGCAGGAAGCGGCCGCCGCGCTCGATCACCGCGGCGACCGTGACGCTCGGCCGCCAGAGGTCGCTCATGCCGCCTTTTTCGTGTTTTTCCGGATGAAATCCGCCATGCGGGCGACGCCGGCCTGGATCGCCTCCCGGGACGCGGCATAGGAGAAGCGCACGTGCTGCCCCTCCCCCGGCACGCGGGCGCCGAAGTGGATGTCGGCGAGCACGGCGACGCCCGCCTCGGCGAGCAGGCGCTTGCGGAATTCCTCCGAATCGGCCGCGCCGATGCGCCGGCATGCTTCCGTGACGTTCGGCCATGCATAAAAGGCGCCCCCCGGCACCTGGCACGCGACCCCGGGCACCTCGTTCAGCAGCCGCACGATCAGGTCTCTTCGCTCGAGGAAGCTCTCCCTCATGGCCTGCGCGGCCTGCTGCGGCCCGCTCACCGCCTCGAGCGCCGCCCACTGGCTGATCTGCGAGGCGCACGAATCGGTGTTGGTGATCCAGCGGGTGAAGACCGGCGCGAGCACCGGGCTGGCGGTAAAGCCGATGCGCCAGCCCGTCATCGCCCAGGTCTTGGAGGCGCCGTCGGAGATGATGGTGCGCGCGTACATGCCGGGGACCTGGGCAATCGAGAAGAACTTTTCCGCATACGCGAGCCTGGAGTAGATCTCGTCGGCGTACACCCACACCTGCGGGTGCTTCTGCAGCACGCGCGCGATCTCTTCCAGCTCGGCGCGTTTCAGGCAGCCGCCGGTCGGGTTGTGGGGATAGTTGAGGATCAGCAGCTTGGTGCGCGGCGTGAGCAGGCGCTCGAGCTCGCCCGGATCGAACGAGAAGCTCCGGCTCTCGTGCAGGTGGATCGGCACCGGCCGCGCGCCGTTGGCGAGGATCTGCGACTCGTAGATCGGGAACCCCGGATTGGGGTAGATGACCTCGTCGCCGGCGCCATAGTCCGTGGTG
>DASUFD010000146.1:0-13618 GCA_036274735.1 Burkholderiales bacterium
CGATCGTAGACCACGCACGAGGCCACCGTCGCCTCGCCCATGGTGTGGCTGATATCGAAGCACTCGATCCTCTGCGCGCCCTCGGGCAGGCCGAGCGCATCGCGCAGGGCGGCGAGGCGCGCCTCCTGTGTCGCACGGTCACGCACCCGTTGCCCGATCGCGAGTTGGGCGTTTTTATGCGCCATGTCGAGCCATACCCGCCGCTCGCCGTACACCGGATTGACGACGTTCGGCAGCTCTACCGGCTCGTCGCTGACGATCAGCGCCGGCGCAGGCTGATCGACATAGTGCTGCTCCAGGAACGCGGCCACCACCTCTGCGCTCGCCGCGCCTTCGGCATTCGACGGGAAGAAGCTGCGATCGCCGACGTGCCGGCCGCCGCGAATCATGACCAGGTTCACGCAGGCGATACCGCCCTCGATCTCGCACGCCACCACGTCCGCGTCGACACCACGGTTGGACTCCACGTACTGCCGCGCCTGTACGCGCGCGAGCGCGCGTACCTGGTCGCGATACGCTGCCGCCTCCTCGTATCGCCGGGCCTCGGCGGCCGCATGCATCCTGGAATTCAACTTCTGGATGACGTCGTCTTCCCGGCCTTCCAGGAAGAGGATCGCGTTCGCTACGTCCTCCGCGTAGGCCGGCGCGGAAATCTTGCCCGTGCAGGGCGCTGTGCAGCGCTGGATCTGGTGCAGCAGGCAGGGACGCGAGCGGTTCTCGAACACCGAGTCCTCGCAGGTGCGCAGGCGGAACACGCGCTGCAGCAGCTGGATCGATTCGCGAACCGCATAGGCATGCGGGAATGGACCGAAATAGCGATGCCGGCGATCCTTCACGCCGCGGTGGAAACCGAGGCGCGGGAACTCCTGCCCGGTGACCATCAGGTACGGGTAGGACTTGTCGTCGCGAAACAGGATGTTGTAGCGCGGCGCGAGGCTCTTGATGAGATTGTTCTCGAGGAGCAGCGCCTCGCCTTCGGAGCGCGTGACGGTCACCTCCATCGCCGCGACCTGCGACAGCATCATTTCTATCCTCGGACTCGCGACCGATTTGTTGAAGTAGGAGGCGACCCGCTTTCTCAGGTCTCGCGCCTTGCCGACGTAGAGCGCGTCGCCGCCGGCGCCCAGCATGCGGTAGACGCCGGGGAGGTTGGGCAGCCCGGCGACGAAAGCCTTCGGATCGAACGGTGCGGCGGCAGCTTCGAACGCCATTGATTTCATTATAAATCGTGTAAAATTCGCGCCCTTTCACGGCGGCAAGAATCATGGCAAAAGTCGAAGCAGTCGAGATCCGTCCCGGCAACCTCCTCGAGTGGGACAAGCGCGTCTGGCGCGTCCTCAAAAGCTATCACGTGCATGTCGGCGGGCGCGGCGGAGCGTTCATGCAGGTCGAGATGAAGGACATCGAGGCCGGAACCAAGACCAACCAGCGCTTTCGCACCGAGGACAAGGTCGAGCGTGCCTTCGTCGACCCGCGCGAGATGCAGTATCTCTACCAGGACGGCGACAGCTACGTCTTCATGGACAAGGAGAACTATGAGCAGATCTCCTTGCCCGCGGACTTCCTCGAGGGCCAGGCCGGCTACCTGCTGCCGAACACCGACGTGCAGATCAATTTCTACAACGGCCGTCCGATCGGCATCGAGCTGCCGCCCTCGGTGGTGCTCGAGGTGGTCGAGACCGAGCCGGGCATCAAGCACTCGACGGCCACGACGAGCTTCAAGCCGGCGAAGATGGAAACCGGCATTACCGTCCAGGTACCGCCCTTCATCACCGCCGGGGAAAAGATCAAGATCGACACCGCCGAAGGTACCTACATGGAGCGGGCGTAAGGCTAGGCGTTAAGCCTGCCCAGGGCTTCCTGGGACTGGCGGTAGGCGACGCTCTTGCGCAGATCCCGGCCGCCCTTTCGGCGCATCCGCTCGAGACGCTCGGGCTGCGCCATCGGCCGCTCTCCCAGCGACTGGAGAAGGCGATCCTGCCCCGCGGGGTCGTTGCAGAGCAGGACCATGTCGCACCCGGCCTCGAGAGCGGCCAGCGCGCGCTCCGGCGGGCCGCCCGCTACGGCTGCGCCTTCCATCGAGAGGTCGTCGCTGAAGACGAGGCCTTGGAAGCCGAGGCGGCCGCGCAGGACCTCCTGCAGCCAGAAGCGCGAGTAGCCTGCAGGCTGGGCGTCGCACTTCGTGTAGATGACGTGCGCTGGCATCACGGCGCCGAGTCCCGCGTCGATCGCCGCGCGATACGGCACCATGTCCTTCTTCGAGATGCTTTCGAAGGGCCGATCGTCGGTCGGTACCGCGACGTGCGAGTCGGCCGCGGCGAACCCGTGCCCGGGGAAATGCTTGCCGACGGCCGCCATACCTGCGCCGGCAAAACCGAGAATGAGCTGGGCCGCGAGAGCGCCGACGGCGGTCGGGTCGAAGTGCAGCGCCCGGTCGCCGATCACGCCGCTCGTACCGTAGTCGAGGTCGAGCACCGGCGCGAAGCTGAAGTCGACCCCGAGCGCGCCGAGCTCCGCGCCGGCGACGTACGCGGCGGCGCGCGCGGTGCGCTTCGCGGCTTCCCGGTCACGATCCCACAGCTTGCCGAGCTCGCGCATCGCCGGGATCGCGGTAAAACCCTGCCGGAAGCGCTGCACGCGTCCGCCCTCATGGTCGACGCAGACCACGAGCTCGGGCTCTCGCAGTCTCTGGATCTCGTCGAGGAGCGCCGTAAGCTGCTGCGGCTCCTGGTAGTTCCGGGCGAAGAGGATGACGGCTCCCGTGGCAGGGTGGCGCAGTCGCTCCCGATCTTCGTCCATGAGCGAGAGGCCGACCACGTCGATCACCGCCGGCCCCGGCGGCAGCCTCACTTTTCGCATTCGAGCACGACGGTGGCGAACGCCACCCCTTTCTCATCGGAGAGCGAGACGTGCGCGGCCGTGACGCCGCGGCTTTCGAGGAGGTTTCTCAGGGACTCGGAGAACTCGAGCACCGGCTTCCCGGAGGGCAGGTTGCGTACCCATACCCCGTGCCAGTTGGCCGGGGCACGAATTCCCGTGCCCAGCGCCTTGGTGAAAGCCTCCTTGGCGGCAAAGCGCTTCGCCAGGTAGTGGGCTTTCAGGCGGTGATTGGCGAAGCGTCGCAGCTCGGGCTCGCACAGGATCTTGCGCGCGAAGCGCTCGCCGTACTTCTCGAGCACCGCGCGGACGCGCTCGACCTCGACCACGTCGGTGCCGACGCCGTAGATCATGCCGCCGCGTGCAGCATCAGCCGCTTCATCTCGCGCACCGCCTCGCGCATGCCGACGAACACCGCCCGGCTGACGATCGCGTGGCCGATGTGCAGCTCGCGCACCCCCGGCAGGGCGGCGACCGGCTGGACATTGAAGTAGTTGAGTGCATGCCCGGCATTGAAGCGCATGCCGAGCGAGCGTATCGCCTCACCCGCCTTCTCGATCTTTCTCAGTTCGCCAACAACACCCGGGCTCTCGGCATCGCGCCCTCTGGAATGGAACGCGTGCGCGTAGGGTCCGGTGTGAATTTCGCATACGGCCGCGCCAATGCGCGCCGCGGCGTCGACCTGCTTCAAGTCCGCATCGATGAACACCGAAACGACGATCCCGGCGTTCTTCAGCTTCGCCACGACGGTTTTCAGGAAGGACTCCTGAGACAGCACGTTCAGGCCGCCTTCCGTGGTGATCTCCATGCGGCCCTCGGGCACCAGCATCGCCATTTCCGGCTTGATCCGGCAGGCGATGTCGACCATCTCCTCGGTCGCCGCCATCTCGAGGTTCAGCCGGATGTGCGTGAGCTCGCGCAGGCGCCGCACGTCCTCGTCCTGGATGTGCCGGCGGTCCTCTCGCAGATGGCACGTGATGCCGTCGGCGCCCCCCAGGTGCGCCTCCACCGCCGCCCATACCGGGTCCGGCTCGTACGTGCGGCGCGCCTGGCGCACGGTCGCGACGTGATCGATGTTGACGCCGAGCTCGATCACAGCTCGTTCAGCTCCATGAGCACGGTGCGCGTATGGAGGACCTGCCCGTGCAGCCGCTCGCCGATAAGCGCGCGCATCAGCGTACGTGCCTCGTCGCGGGTTTCCGGCCGGGTGTAGTCGTCGGCGGCGAGATCGAGGAGCGTTCGCCCGCTCACGGTGACCTCGCCGCCGTTTCCCGGCACCGGACCGCGGTCCGGCTCGTAGCGGTAGCGGCCGCCCGGGTCGATGGGAGCGCCGCTCGCCGCATCGCGGTCGAGCAGCGGCGCATAGCCGAGCTCGGCGAGCAGCCGCTTCTCGAAAGCGCGCAGGATCGCGGAGAAAGGGTCGCGGCCGGCGAGCGCGGCGATCGTCGCCGCGTAGTGATCGAACAGCGTTTCGTGCGCGTCCTCGCGGGGCAGGAGCCGCAGCACGAGCTCGTTCACATAGAAGCCGCACATCAACCCTCGTCCGGAAAGGGGGTGAAGCGCCCCGCCCCATTCCGCGCGCACGAGCGTGGCGAGCTCGCCCGAGCCGCTCCATGCGAGCTGCAGCGGCTGGAAGGAGAGCAGCATGCCGCGCATCGCCGAGCGCGGGCGTCGCGCTCCGCGCGCGAGCAGCGCGAGCCGCCCGTGACGTCGGGTGAACGCCTCGACGATGAGGCTCGTCTCCCGGTACGGATACGTATGCAGGACATAGCCCGGCTCCTGGTCGGCGCGCCGCCTACTCATAGCCCAATTGTCGCAGGACGCGGGCATCGTCGGTCCACGCGCGCCGCACTTTCACCCAGACGCCGAGGTACACCTTGCCGTCGAAGAGGCGCTCCATGTCCTTGCGCGCCGCCGTGGCCATGCGCTTCAGCCGCTCGCCTCCCTTGCCGAGAACGATCGCCTTCTGGCTGTCGCGCTCGACCAGGACGGTCGCCTCGATCCGGCGCAGGCGTCCCTCTTCCTTGAAGCTGTCCACTACCACGTCGCAGCGGTAAGGCAGCTCTTCGCCGAGCTCCTCGAAGAGTTTCTCGCGCAGCAGCTCCGCGGCGAAGAATCGCTCGTCGCGGTCCGTCAGCTGATCCTCCGGGTACGCCGGTGCCGCTTCGGGGAGCGCCTGGCGCAGCACGCGCAAAAGCTCCGGGATGTTCCGGCCGGTCTTCGCGCTCACCGGGACGATGGCTACGAAATCGCGCACGCGGCCGAAGCGCTCGAGGAAGGGGATCAGCTCGGAGGCGCGTTTCACCGTATCGACCTTGTTCACCGCGGCGATGGTCTTCTGACCCTCCGGAATGCGCGCCAGCGCCGCCCGATCTTCGGCGCCGAAGCGCATCGCTTCGACCACGTAGAGCACCACGTCGGCCTGCACGGCCTCGCCGACGCGTCGACTGAGCGCCTTGTGCAGCACGCTCTTCAGCCTGGGCGGGTTGCCGGGCGAGTCGACGAAGACGTACTGGCAGCCGGGCAGGGTCAGGATACCGGTAACGAGATGGCGCGTGGTCTGCGGACGCGATGAGACGATCGAGAGCTTCTCGCCGACCAGGCGGTTGAGCAGGCTCGACTTCCCGGTATTCGGGCGGCCGACAATGCCGATCGTGCCGCAGCGCTGCTCGGTCATCCCAGCTTCTCCAGCATCGCCGCGGCCGCCTGCTGCTCTGCGCGCTGGCGGGAGCTGCCGGTGCCGCGCGTGGCGAATCCTCCGGCGATGCACTCCACTTCGAAGGATTGGCGGTGCTGCGCGCCCTGCACGCCGACGATGCGGTATTCCGGCAGCGGCTGGTGCGCCGCCTGCAGCATCTCCTGCAGCTGGGTCTTCGCATCCTTGGCCGGCCGCTCCGGGTCGAGGCGCTCGAGGCGCGGTCCGAGGGCTCGCAACACCGCGGCGCGCGCCGCGGCATAGCCGCCGTCGAGGAAGACGGCGCCGAACACCGCCTCCAGCGCGTCCGCCAGGATCGACGGGCGCGGCTCGCTCGCCGCCAGGAGCTCGCCCTCGCCGAGCCGGATCAGCCCGGCGAGGCCAAGCGCGCGCGCGACCTCGGCGAGCGTCTCCTCCCGCACCAGGCTCGCGCGCAGGCGGGTGAGCTTGCCTTCGGAAAGCAGCGGGAAGCGGCCGAACAGCTCCTCGGCGATGGCGCAGCCGAGCACGCCGTCGCCGAGGAATTCCAGCCGCTCGTTGTTCGTCGCGCCGTGGCTGCGGTGCGTCAGCGCCTGCTCGAGGAGCGCTGGGCGGGTGAAGCGGTAGCCAAGCTGCGCTTGCAGGTCACGGACGTGCCCGATCTACTCCCCTCCTGCGCGCGCCTTGTAGTCGATGTACAGGCCGACGTTCTTGAAAAGCGGCACTTCCTTGCGGTAGGAGAACGCGATCACCAGCGAGTTGCCTTCCTTGCTGATCTCCAGGTCGGTCGGCTTGACCGTGCTGATATCGTCGATCGCCGAGCGGGCTTCGAAAGCCCTGCGTACCTCGGCCGGGCTCTGCGGATTCTGCGCGGCGATGCCCTCGATCGCGGTCTTCGCGCTACGGTACTCGATCAGGGATGGCGCGAGCCGCATGGCGAGAAGCGCCAGCGCCGAGATGATGACCAGGATGACGATCAGCCCCATGATGCTGAGGCCGCGCTGCGGTTTTAGCATTTTGTTGTCCCTCCGACCGCTTAGTGGAACGGCCCGAAGCGCCCCAGCTCGTTGAGGTTCAGCCAGATGAAAAAGGCCTTGCCGACGATGTTCTCGTCCGGCACGAAGCCCCAGACACGGCTGTCGCTCGAGTTGTCCCGGTTGTCCCCCATCACGAAGTAATGCCCCGCCGGCACCGTGCAGGCGAGGCCCGCGCTATTGTAGTTGCAATTGCCGGCGGTCGCGCGCGTCGGGATCACGGCGGCCGGCGCATCGTCCTCGAGCAGGATCTCGTGCTGCACGCCGCCCAGCGTCTCGACGTAGCGGCGGGAAAACTGCATGCGCTCGCGCGACAGGTAATCGTCGATCTGCCGCGCCGGCACCCGCTGGCCGTTGATCGTCAGGCGCTTGTTCTCGTAGACGACGCGATCGCCGGGAAGGCCGACCACCCGCTTGATGTAATCGAGCGACGGGTCCTCCGGATAGCGGAACACCATCACGTCGCCGCGGTGCGGGCTGCCGAGGTCGATCACCTTCTTGTTCCACACGGGAAGGCGGATGCCGTACGTGAATTTGTTCACCAGGATGAAGTCGCCGACCAGCAGGGTCGGGACCATCGAGCTCGAGGGAATCTTGAACGGCTCGACGAGGAACGAGCGCAAAAGGAAGACGATCAGGATCACGGGGAAGAAGCTCACCGAGTACTCGACCCACCAGGGCTGCTTCGCGGCGATGCCGCGGCGCTTGCGCAGCCAGGCGAGCTCGAGCACCCACACCGCGCCCGTGACGACGAGCAGGATCAGCAGGAACAGCGCGAAGTTCAACCCTCGCCCCGCTGCAGCACCGCGAGGAACGCCTCCTGCGGAATCTCCACCGATCCCACCTGCTTCATGCGCTTTTTCCCCTCTTTCTGCTTCTCGAGCAGCTTGCGCTTGCGCGTGACGTCGCCGCCGTAGCATTTGGCGAGGACGTTCTTGCGCAGCGCCTTGACGTTCTCGCGCGCAATGATATGGCCGCCGATCGCCGCCTGCACGGCAACGTCGAACATCTGCCGCGGAATCAGGCCGCGCAATTTTTCGACGAGCTGCCGACCGCGGTGCTGTGCGCTCTCGCGGTGGACCATCGTCGACAGCGCGTCCACCCGCTCGCCGTTGACGAGGATGTCGAGGCGCACCATGTCGGCCGCCCGGTACTCCTTGAACTCGTAGTCGAGCGACCCGTAGCCGCGCGTCATCGACTTGAGGCGGTCGAAGAAGTCGAGGACCACCTCGTTGAGCGGCAGGTCGTAGGACAGCACGACGTGCCGCGGCGAGTAGTGCATGTTGGTCTGGATGCCGCGCTTCTGCGTGCACAGCGTGATGACCGGGCCGACGTATTCCTGCGGCACGAAGATCTTGGTCGCGATCATCGGCTCGCGGATCTCGAGGATGGTCTCGGGCGCGGGCAGCCGGGACGGGTTGGAGATCTGCTCGACGCCGCCGTCGCGCAGCACGACCTCGTAGACCACCGAGGGCGCCGTCGTGATCAGGCTCATGCCGTACTCGCGCTCCAGGCGCTCCTGCACGATGTCCATGTGCAGCAGGCCGAGAAAGCCGCAGCGAAAGCCGAAGCCGAGCGCCTGCGAGGTTTCCGGCTCGTAATGGAACGAGGCGTCGTTGAGATGCAGCTTCTCCAGCGCGTCGCGCAGCGCCTCGTACTGGTTGGCTTCCACGGGATAGAGCCCGGCGAAGACCTGCGGCTTCACCTCCTTGAATCCCGGCAGTGGGCGCTCGGCCGAGCGGCCCGCGTGGGTCACCGTATCGCCCACCTTCGCCGCGCGCAGCTCCTTGATGCCCGCGGTGACGAAGCCGACCTCGCCGGCCGCGAGCGAGTCCCTCGCCTGCGACTTCGGCGTAAACACGCCGACCTGCTCGCACAGATAGTCGGCGCCGGTGCTCATGAGCAGGATCCTTTCCTTGGGACGCAGCGTGCCGTCGATGACGCGCACCAGCATCACCACGCCGACATAGTTGTCGAACCAGGAGTCGATGACCAGCGCGCGCAGGCGCGCCGCCGGGTCGCCCCGGGGTGCCGGCACCTTGGCAATCACCGCCTCGAGGATCTCGGAGACGTTCTCGCCGGTCTTGGCGCTCGCCCGGATGGCGTCCCTGGCGTCGATGCCGATCACGTCCTCGATCTCCTGGATGGCGCGCGCGGGCTCCGCCGAGGGCAGGTCGATTTTGTTCAGCACCGGGAGGACCTCGACCCCCTGCTCGATCGCCGTATAGCAGTTGGCGACCGTCTGCGCCTCCACGCCCTGCGAGGCATCGACGACCAGCAGCGCGCCCTCGCAGGCGGCGAGCGAGCGGCTCACCTCGTAGGCAAAGTCGACGTGCCCCGGGGTGTCGATCAAATTCAGCAGATAGGTCTCGCCGTCGCGTGCCTTGTACTGCAGCGCCGCGGTCTGGGCCTTGATGGTGATGCCGCGCTCGCGCTCGAGCTCCATCGAGTCGAGCACCTGCTCGGCCATCTCGCGCTCCGCGAGGCCGCCGCACATCTGGATGAAGCGATCGGCGAGCGTCGACTTGCCGTGGTCGATATGGGCGATGATCGAGAAGTTGCGGATGTGGCTCTGAACCGTCACTGCATAGCCTTGGCATCAAACCGGGGCATATAAAGAAAGAGGGCGCCCCGCAGATGGCGTGTGGGGCACCCTCCTCGCCCGGCTATTCTAGGGGATTTGCCGCAGTGCGGCGTCGTCGAGCCGGACGCGGCAGAGCTCCCTGCCGTCGGCGTCCGTGAGGACGGGGACGAATTTCCCGTAGCGTTCCTTAAGCTCGGGCGAGCCGTCCACGTCGATCTCGTCGAAAGCCACCCCGCGCTGTCGCAGCGCCTCCGCCATCTCGTGGCAGAGGTGACACTCGCTGCGTCCGTACAACCTTAAGCGCATGCGCCTACGCGCTAGCCTTTTTCGGTCAGGCCGGAGACGGTGACGAAAGCGGTGATCTCGCCGCGCTTCACCTGCAGGGTAATGACCGCGTCCTTCTCGAGCGAAGCGAGCACGCGGTTGAACTGCTCGACCGAGCGCAGCTCGGTCTGCTGTCCCTTGTGCACGAGCATGAGAAGCACGTCGCCCTGGCGCACTTCGGCGCGCGCGTCGGGGCGCACCTCCGTGACGACGAGGCCGTGGCCCAGCTTGAGCGCTTTCTTCTGCTCGGCGCTGAGCTCGGCGACGACGATGCCGAGGCGGTTCGCCTGCGCTTGCGCCGGCTTGGCCGGCCGCGGGCGCTCGGCGGCCGCGACACGGTCCTCGACCAGCTCGCCCACGGTGATGGCAAGCTGCTTCGTCGCCCCCTTGCGCCAGACCTCGAGCGGCACCTGCGCCCCCGGCCGCGTGCCGCCGACGATCCGCGGCAGGTCGCTCGAGCTCTCGACGCCCTTGCCGTCGAAGGAAACGATGATGTCGGTCGTTTCCACGCCCGCCTTGTCCGCCGGGCTGCCGCGCTCCACCGAATTGACCAGCGCGCCGCGTGCCCGATCGAGCCCGAACGAGACGGCGAGGTCGCGCGTCACCTCCTGGATCACCACGCCGATGCGTCCCCGCGACACGCGTCCCTTTTCGCGCAGCTGCTTCTGCACGTCGAGCGCGACGTCGGCCGGGATGGCGAAGGAAAGGCCCATGAAGCCGCCGGTGCGGCTGTAGATTTGCGAGTTGACGCCGACCACCTCGCCGCGCAGGTTGAAAAGCGGGCCGCCGGAATTGCCCGGGTTGATGGCGACGTCGGTCTGGATGAACGGCACGAAGTTCTCCTGAGGCAGCGAGCGCCCCTTGGCGCTGACGATGCCCGCAGTGACCGAGTTCTCGAAGCCGAACGGCGCGCCGATCGCCACCACCCACTCGCCGACCTTCAGCTTCGCCGGGTCGCCGAAGCGCACGCTCGGCAGTCCGGTCGCGTCGATCTTGAGCAGCGCGATGTCGCTGCGCTTGTCGGCGCCGATCACCCGCGCCTTGAACTCGCGCTTGTCGGGCAGCCTGACGTTGATCTCGTCGCCGCCGTCGACCACGTGCGCATTGGTGAGGAGGTAGCCGTCGGGACTGATGATGAATCCCGAGCCGAGCGAGCGACTCTCGGAGCGCGGCCCGGGCGACGGGTCGGGGGCCTGCCGCGGGATGAAGCGGCGGAAGAATTCCTGGATCTCGTCGTCGTCCAGGCCGGGCACCTGCGGGAGCGCCTGGGTACGGCGCACCGCCTGCGTGGTGCTGATGTTGACCACCGCCGCGCCCTGCTCCTCGACGAGCCGCGTGAAGTCCGGCAGGTCGCGCGTCTGCGCGGTCGCGGCAAGACAGAACGCCGCGAGCCACAGCGCGGCGAGCGCTTTCGTTGTTCTCATCCCATTCTCCTGGCCCCTAACGGGGGCGGTACTCGACCGCGTCGGCGATGCGCTGCACGCTGGCGGCCGGGGCCTCGCCCACCACGGTGATGCGGTGCTTGGCCACCTCGCGAGTATAGATGTGGATCGCTCCCAAGCTGGCGAGGCCCGGCGTCGCCTGGTCCCCCCCGCGCAGCGGCTCGATGAACACCGACACGGCGGCGAGCCCGTCGGAGTAGACGAGCTGGCCCACCGGCCGGGACTCGCCGAGCCGCCGTTTCAGCTCGAGCACTTTCTGGAAGCCCGGCAGCCCCGGGGCCACGTGCCAGCCCTCGAGCTTGGCTGGCACCGCGTCGGCGTCCTCGACGCGCCAATGCCGGGCCGACAGGCTCGGCTTCACCTGCTCGGGCGACACCTGCCCGATCTTGAGCTCGGTAAAGGTGAACTGCTCGATGGTGTTACCGGCGCCATCCACCGTCGTGGCGCGCACTAGCATACCGGTGTCGACATCGGCATAGAGGCGGTAGCCGTAGCGCAGGTCGTCCTTGGGCGTCAGCACCACCGCACGGCACTCGAAGCCGGCGATGCGCGCCTTCTTGCCGAGGCTCGCGGTGTAGTGCTCGGTGAGCTTGCCGACCTGCTCGGGCAGAATCGTCGGGAAGCTGCGATCGGCGCTATGCCGCTCCACCTTCACGACCCCGCTGCGCGGCAGATAACAGCGCAGCGTATCGCGGGTGCGGATGATCTCGCGTGGCATGCCGTCGAGCACCTCGAGGTGCTCGACGTCGCCCTCGGCGAGGCGCGTGATGCGCGAGGTCTCCGTGTGCCCGCCCTGCTGGTAGACGAACGTGCCGGTGTACGAGAGGCGCCGAGAAGCGTCCTGGATCTTGTCCAGCCAGGCGAGGGCGTCGTCGGCAGCCGATTGCGCCTGCGCGGCGCAAGAGAGCGCGACGCAGGCCGCGGCGAAGGTTGCGCGCAGCATCAGCGCGCCGCGTCGCCGGAGGGCTCGGAGACCGTGCGCACGTATGGCGCCATGCCGTGCAGGTAAACCCGCGAGGCGAAGCCCTGATGGGCCAGCAGGTAGTCGTTGGCCTCCGCGCCCGGCAGCGCGTCCGCGCGCGCCACGGGGGCGGGGGCGGTTTTCGTCGCCGCCGGTGCGCGGGCGAGCTGCGGCGCGGGCGCGGGCACCGGGGACGGCGCGAAGGCGAGCCAGCCGACCAGCGCCACGGCGCACACGCTCGCCGCCGCGGCGAGCGCGAGGCGCGGACGCGCGCTCGGCATGCGCAGTGTCGGCGCCACGACCGTCGGCTCCGCCGCGAGCCGCCCGGCAAAGCGCGCGCTGAAACCGTCGGAGAGGTGCGGCGTGTCGCGCATGGCATCGCGGATCAGGTGGTAGAGGCGCCAGGCGTCGGCCGCCTGCGGGTCGCGCTGGAGCGCATCGAGCGCGCTACTGCGGGCCCGCCCGTCGAGCTCGCCGTCCATCAGCTGCGAAACATGCTCTTTCATGATCACCCCTACCTGCGTTCCCCGAACCTCACCAGCGTCGGTCCTTGCGCGTGCCGAGCAGCGGCCGCAGCTGCTCGGCGATGGCCTCGCGTGCCCGGAAGATGCGCGAGCGCACGGTTCCGATCGGGCAGTCCATCACCTTGGCGATGTCCTCGTAGCTCATGCCCTCGATCTCGCGCAGCTGGATCGCGGTGCGCAACTCTTCGGGCAGTCGCTCGATCGTCTCGTTCACGGTCCTTGCGATCTCGTTGGACATCAGCACGCTTTCCGGCGTGTTGATGTCGCGCAACTGCTCGCCCTCCTCGAACCCTTCCGCCTCTTCGGCCTCTACCTCGGTCGAGGTCGGCGCCCGCCGACCCATGGCCATCAGGTAGTTCTTGGCCGTGTTGATTCCGATCCGGTACAGCCACGTATAAAAGGCGCTTTCGCCACGGAACGCGGGGAGCGCGCGATAGGCCTTGATGAATGCCTCCTGCGTTACATCCTCGACCTCGGCGGGATCGCGGATGAAGCGCGAGAGCAACCGGCCCAGCTTGCGCTGGTATTTCTCCACGAGGAGCTCGAACGCCCGCTTGTCGCCACGCTGCGCCCGCGCGACCAGATCGCGGTCGATATCGCGGTCAGACATCGCGTGGCGAGGGCTCCCCACCCCCGGACTGCCGCCCTACCAGTGCACTGCGGACTGCGGTCCGTTTGCAACGCCTATGTGCCATAGACGCGCGCCCTTGGAAATAGTTCGACGCCACGACGGCCGCCCCTTCAGGCGGTCAGTTGCCCGGCCGCCACGCCGGGCAGCCGGCCCCAGAGCGCCCAGATGCGCAGCCGTCGGAACCCGCACGGGTCGAGCATGTCCGCGCTCACGAGGAGCGTACGCGGCAGCGGCGTACGCACGACCAGCGCGACGAAAAGGCGGCTCACGTAGCGGCGGCGGCCCACCCGCGCCTGCGCGACGCAGCCGCTGCCGAGCTCGATACGGACCTCGTCCCCGGCCAGCTCGAGCGCGCGTACCGCCTCGCCGCCGCGGAGCAGCGCGCGGTAGCGTGCGGCCGCGAGGCCAAGCGCGAGCAGCGCCACCCCGAGAAGCGCGCCCGCGACATCCTCCATCAGGAAGAAGACCGCCCCGCCGGCCGCGCCATGAGCGGCGACGATCGCCCCGGCGAGCACAGGAGACGGGCGGAGCTCGAGTCGCACGGCCGCGCTCGAGCGGGTCGCACCG
>DASUFD010000147.1:0-2786 GCA_036274735.1 Burkholderiales bacterium
CTCGGTCTTCTTCGTCTCGAGCACGAAGCGCGAGTTGAGGTGCTGGTAGACCTTCTTCAGGTCGGGCGCGCTGCCGGCGTAGAAGTATTCGCCGCGCGTCAGGTCGGAGATCTTCTTCAGCGTGTCCTCGTCCAGGCGCACGCGCATGGACCAGCCCTCGATGCCGACGATCGAGCCCTTCGCCGTGCCCACGCCCACCGTGTAGATGCGCACGCCGCGGTCGGCGGCGAGCTTCGCCGCCTCGAGCGAGTCCGGCCCCGCGGTACGCTGCCCGTCGGTGAGCAGGATGATCACCGCCGAGGCGTACGAGCCGGGCGGCATCGGCCGGAAGCTGCTCTTCGGCATGCGCTGGCTCTGGCGCTCGTAGGTGAACGAGGCGACGTCGTAGCCGCCGTCCGGGAAGAGCGTCGCCATCGAGACGATGATCGCGCTGCCGATCGCCGTGGCGCGCTGCAGCTGGAAACGGTCGATCGCGCCGTAGAGGTCCTCCTTGTTGCGCGTAGGCGCCTGCGCCACCGTCGCCGTCCCGGCGAAGGCGACGATGCCGACCTTGACGCTCGAGGGCACCTCGGCGATGAACTGCTTCGCGGCCGCCTGCGCGGCGGCGAGCCGGTTCGGCTCCACGTCGGTCGCGCGCATGCTTCCCGAGACGTCCATGGCGAGGATCACCGTCTCGTTGTTCGACGGCAGCGTGACGAGCGCCATCGGCCGCGCGACGGCGACGATCATCGCGGCGAGCGCGACGAGGAGCAGCGCCGGCGGCACGTGCCGCCGCCAGCTCGGACCGGCGCCGAGCGCGGCCTTGACGAGCGCGAGGCTCGAGTAGCGCAGCGCCTGCTTCTTCTTTCTGCGCAGTAGATAGACGTAAAAGCCGACGAGCGCCGGCAGCAGGGCGAGCAGCCAGAGGGCCTCGGGCCATTCGAAGCTCATCATCGGGCCACTCGCTCAGGCCACTCGCAGCTCATGCGCCCTTCCGCCCCGGCGCTTGCGCAGCGCGGCGAAGCGAACCACGGTGTCGGCGATGTCCGCGTCGGTGGCGAGCTCGAGCGCGTCGACCCCGGCCTGCGCGAATGCCGCGCGGAGGTTCTCTTCCCGTTTCATCGCTTCCTGGAAAAATCTTTCCCGGAAACCCTTGTCGTGCGTGTCGACGAAGAGCTGCTCGCCGGTCTCGGCATCCTGGAACACCACCAGGCCGAGGTCCGGCAGCGCGGACTCGAGCGGATCGTGCAGGCGCACCGCGATCACCTCGTGGCGCTGCGCGAGCTGGAGCAGCGCGCGCTCCCAGCCGGGCGCGCTGATGAAATCGGAGACGACGAACACCAGCGAGCGGCGCTTGATCGTGCGTATCGCGCTGCGCAGGAAGGCTTCGAGGTCGGTGGCGCGCCCTTCCGGCGCCTCGCCGCGCGCGGTCATGCGATGCAGGATGTGCAGCACCTGGCGCCGGCCGTTGCGCGCCGGGATCACCGCCTCGAGCTCGTCGCCGTAGAGCATCGCGCCGACGCGATTGCCGTGGCTGGAAAGGAGCCGCGCCACCACGGCGACGAACTCTTCCGAGATCGCGGCCTTCTTCGCCTGCGAGCCGAAGTCGACCGAGCGCGACAGGTCGAGCAGGAACCAGCCGGTGACCTCGCGATCCTCGTGGTACTCGCGCACGTAGGGCGCCTGCAGCCGCGCGGTGACGTTCCAGTCGATGTGGCGCACGTCGTCGCCGTACTGGTACTCGCGAATGTCGGCGAGGTCCAGGCCGAAGCCGCGGAAAAGCGTGCGGTAGTCGCCGTGCAGGAGACCGTCGAGCCGACGGATCACCGTCCACTCGAGGCGCCTCAGCACGGCCTCGGGACTCGGCCGGGACGGCAAGACGGCCTCAGGATTGCGCGACGGCGACGGCATTGGCGTGCAGCGGCTTCGCCGGTGCGCGGACCTTCTGCATGACCTTCTTCACCAGATCGTCGGCGCTGAGCCCCTCGGCGAGCGCCTCGTAGGAGAGCACCAGGCGATGGCGGAACACATCGGGCACGAGGTCGGTGACGTCCTCGGGCAGCGCATAGTCGCGCCCGCGCAGGAAGGCGAGCGCCCTCGCCCCTTCGATCACGTGGATCGAGGCGCGCGGGCTCGCGCCGTAGGTCAGGTACTTGTCCGGCACCCGCGTCGCGTTCGCGAGCTTCACCGCATACTGGATGAGCGAGGGCTCGACGTAGACCTTGCGGCACTCCCGTTGCAGCTCCTTCAATTGCTCCGTCGTGCACACGGCCAGCACATCGCTCGCCGCCCCCGTCACCCGCTCGACGATGACGAACTCCTCCTCCTCCGAGGGATAGCCCACCAGCACCTTCATCATGAAGCGGTCCACCTGCGCCTCGGGCAGCGCGTACGTCCCCTCCGTCTCGATCGGGTTCTGCGTCGCCATCACCAGGAACGGGTCGGGCACCTTGTGCGTCTCCCCCGCAATCGTCACCTGCCGCTCCTGCATCACCTCCAGCAGCGCGCTCTGCACCTTCGCCGGCGCACGGTTGATCTCGTCGGCCAAGAGCAGATTGCAGAACACCGGCCCGAGCGAGGTCGCGAACTCCCCCGTCTTCTGGTTGTAGATCCTCGTGCCCACCAGGTCCGCCGGCACCAGGTCCGGCGTGAACTGGATCCGGCGAAAGCTGCCGTGCACCGCCTGCGCCAGCGTCTTCACCGTCAGCGTCTTCGCCAGCCCCGGCACCCCTTCCACCAGCAGGTGCCCCTGCGCGAGCATCGCCACCAGCACCCGCTCCAGAAAGTGATCCTGGCCGACCACCGTC
>DASUFD010000148.1:0-12227 GCA_036274735.1 Burkholderiales bacterium
ACATCTTCAAGGTGCTCGCGCGCGAAGGCGGTCTCGCCGTCATCCATGCCGAGGACGACGACATCGTGCGCTATATGTACGAGAAGATGTTCCGCGAGAACCGCACCGGCTTCGAGCACATGGCCGAGGTGCACAACACGCTGTCGGAAGACCTTTCGTTCCGCCGCATCATCCGGCTCGCCGAGAACGTAGAGGGCATGGCGCTCTACATGATGCATGTCAGCGCGGCGGCGGGCGTGCAGGCCATCGCCGAGAGCCGCGCGCGCGGCTATCCGATCTATGGCGAGACGCTGCACCAGTATCTGCTCTACACGGCCGAGGACTACAGGAAGCCGAACGGCCAGATCTACCACACCTATCCATCGCTCAAGTCCCGACGCGACCAGCAAGGGTTGTGGGACGGCCTCGCGCACGGCCACCTGCACTGCGTCGGCACCGACGAGGTCTGCTGCAACCTCTCGGTCAAGGTGCGCGGGAGTCGCATCGACGACACCACCGGCGGCAACTCCGGCGTCGAGCCGCGCGTGGCGGTGATTTACACGGAGACGGTGGAGAAGCGCGGCTACTCGCTCGAAAAATTCGTCGACGTCGTCTCGAGCAATGCGGCGCGCATTCTCGGCCTTTATCCGCGCAAGGGCGCGATCGCGGTGGGGAGCGACGCCGACCTCGTCGTGCTCGACACGAGTCGCCGCCGCATCGTACGCGCTCAGGACCTGCACGAGACCGACTACACGCCGTGGGAAGGCAAGGAAGTCGGCGCGTGGCCCTCGGCGACGGTGCTGCGCGGCAAGGTCATGGTCGCCGAGGGCAAGTTCTACGGCGACCTGAAGGACGGCCGGTATCTGAAGCGCCGGATCGCCGATTCGATCCGGGCGCGTCACCAGGAGCGTTGATGAGAGGTGATCCTCGTTCCGTGATGCAGCCGAGAGTGCACATCCTCGGCACGGGCGGAAGCATCTCGGGCATCGGCCCGCACCGGCTCGACTACACGCTCTATCCCGAGGTCGGCAAGAAGCTCGGCGTGAAGCAGATGCTCGAGCGCATCCCGGAAGCCCGCGAGCTCGCCGCGCTTTCCGGCGAAGACCTGCTGCAGGTCGGCAGCCCGTCGATCGGGCCGAAGGAATGGCTCCAGCTCGCCCATCGCATCGATGCGCTTTTCCGGGAAGACGGCGTGCAAGGCATCGTCGTCACCCACGGCACCGCCACGCTCGAGGAAACGGCTTATTTCCTCCACCTCACGGTGAAGTCGGAGCGCCCGGTCGTCGTCACCGGCGCCATGCGTCCGCCGAGCGCGCTCGGCAGCGATGCGGACCTGAACCTCCTCGAGGCGATCCGCCTGGCCGCCTCGCCCGCGGCGGCCGGACGCGGCGTGCTCACGCTTCTCAACGAGGAGATCCAGAGCGCACGCGACGTCACGAAGTCGAACGCGTTCCGGGTCGACACCTTCGGCAGCCGCGATTTCGGAGTGCTCGGCTACGTCGACTCGGATGCGCGCGTGCTCTTCTACCGCAGCGTCACGCGGCCGCACACGACCGCGACACCGTTCGACGTGCGCGGCAGCCAAGGCCTCCCGCGCGTCGACATCCTGTACTCGTACGCGGGCGCCGACGGCGTGCTGGTCGACGCGCTCACCGAGCGCAGGCCAGACGGGATGGTGCTCGTAGGCTTCGGCGGCGGTTCCTTCCCGGGAGCGTTCCTCG
This sequence comes from Burkholderiales bacterium, assembly GCA_036274735.1. Lineage (GTDB taxonomy): Bacteria > Pseudomonadota > Gammaproteobacteria > Burkholderiales > SG8-39 > SCGC-AG-212-J23. The sequence goes on from DASUFD010000148.1 coordinate 1,701, forward strand.
AAGCGGGCAGCCGCGCCGTGCAGGCCGGCATCCCGGTCGTGCTCGCCACGCGCTCCTGGCGCGGCCGCGTGGTGATGACGCCGAGGAAGGAAGCCGAAGGCTTCATCGTCTGCGACGACCTCATGCCGCAGAAGGCGCGCGTCCTCCTCATGCTCGCGCTCACCGTGACGCGCGAGCGCCACGCCATCCAGGAGATGTTCTACAACTACTAGAGAAAGAAACCAGTCGTTCCCGCGAAGGCGGGAACCCATGCTCCGCAAAACCGGGCCCCCGCCTTCGCGGGGGCGACAAGTTGCGTAACTTCCCAGGGGAAGCAGCTGCCATGAGGAAACCACGAAAGGAAGTGATCGAAGTCCCGGGCGTCAGCCGGCACCTCAGGAAGGAAGGCATCCCGCTCAACCCGGTGATCCGCGCCGGCGACTTCGTCTTCGTCTCGGGCCTCACGCCGACCGACCGGCGCACCGGCAAGCTGCCGCGCGTCACCGTCGAGAAGCAGACCCGCACGGTCCTCGAGAACATGAAGGTCTGCCTCGAGGCGGCCGGCTCGTCGCTCGACAGCGTGGTGAAGTGCACCGTCTACATCACCAACGCCGCCTACTTCGACGAGGTGAACGCGGTCTACCGGCGCTACTTCCGGCGCAACGCGCCCGCGCGCGTCTTCTGCGTCGTCGGCTCGTGGCCGAAGAAGTTCGATGTCGAGATCGATTGCATCGCCGTAGTCGACACATGAAGAAAACGACCGCGCTGCGACGGCTGCTGAAGAAGAAGGACTTCGTCTACCTGCCGGTGGCGTACGACCCGCTCGGCGGGCGCCTCCTGCAGAGCCTGGGCTTCGAGTGCGTCTACACCGGCGGCTTCGTTACCGGCGCGTCGCGCTGCACCTCCGAGCCGCTCCTCACCATGGACGAGCAGCTCGGCGTCGCGGGCGACGTCGCGGCGGCGATCGACGTGCCGCTCGTCGTGGACGGCGGCGCAGGCTTCGGCGAGCCGCTGCACACGATGCGCACGGTGCGCGAATGCATCCGCGCCGGCATCGCCGGCGCGCACATCGAGGACCAGCTCTATCCGAAGCGGGCGCACTACCACAAGTACGTCGCGCACGCGGTGAGCCGCAAGGAATTCGCCGACAAGATCCGCTTCGCCTGCCGCGAGCGCGAGCGCTCGGACCCCGACTTCGTCGTCATCGCGCGCACCGACACCTGCCGCTTCGAGGGGCTGAAGGAGGCCGTGGCGCGCATCAACCTGGCGGCCGATGCGGGCGCCGACCTCGGCCTGCTCTTCCCGCGCAACGACGAGGAAACGAGGAAGGCGCCGAAGCTCGCGAAGATTCCCCTCGTCTACGTGGTGAGCCGCGGCAACCGCGACGGCCGGCCGCTGCCCACCGGGCCGCAGCTCGCCGAGATGGGGTACAAGGCGGCGATCGACGCGCTCACCTACCTTCTCGTGAGCTTCCACTTCGCCAAGCTCGCTTACCGGGAGATCCGGCGCACCGGCGGATACGGCGGCCTTACGCGCGAGCAGTGCATCGCGGCGCGCCAGGAGATCGAGACGCTCGTCGGCCTGGACGAGTTCTACGAGATCGAGGAAGCGACCGTGGAGAAGAAGAAGTGGGGCAAGCGCTGAGCCGCCGCCCTCACGCTCGGGCGCGGCGGCCCGCGGCTGCGCCCGCGATGCGGCCGAATACCGCGCCCGCCATGAGGCCCGCGCCGCCGAGGTAGTTCTCGTAGAAGAGCCCGCCGACGATCTCGCCCGCGGCGTACAGGCCCGGGATGACGCGATCGCTCGTGTCGAGCACCTCGCCGTGCTCGTTGATGCGCAGCCCGCCGAACGAGAAGGTGATGCCGCAGGTGACGACGAAGCCGAAGTACGGCGGCTGGTCGATCGGCAACGCCCAGTTCGACTTGGGAAGCGCGAGGCCCGAGGTCGCCACGCCGTCGAGAATCGCCGGGTTGTATTTTCCCGGCCGGCAGGCGGCGTTGTATTCGCGAACGGTCCGCGCGAGGCCTTGCGGATCGATCTCGAGCTTCGCCGCGAGCGCCTCGATGCTCGGCGCCTCGGCCTTCGTCACCTGGCGGATGCGGTACTCGTCGCGCACCATGCCGATGGTTTTCGCGTCGAAGATCTGGACCGCGGTGCGCGCCGGCTGCTTCATCACCTCGCGCCCGTATTTGGCGTAGGTGTGGTTGCGGTAGTCCGCGCCTTCGTCGACGAAGCGCTCGCCCCGCAGGTTCACGATGATGCCGAGCGGATAGGAGTGCTTCTGGAAGTTGTCGAGCACCGTCCGGTCGCCGAAGGGCGGCGCGCTGATGTCCCATTGCACCGCGTGGCAGGTCGACCAGCCGCCGAAAGGCTGGGCGTCGATCTCGAGCGCCGCGCCCAGGCCCTCGCCGGTGTTGTAGCGCGTGCCCCGCACGCGGCACGATTCCCAGCCCGCGCCGTAGTAGCGCACGCGCATCTCCGGATTCGCTTCGAAGCCGCCGCAGGCGAGCACGACGCTCCGCGCGCCGATGTCGGCATACCCGTCCGGTCCCATGACGTGGACGCCGCTCGCCGAGCCCGAGCGGTCCTGCAGCAGGCGACGCAGGCCGGTCGAATAGCGGATCTCGATGCCGAGGCGCTCGGCCTGCCGGACGAGCTGGTCGACCAGCCCCCAGCCGCCGCCCACCGCCTCGATGTTCACGCCGCCGTAGAAGTGGTGCTTGCCCTCGACCTTGAACGACTGGCGTCCGAACATCGGGATGAAGCGCACCCGGTTCGCGCGCATCCAGCGCATGGTCTCCCGCGAGCGCCCCACCAGGAGCTGCGACATCATGTCGTCGGTCTGTCCCTCGGTGACGCGGCGCAGGTCCTCGAGGTAGTCCTCCTCCGTGAGGACCGGCAGGACGATCTGCGCGGCCTCGGCCTCCGAGAGGTCGTCCAGCACGTCGCGCCGCACGTCCTCCAGCCCGCCGTGCGCGAAGCGGAACCCACCCGCGGTGAAGAGCGAATTGCCGCCGCGCTCCTCGAGCGGGGCCTTCTCGAGCACCAGCACCCGCGCCGCGCCCTGCTCCTTGGCCGAGAGGGCGGCACACAGCGCCGCGTTGCCCGCGCCGACGACGACGACGTCGAAGGGATCGCCGTTTGCCATGCCTACGATATTTTCCTGCTTAAATACCGGCCCAGCTTGCTGGAATTCATGGGCGTCAATATATTTCGCGCAGGTCAACTCGGTACCGGATTAACAGGACATGCCACTCTAGAGAAGGAGCACCGTATGAACAGTCCGCACTCCGCAGCGTCGCGGGTTCTCCTGGTTGCGCTGAGTTCCGTGCTTGCCATGGGCGTGGCCGGCTACGCCTCGGGGCAGGGGAGCGCAGCAATGCCGGCTCCCTCGCCGGATGCCACGCTCACCATCGGCATCGGAGTCGACCTGGACACCGTGGACCCTGCGCAGCAAACCACCACCACCGTGCAGAACGTGATCGACTACGGCCTGCAGACCCTGGTCGCCTTCGACACTCAGGGCAAGATCAAGCCGCTGCTCGCGACCTCGTGGAGCACCTCCCAGGACGGGATGACGCTGACCCTGCATCTGCGCCAGGGCGTGAAGTTCCACGACGGAACGCCGTTCAATGCCGATGCCGTGGTCTACTCCCTCGACCGTCTGATCAGCGGCAAGATCAGGGTGCCGATCGGCGCGGGCTTCAAGTCGATGAAGACCATCGAGGCGGTCAACCCGACCACGGTCGCCATCCACCTCAAGCACCCGGACCCGAACCTGGTGCCTAACCTGTCGACGACGATAGCGTCGATTTTCTCGCCCACCTCTGCGACCAAGGACGGAAACTCGCCGGAGAGAATCGTTCATCCGGTGGGCACCGGGCCGTACCAGTTCACGCGCTGGAACAAGGGCAGCGAGGTGGTCTACACGCGATTTGACGGCTACTGGGGCGAGAAGCCTTACTACAAGACGGTCGACTTCAAGATCATCCCCGAGGCGAATTCCCGCGAGGCCGGGCTGCTGGCCGGGCAGCTCGACGTGATCATGAATCCGCCGGTCACGGACCTCACCTCGCTCTCGAACAACCCGGCGGTCAAGGTACTCAAGGCGCCGAGCGACCGATCGGTCTTCATCGCCATCAACACCGCCAAGCCGCCCTTCAACAACGAGAAGGTTCGCCAGGCGCTCAACTACGCGGTCGACAAGGACGCGATCATCAAGAACGTGATGTTCAACGCCGTGAACCCGATGGACTCGGCGTTCCCGTCGTCGCTGAGCGGCTACTGCAAGGTGGGCGCCTATCCCTACGACCCGGACAAGGCGAAGCAGCTGCTGAGCGAAGCGGGGGTCAAGAACGTGAAGGTCACGCTCGGCTCGTCGACCGGCCGCTATATCCAGGACATCCAGTTCGCGCAGGCCATTTCCGGGTACTTGCGCAAGGTGGGGATCGACGCCAACGTCCGTACCATGGACTGGCCGTCGTACGTGTCGACGATGCAGCAAAAGGACGGGTTCGACTTGCATGTGCTGGGGTGGGCCCCCGGCGCCCTGGATGGCCCTACCCAACTGCAGATGTTCACGTCGGCCACCATCCCGCCGAAGGGCTTGAACACGTCGTTCTTCTCGAATCCGACGGTCGACAAGCTCGCTTCCGAGTCCGCGTTGAACCTTCACGACGCGAGCCGCAGCGAGCAGCTGTGCCAGATCCAGAAGGAGGTCTGGCGGCAGGCGCCTTGGATCTTCCTTTGGAGCCAGACGCTGATCCTCGCCTACAACTCGAAGATCACCGGCGTCTCGTACCTGCCGAACGAGAAGTTCGAGACCATGGCGGCCCACCCGAGGTAACGAGCGCAGAAAGACCGCCGCCTGGAAGGTCGAGCAGGAAGCTCTGCGCGTGAGCGCCTTTCTGACCTACCTCGTGCGCCGGCTGGTCGCCGCCGGCGTCACGCTCCTCGGCGTGATCCTGGTGATGGTGCTGCTCGTGCGCGCGCTGCCGGGGGACCCGGCCAGGATCATCGCCGGCCTGCTCGCCACCCCCGAACAGGTCGCGCAGGTTCGCCTGTCGATGGGGCTCGACGAGCCGGTCCCGGTTCAGTACTGGCGCTACCTGGTGAACCTCGCCCACGGAAGCCTCGGAACGTCTGCCCGCTTCGGTACGACGGTGCTCTCGGAGATCGGTCATCGGTTGCCGTACACCATCGTGCTGGCCGTTTTCGGCACGCTTTTCGGCGCCGTCTTCGGCATCGCGCTGGGCGTGCTGGCCGCCACCCATAAGGGCCGCTGGATCGATGCCTTCGGCTCCATGCTCGGCGTCGCCGGCATCTCGATGCCGGTGTACTGGCTCGGCATCCTGCTGATCGTGCTGTTCTCGGTGCAGCTCAAGTTGCTGCCGATCGGCGGTGCCGGCAGCGCTTCCAGCCTGGTGATGCCGACGCTCACGTTGGGCGTTTTCTCGATGGCCGTCGTTTCCCGGATGACCCGCTCCACGATGCTCGATACGCTGGACCAGGACTACGTGCGCACCGTGCGCGCGAAAGGGGTGGTCGAGTGGGTCGCGGTGCGGCACGCGCTGCACAACGCCTTCATTCCGATCCTGACGGTGATCGGCCTGCAGTTCGGCACGCTGCTCGGCGGCGCAGTGCTGACCGAGACGGTTTTCTCCTGGCCGGGAATCGGCCAGCTGCTGGTGCAGTCCATCAACAACCGCGACTTTCCGCTGGTGCAGGGGATCGTGTTCGTTTTCGCCGCGATGTTCATCGTGTTGAACATCATCACCGATCTTCTGTACTCGGTCGTCGACCCGCGGGTGAGGTTGTACCGGTGACACGGATTGCGGCTGCCGGTGAGGCTCCCGCCGCACCGGAGGCGACGCGCATATCGCTGAGGAAGCTGCGGACATTTGCGCGCAACAAGGGCGCGATGATCGGCATCTTCATTTTGTGCGCCTTCGCGCTGGCGGCGATCTTCGCGCCGCTCCTGACCCCGTACGATCCGACCGCGCAGGATCTGGCGAGCGCGTTCCTCCCGCCGTCGGCGGCGCACCCGTTCGGCACCGACGACCTCGGGCAGGACATCCTCGCGCGCATCATGTACGGCGGGCGCTATACGCTCGCCATCGGGGCGGTGGCGGTGTCGATCGCTGCGATCATCGGCGTACCGTTCGGGCTGATCTCGGGCTACGCCGGTGGCGCGACAGACATGGTGATTCAGCGCATCACCGACATCCTGCTCGCGTTCAACCCCTTCCTGCTCGCGCTGGTGCTGGTGGCGGTGTTCGGCGTCGGCATCGAAACCGTGACCGTCGCCGCCGGAATCGGCGTCATCCCGCAATTCATCCGGCTCGCTCGCGGCCAGGCGCTGTCGCTGCGCGAGGAGGTGTATGTCGAGGCGGCTGTCGCTTTCGGGGAGAGCCCGCCCGCGATCCTCGGCCGGCACGTGCTGCGCAACGCGCTTACCCCGATCATCGTCTACGCGACGCTGAACGTCGGTGTGACGGTCCTCGTCGCCGCCGGCCTCGGCTTCCTCGGCCTCGGTGTGCAACCGCCGACCCCCGAGTGGGGGACCATGCTCGGCACCGCGCGCGGGTTCATCTTCAAAGCCTCCTACCAGATGACATTTCCCGGCCTGGCCATCTTCCTGGCGGTACTCAGCTTCAATCTGGTGGGCGACGGATTGCGCGATGCCTTCGATCCGAGCCTGCGGGAGTAGCTCGCTTACGAGCGAGCGGCGCCGTGCCTGAGCCGCTGCTCTCGATCCGGGATCTGCACGTCACGTTCCGCACGCGAAGCGAGTCGGTGCGGGCCGTGGACGGCGTGAGCTTCGATGTCTACCCGGGTGAAACGCTCGGCGTGGTCGGAGAATCCGGGGCTGGCAAGAGCGTGACGATGCTGTCCGTGCTGCGGCTCATCCCGCCCTCTACCCGGGTGGTGACCTCCGGTCAGGTGCTGTTCCGCGGCAAAGACCTGATGCAGGCGTCGAAACGCGAGATTCGCGAGATACGGGGGCGGCACATCGCGCTCATCCCGCAAGACCCGATGACCTGCCTCGACCCGGTCCTCAAGGTCGGCCGGCAGGTGCGCGAAGCGATCGAGGCCCATGCAAAGGCGCCGGCGGCCGAGACCTACCGCCGCGGCGTGCAGCTGCTGGAAACGGTGGGCATCCCGGAACCCGCGCGACGCTACACGCAGTTTCCGCACGAATACTCCGGCGGCATGCGCCAGCGGGCGATGATCGCCATGGGCATCGCCAACGCCCCGTCCCTGCTGATCGCGGACGAGCCGACCACCGCGCTCGATGTGACGATCCAGGCGCAGATCATGGATGTGCTGCGGGCAGCGCAACGCGAGACCCGCGCGAGCATGGTGCTGATTACCCACGATCTCGGGTTGATCGCCGAAATGGCCGACCGCGTGGTGGTGATGTACGCGGGGCACATCGTGGAATCGGCAGACGTGCGCACCGTCTTCTCGGCGCCTCGGCACCCGTACACGCTCGGCCTCATCGGCAGCCTGCCGCAGACGACAGGCAACGAGAAATGGTTGCGGCCCATCCCCGGCAGCCCGCCCGATCTGGCCAATGTGCCCTCCGGCTGCCCGTTCCACCCGCGCTGCTTTCTGTCGCGCGGCCGGGAGATCTGCCGCACCGCGCGTCCCGAGCTGCGCTCGGTCGGCAACGGCGCGCACCGCTCCGCCTGCCATTTCGTGGACGAGCTCGAAGGCGCGGGCCGATGACGGGCAATCGCGCGACCCGCGGCGAGGTGATCCTGCGCGCGCGCGCTCTGGTCAAGCACTTCCCGATCACGCAGGGGCTGTTGCACCGTACGGTCGGCCAAGTGCACGCCGTCGACGGGATCGAGCTCGACGTAGTGGCCGGCGAGACGCTCGGGGTAGTCGGGGAATCGGGCTGCGGGAAGACGACTCTCGGCCGTACCCTGATCCGGCTGCTCGACCCGACGCACGGCAGCATCGAGTTCAAGGGCCAGGACATCACCCGCTTCTCGCGCAGCCAGATGCGCAGCGTGCGCCGGAGCATGCAGATCGTGTTCCAGAACCCGTTCGCGTCGCTCGATCCGCGCATGACGGTGTTGAACCTGATCGCCGAGCCGCTTCGCGTGCACGCGCTGTACGACCGCACCGCCGGACCGAAGCGGGTGGCCGAGCTGATGGAGATCGTCGGGCTGAGCCCGGCGCACGCGAAGCGCTACGCGCACGAGTTTTCCGGCGGGCAACGCCAGCGCATCGGCATCGCCCGCGCCCTGGCTTTGAACCCCGACCTTCTCGTGCTCGATGAACCGGTTTCCGCGCTCGACGTGTCGATCCAGGCGCAGGTCATCAACCTGCTGAAGCGCATCCAGGACGAGCTCGGCCTCGCGTACCTCTTCATTGCCCACGACCTCACGGTGGTGCGGCACATTTCCGATCGGGTGGCAGTGATGTACCTCGGCAAGATCGTCGAAACCGGCACCCGGGAAGAGGTGTACGGCGAACCGAGCCACCCCTACACGCAGGCGCTCCTCTCCGCCGCGCCCGTACCCGACCCGGCCGCGCGCGGAGTGCGCAAGCGGATCGTCCTCACCGGCGACGTGCCGAGTCCGGCCAACCCGCCCTCGGGGTGCCGGTTCCGCACCCGCTGCTGGAAGGCGCAGGACGTTTGCGCCGTGCAGGAACCCGAGCTCGCCGAGCGCGGCCAGGGCCATCGGGTGGCCTGCCACTTCGCAGAAGTCGACCGCCGTGTAGCGCTGACCGAGGTGTCGCGCTCAAAGCTTACTTAGGCGCGTCTCCACGAGGCTGGCGAAGAAGCCGGCGCCGAGCGGCAGCGCGGCGTCGTTGAAGTCATAGCCCGGGTTGTGCACCTCGCAGCCCGATTCGCCCGTGCCGTTGCCGATGTTGACATAGCAGCCGGGCACCTGCTCGAGCATGAACGAGAAGTCCTCGGAGGCCATGATCAGCGGCGGGTCGCGATCGACGCGCGCCTCGCCCACCAGCCCGGTGCAGATGCGCGCGGCGAATTCCGCTTCGCGCGGATCGTTCACCGTCGGCGCGAAAGGCCAGCGCAGGTCGGTTTGCGCGCTCGCGCCGAACGCGGCGGCCACGCCGCTCGCGATACGCTCCATCGAAGCGCCGATCCGCTCCATCACCGCTCGCGAGAAGGCGCGCGCGGTGCCGGCCAGCGTCGCGGTCTGCGGGATGACGTTGTAGGCATCGCCGCCCTGGATCTTCGTCACGGAGACCACGGCCGTATCGAGCGGCGAGACGTTACGCGAGACGATCGACTGGAGCGCGGTCGCGATGTGCGCGGCGACGAGCACCGGGTCGACGCCGGTCTCGGGGCGCGCGCCGTGCGCGCCCCTCCCGGTCACCCGGATGTCGAAGAAGCCGCCGGCCGCCATGATCGGCCCGGCGCGCACGGCGAAATGGCCGACCTCCAGGCTCGGGCGGTTGTGCATGCCGAAGATCGCGTCGCACGGAAAGCGCTCGAACAGCCCCTCGGCGACCATCGCGCGCGCGCCGCCGAGGCCCTCCTCGGCCGGCTGGAAGATGAAGTGCACGGTGCCGTCGAACCGGCGCGTGGCCGCGAGGTACTTCGCCGCGCCGAGCAGCATGGTCGTGTGCCCGTCGTGCCCGCAGGCGTGCATGCGGCCGGCGTGCTGCGAGCGATGCGCGAAAGTGTTCGCCTCCTCGAGCGGCAGCGCGTCCATGTCGGCGCGCAGCCCGAGCTTGCGCTCGCCCGAGCCGGCCCTCAGCACGCCCACCACGCCGGTCTTGCCGATGCCCCGGTGCACTTCGCAGCCGAACGACTCGAGCTTGCGCGCGACCAGCTCGGAAGTGCGCGTCTCCTCGAAGCCGAGCTCCGGATGCGCGTGGATGTCGCGCCGCCATTGCGTCATCTCGCCGTGCAACGCGGCGATCTCCTGCATCGCTGCCATGCGCTTCTCCGGTGCCCGTGTTCGGCTTAGTCGAACAACGTTGCGCTGTCCACGCCGAAAGAAGAAGCCGGCCTGCGGCCCTCGCGAGCGTAGATCTCGATCACGCGGGAGTTCGGATGGACGATCCACGCTTCCACCGCCCCCGCGTTCACATAGGCCATCGCCTTTTCGCGCAGCTTGGGAAGCGCGTTCGTCGCCGAGACGATCTCCACGCAGAGCTCCGGTGCACGCGTGAGCGGCATCTCCTCCGGATGCGCGGCGAGGAAATTGTCCGAGCACCAAGCGACGTCCGGCGCCCGCACGCCAATCGCCGTCGCGACGCCCACCTCTGCCATGGTGCGCCCACCGAGCGCCTTGCGCAGCGCTTCGCCGATACGCATGGCGGCGATGCCGTGGCTCTTGCCCACCGGGCTCATCAGTATCTCCCCCCACTCGGTGAGCTCGATCTTCCCGGCGATGTCTTCGAAGTGCGGGTCGTCGCACATGGCCCGCCAGCGCCGCGCGAGCTCCTCCGGCGCGAGGGGTGCTTCGATGGCGGCGGTTAGAGACATGGTGCGCGTATCTTACGCCCCCGCGATATCCGCTCGACCCTACGCAGCAATGCAGCGTGCCGATCGAGCCC
>DASUFD010000149.1:0-22497 GCA_036274735.1 Burkholderiales bacterium
CAAGGAATTCAAGGGCGCGTACTCGGGCGAGCACGGCGACGGCCTGGTGAGATCCGAATGGATCGCGCCTTTCTTCGGCCCGCGTCTCACCGCGGCGCTCGGCGAGATCAAGTCCTGGCTCGATCCGAGGGGACTGATGAATCCGGGCAAGATCGTCGATCCGCCGAAGATGGATACGCGCGAGCTCTTCCGCTTCAAGCCCGGCTACGCGACGCAGGCGCGCTCGACGGCTTTGGACTGGAGCGAGTGGGGTGGCTACGACAAGGCCGTAGAGATGTGCAACAACAACGGCCACTGCCGCAAGTTCGACGCCGGGACGATGTGCCCCTCGTATCGTGCGACGCGCAATGAGAGGGATTTGACCCGGGGAAGAGCCAATACCTTGCGCCTTGCGCTCTCGGGCCAGCTCGGCGACGAAGGCGAGCAAGCGGTAAAGGAAGGGCTCGACCTGTGCGTGTCCTGCAAAGGCTGCAAGCGCGAGTGCCCCACCGGCGTCGACATGGCGCGCATGAAGGTCGAGTTCCTCGCGCAGTACCGCCGTACCCACCCGCCGACGCTACGTGAGCGAGCGGTCGCTTACCTGCCTCGCTACGCGCCGTGGGCCACACGGTTGGCTCCGATCGCGAATCTCGGTGCCAAGCTTCTCAAGACTACCCTCGGTTTCGCGCCGTCGCGCGAGCTGCCGCGCTGGCGCGGCGATCCATTTCCCACTCTCGAACGAAGCGATGCGGACGTGGTGCTCTTCGTCGATACCTTCAATCGCTACTTCGAGCCCGAGAACCCCCGAGCCGCGCTCGCCGTCCTCGAGGCAGCCGGGTATCGGGTGCATGCGCCGGGGCCGATCTGCTGCGGCCGCACCTTCCTTTCGGCGGGCCTCGTCGACGAGGCGAAGCGCGAGGCGCGGCGCTTCGTCGACACCCTCAAGCCCTACGCCGAGCGCGGCGTACCGATCGTCGGTCTCGAGCCGTCGTGCCTGTTCTCGCTGCGCGATGAGTTCGAGGTCCTGCTGCCCGAGGGCGGCCTGTTCGCCGGCAAGGCGTTCCTCTTCGAAGAGTTCCTGGCGCAGAACCTGGACCGGCTGAAGTTCAGAGAGACAAGAAAGAAGGTGCTGCTCCACGGCCATTGCCATCAGAAGGCGTTCGACGCCATGCCGGCCGTGGAGAAGCTGTTGCGCCACGTCCCCGGCGTTGAGGTAAGCACTGTCCAGACGAGCTGCTGCGGCATGGCCGGGAGCTTCGGCTACGAGGCCGAGCACTACGAGGTATCGATGAAAATGGCCGAGCTTGCGCTTCTCCCCGCGGTGCGCGACGCACGCGACGCGCTGCTCGTCGCCGATGGCACGAGCTGCCGCGCGCAGATCGCGCACGGCACCGGCCGCGCGGCCGTGCACATCGCCCGCTTCCTCGAGTCGGCGATCAGCGCCCCGCGAGCAGGATCATGACCACCGACACGGTGAGCACCGAAACGACGGTCGACAGCACGGCGCCCGTCGAGGTCTCGGCCTCGAGCAGCCTATAGCGCTGGGCAAGGACGAACGCCGTCGCGCCGAGGGGCAGGCTCGCGCAGACGACGCTGATCTTCGCCCAGAAGGGATCGAGCGCGAGCACGTAATAGGCGAAGAGCGCCATCAGCGCCGGGTGCAGCACGAGCTTGAGCGCCGTGGTCGGCCAGCTCGCGGCGAAGCCTTCGCGGATGGAGAGCTGCGAGACGAAAAGGCCGATGGCGAAGAGCGCGCACGGGCCGGCCGCCGCCGAGAGCAGGCCGAGGAAGCGCTCCGCCGGGACGGGCACCTTGACCTGCAGCCATACCGCGACGATCGCGACGGCGATCGGCCAGATGAGGGGGCTGCGCGCGACGCCAGCGAGCGCGCGGCCCACCCCGCCGCCCCGCGGATGGGCGAGCACTTCGAGGCAGGCGATCGCGAGCGCGAACGAGACGATGTTGGTCGCGACGGTGGCGAGCGCGGCAGGCAGAGCCGCCTTGGGCCCGTAGGCGACGCTGACGAGCGGAATACCGAGATACCCGGTGTTGGCGAACGAGGCGTTCAGCCCGCGCAGCACGCTGTCCGCGGCCGGCGCCTTCCACCAGAGGTACGAGAGCGCGAAGCCCGCGAGCGCCGTGCCGAGCGTCGCGGCGACCACGCCGAGGAGGAAGGCACCGCTCAGGATCTCGTCGAGCGAGCCGCGGTAGACCGCAAGGAAAAGCAGTGCGGGGAGCGCGAAGGCGTAGACGAAGCGGTTGAGCGCCTCGCTCGAGCCGGGGTTGATCAGGCGGAAGCGTCCGGCGAGCACGCCGCAGCCCACCAGCGCGAAAACCGGGAACGCCGCGCCGAAGACCGGATCTAGCGCCGCGCGCTCCATGCGAAAAGCGCGACGCCGCCGAGGATCATCGGCACGCACAGCCACTGCCCCATCGTCATGCCGAGCGCGAGAAAGCCGAGGAACGAGTCCGGCTCGCGCGCGAACTCGGCGACGAAGCGAAGCACGCCGTAGCCGATCAGGAACATTGCCGAGACCTGCCCGCGCGCGCGCGGCGTGGACGAGAACCACCACAAGAGCGCAAACAGCGCCAGGCCTTCGAGGGCGAACTCGTAGAGCTCCGACGGATGGCGCGGCAGCGGGCCGGCACCGCGGAACACCATCCCCCAGGGAAGGTCGGTCGGTCGTCCCCAGAGCTCGCCGTTGATGAAGTTGCCCATGCGTCCCGCGGCGATGCCGAGCGGGCAGAGCGGCGCGATGAAGTCCATGAGGCGCAGGAAATCGAGCTTGTGCCTGCGTGCCGCGAGCCACATCGCCGCCATCACGCCCAGTAGCCCGCCATGGAAGGACATGCCGCCCTGCCACACCGCCGGGATCTCCAGCGGATGAGCGGCGTAGTAGTCCGGCTTGTAGAAGAGCACATAGCCGAGCCGGCCGCCGAGGATCACGCCGAGCACCGCGTAGAAGATCAGGTCGTCGAACTGGCGCCGGTCGATCGGCGCGCGACCCGCGGCGATGCGGCGCAGCCCGAGCCACCAGGCGAGCCCGAAGCCGAGCAGGTACATTAGCCCGTACCAGCGCACGGCGAGCGGGCCGAGCTGGATCGCGACGGGATTGAAATCGGGGTGAACGAGCATGCTCAGAGCGCAAGCTGCCGCGCGAGCGCGACCAGTTCCTGCGCCGCCGCGTCGAGGGGCTTGCGCGCCCAGGCGAGCCACAGGTCGAGTCGCGGGTGCGCGTCGGCGAGCTCGCGATAGACGACGCCTCGCCGGCCGAGATTCGACACCGAGCCGGGCACGATCGCAGCCCCCAGGCCGCTCGACACCAGGCTCACGACCGTCTGCATCTGGATAGCCTCCTGCGCCACGTTCAGGGAAAAGCCGGCGCGCTCCGCCAAGCCGGCGACGATATCGTACAGGCCCGGGGCGATTTCCCGCGGCACCATGACGAGCGGTTCGCGGGCGAGGGCTCGCATGGGGACGCGGCGGATGCGCGCGAGCCGGTGCCGTGCCGGCAGGGCCACGACGAAGCGCTCGCGCTGCACGACGACGTGCTCGAGAGGGGCGGCGCCGGAGACCGGCGGTAGGAGCAGGCCGAAGTCGAGCTCGCCGGCTGCGATCGCGCTCGCCTGTTCCGGGGAAAGCATCTCGCGCAGCGCGAGGCGCACGCGCGGCCGCGCTGCCTTATAGGCCTTCAGCAATCCCGGTAGCACGCCGTAATCGGCGAGCGAGACGAAGCCGAGGCGCAGCCGCCCTTCTTCTCCGGACGCCACGGCGCGCAGATCGGCCACGGTGCGCTCGAGCTGCGCGTCGATGCGGAGCGCCTCCTCGAGCAGGCGCTCCCCCGCCGGTGTCAGCGCGACCCGCCGGCGGGTGCGAACGAAGAGCGGCACCCCGAGATCGGCCTCGAGGGCGCGGATGGCGCGCGACAGCGGCGGCTGCGAGATATGCAGCGCCTGCGCGGCGCGGCCGAAGTGCAGGCGCTCGGCCACCGCGGTGAAATACCGCAGCTGCCACAATTCCGGCAGTTTCATACCGCCAGAGTATTACAGGAGGCTGCGGGCGGCATTGGCGCGGCGCGGGCAGCGCGGGCAAAATCCCGGCCTCGGAGGAAACCCATGCCCGCTTACAACCGCCGCTCCCGCCTCATCACCCAGGGCGTCGCCCGCTCGCCGAACCGCGCCATGCTGCGCGCGGTCGGCTTCGGCGACGCCGATTTCGAGAAGCCGATCGTCGGCGTGGCGAACGGCCATTCGACAATGAACCCGTGCAACGCCGGCATCCAGCCGCTCGTCGATCGGGCGATCGACGCGCTCGAGCGCGGCGGCGCCAAGCCGCAGGTGTTCGGCTTCCCGACGGTAACGGACGGCATCGGCATGGGTACCGAGGGGATGAAGTACTCGCTGGTCTCGCGCGAGGTGATCGCGGACTCGGTGGAGACGGCGGTGAACGGCCAGCTCATGGACGGCGTGCTCTGCGTCGGCGGCTGCGACAAGAACATGCCCGGCACCATGATGGCGATGGCGCGCATCAACGTGCCGGGCATCTTCGTCTATGCCGGCACCATCAAGCCCGGCTTCTGGAAGGGGCAGAAGCTGACGATCGTCAGTCCGTTCGAAGCGGTCGGCGCCTTTACCGCCGGCAAGATGAGCGAGGAAGACTTCGTCGGCATCGAGAAGAACGCCTGCCCCTCGGTCGGCGCCTGCGGCGGCCCGTACACCGCGAATACCATGTCCTCGTCGTTCGAGGCGCTCGGCATGAGCCTGCTCAATTCCTCGCAGCTCGCCTCGCCCGACCCGGCCAAGGCCGACTCGGCCGCCGAGTCGGCGCGCGTGCTCCTCGAGGCGGTGAAGAACGACCTCAAGCCGCGCGACATCATCACGCGCAAGTCGCTGGAGAACGCGATCGCGCTCGTCATGGCGACCGGCGGCTCGACCAACGCGGTGCTGCACTATCTGGCGATCGCCGCGGCGGCCGGCGTGCGATGGACGATCGACGATTTCGAGCGCGTGCGCCGACGCACCCCGCTGCTCTGTAACCTCAAGCCGTTCGGCCCGTACGTGGCGACCGATTTCCACGCGGCGGGCGGCGTGCCCCAGGTGCTGAAGATGCTGCTCGACGCCGGGCTCGTGCACGGCGAATGCACGACGATTACCGGGCGCACGCTCGCCGAGGAGCTTGAGAACGTGCCGGTGAAGCCGCGCGCCGACCAGGACGTGATCCGTCCGATGGACCGGCCGCTGTACAAGCAGGGACATCTCGCGATCCTGAGGGGCAATCTCGCGCCGGAGGGCTGCGTGGCGAAGATCGCCGGGCTGAAGAGCACCTCGATCACCGGTCCGGCGCGCGTCTTCGACTCGGAAAATGCGTGCATGAAGGCGATCATGGCGAAGCGCATCAAGCCCGGCGACGTGATCGTCATCCGCTACGAGGGTCCGAAAGGCGGTCCCGGAATGCAGGAAATGCTCGCGCCGACCTCCGCGCTCATCGGCCAGGGGCTCGGCGAATCGGTGGGACTGCTGACCGACGGGCGCTTCTCCGGCGGCACTTGGGGCATGGTGGTCGGACACGTCGCACCCGAGGCTTACGTCGGCGGCAACATCGCGCTCGTCAAGGACGGCGATTCGATCACCATCGACGCGGCGAAGCGGCTGATCCAGCTCAACGTCTCCGCGAAGGAGCTGGCGGCGCGGCGCAAGAAATGGAAGCAGCCCAAGCCGCGCTACACCAAGGGCCTGATGGCCAAGTACATGCGCCTCGTCTCCACCGCCTCGCTCGGCGCGATCACCGATTCAGAAGGCTGAGCCGGGCTGCTTCAGGAATTCCAGCTCTTCCGGCGTGCTCGCACGTCCTAGCACGGCGTTGCGGTGAGGGAAGCGGCCGAAGCGCGCGATGATGTCGCGATGCGCCAAGGCGTAACGTAGGGCATCGTCCGTTTCCGGATACCGGGCGAGGGGCTGCATCAGCTCGCAGGCGAGCTCCTGGTCGGCGAGCGCCTCGCTGTGCTCGAAAGGCAGATAGGCGAAGAGCCGCTCGACGGGAAGCATGTCGCGGTCGTAGTGCTGTCCCAGCACATGGCGCGCCGCTTGCAGGGCGAGGGGATCGGTGGCGAACGCTTGCGCGCTGCCGCGATGGATCTGCCGCGGGAACTGGTCGAGCACGAGGATGCGCGCAAGGCAGGCGCGCCGCTCGTCGAGCCAGTCGCGATGCGCGCCTTCGGCGAGCGCCGCGAGGAGCGCGGCGAAGCGACTGCGCAGCTCGGCGTCGAAGGCCGGGTCCTTCGCGAACCAGCGCTTGTGCCGCTTGCCGTAGTGCTCGCCGGCGCCGAACCAGAAGTCGAGCACCTGGCGCGCGAGATCGGCCGTCATGAGCCCGATGTTAAGCTCGCCCGCCCTTGCCGGAGGCTGTCATGCCGAATCACCTGTCGCACCAAACCTCCCCCTACTTGCAGCAGCACGCGATGAACCCCGTGGACTGGTATCCATGGGGCGACGAGGCGCTCGGGCGAGCGCGCGCCGAAGGCAAGCCGATCCTCCTCTCGATCGGCTACTCCGCGTGCCACTGGTGCCACGTCATGGCGCACGAGAGCTTCGAGGACCCGCAGGTGGCGGAGGTGATGAACCGCCTTTTCGTCAATGTGAAAGTAGATCGCGAGGAGCGCCCGGACCTCGACCAGATCTACCAGACGGCACACCAGATGCTCGCCCAGCGGCCGGGCGGCTGGCCGCTCACCATGTTCCTCACGCCGAAGGGCGAGCCTTTCTTCGGCGGCACCTATTTCCCCAAGGAGCCGCGCTACGGGCTGCCGGGATTCCCGGAGCTCTGCGAGCGCATCGCCGGCATCTGGCGCGAGCGCCAGGCGGACATCGCCGCGCAGAACGAAGCGCTGGAAGAGGCTTTCGCGCGCCTCCTGCCGCGCCGGCGCGCCGAGCGAGAGCAGTTCTCCCGTGCGCCGATCGCCGAGCTGGTCGGCGAGCTGCGCGCGAGCTTCGACCCGCAGCATGGCGGGTTCGGCGGCGCACCGAAGTTCCCGCACGTGCCGGACCTCGAGCTTTGCCTGCGCGAGGGCGCCGAGGAGATCACGCACGCCACGCTCACGCATATGTGCGAGGGCGGCGTGTTCGACCAGCTCGGCGGCGGCTTCTATCGCTACAGCGTCGATGCGCAGTGGATGATCCCGCACTTCGAAAAGATGCTCTACGACAACGGCCCGCTGCTTGGCCTGCTCGCCGACGCGTGGCTGACGCGGCGCGAGCCGCCCTACCGGGACGCGGCGGCCGCCACGGCGGCCTGGCTGATGCGCGAGATGCAGTCCCTCGAGGGCGGTTACTACTCCTCGCTCGACGCCGACAGCGAGCACGAGGAGGGCAAGTTCTACGTCTGGAGCGCAGACGAGGTCCGCGCGCTTCTTTCGCGCGAGGAGTACGAGGTCTTCGCGCCTTGCTACGGCTTGGATCGCCCGCCGAACTTCGAGGGACGCGCTTGGCACCTGCACGCGTTTGCGCCCGTGTGCGCGCAAGATCACGCCGCTCTCGCTGCCGCGCGCGCCAAGCTCTTCGCCGCGCGCGAAAAGCGGGTGCGCCCCGGACGCGACGAGAAGGTGCTCGTTTCCTGGAACGCGCTCGCCATTCGCGGCATGGTCCACGCCGGCCGCATCTTCGGTGAGCCGGAATGGGTCGCCTCGGCGCGCCGCGCGCTCGAGTTCGTGCGCGCGCGCATGTGGCGCGACGGGCGGCTGCTCGCCACGTACAAGGACGGCCGGGCGCACCTCGCTGCCTATCTCGACGACTACGCCTTCCTGATCGCCGCGCTCCTCGAGCTCATGCAGGCGGAGTTCTCGCTCGCCGATTTGCAGTGGGCGCGCGAGCTCGCCGACGTGCTCCTCGATCAGTTCGAAGATCCGGAGCTCGGCGGCTTCTTCTTCACCGCTCGCGAGCACGAGCGGCTTTTCCACCGCGCCAAGCCCGCGCACGATCAGGCGACGCCCTCGGGCAACGGCGTCGCCGCCTGGGGGCTCGGTCGCCTCGCGGCCCTGACGGGCGAGGCGCGCTATCAACGCGCCGCCGAGCGCAGCCTAGAGCTTTTCTATCCGCTCATGAGCGAACATCCGGGCGGGTTCGCGAGCATGACGATGGCGCTCGGCGAGCAGCTCGCGCCGCCCTCGGTCCTGGTGCTGCGCGGGCGCGGCCCCGAGCTCGGGCGCTGGCAGGCTGCGCTCGCCGGCGAGTACCTGCCGGCGACGACGGTGCTGGCGATTGCCGACGGCCTCTCCGGACTGCCGGAGGTCCTCGACAAGCCCTCGCGCCCCGAGCCGGTCAACGGATGGCTATGCCGCGGCGTTACATGCCTGGAGCCGATCAGCAATCTCGTAGAATTGCGATCCATTTCCAAGGAGAAACAACGATGAAGGTTGTGGCTGTAGTCGCGGGCATGGCGGTCATTACGCTCGCTTCGGGCGCGCAGGCGCAGGAAGATCTGGCGAAGAAGCACAATTGCTTCGCCTGCCATGCCGTGGACAAGAAGGTGGTCGGCCCGTCCTACAAGGACGTCGCGGCGAAGTACCGCGGCGACAAGAACGCGCCCGAGAAGCTTTTCGAGAAGGTGAAGAAAGGCGGCGCGGGCGTCTGGGGCCCGGTGCCGATGCCGCCCAACGCGCAGGTACCCGACGCCGATATCAAGGCGCTGGTGCACTGGATTCTCTCTCTCAAATAAGCAGACAACGGCAGGGATCGCCGGGGGCGGCGGGTATGATAGCCACCGGTTCGAACCCCGCGGAGGACTGTCGTGAACATTAAGACAATTACCCTCGCTGTTGCCGTCGCCGCCGCGCTCGCCGCTTGCGGCGGGCAGAAGTCGCCGTCCGAGGTGAGGATCGGCCATGTCGCGCCGCTCACCGGCAGCATCGCCCACCTCGGCAAGGACAACGAGAACGGCGCGCGCCTCGCCATCGAGGAAGCGAACGCCGCGGGCATCCAGATCGGCGGCAAGCCGGTGAAGTTCGTCCTGCTCGGCGAGGACGACCAGGCGGACCCGAAGACCGGCACGACCGTGGCGCAGAAGCTCGTCGACGAGAAAGTGAACGGCGTGGTCGGGCACCTGAACTCGGGGGTCACCATCCCGGCCTCCGGGATCTACCACCAGGCGGGCATTCCGATGATCACCGGCTCGGCCACCAATCCGCAGCTCACCGAGCAGGGCTTCAAGGAGGTGTTCCGCGTCGTCGGCCGCGACGACCAGCAGGGCCCGGCGATCGCCAGCTACCTCGCCGCGGAGAAGAAGCCGAAGCTCGTCGCGGTGATCGACGATGCCACCGCCTACGGCGAGGGCATCGCCAACGAGGTGGAGAAGACGCTCAAGGCGCAGAACATCCAGGTCCTGCCGCGCGAGAAGGGAACGGACAAGACGACCGACTGGAAGGCGATCCTCACCAAGCTGGGCGGCGAGAATCCGGACGCGGTCTTCTACGGCGGCATGGATGCGACCGGCGGGCCGCTGCTCAAGCAGGGCCGCGAGCTCGGTCTGAAGGCGGTCTTCTCGTTCGGCGACGGAGCGTGCACCGACAAGATGCAGGAGCTCGCCGGCGCCGCGGCCGAAGGGCTGCTCTGCTCGCAGGCCGGCATCCCGCCGCAAGCCGCGTCGAAGAAGTTCCTGGACGCCTACAAGAAGCGCTTCAACCAGGATCCGATCCTCTATGCGCCGTTCACCTACGACGCCGCCAACCTGCTCATCGCGGCGATGAAGCAGGCCGACTCTGCGGACCCGGCGAAGTACCTCCCCGCGCTGCAGAAGATCAGCTTCAACGGCGCGACCGGGCCGATCTCGTTCGACGACAAGGGCGATCGCAAGGACGCCGAGATCACGATCTTCACCATGAAGGGCGGCAAGATCGAGCCGATCGCGGTGGTGAAGGCGGGCAAGACGCTGCCCTACGAGGAGTTCCTTAAGAGCATGAACGCGAGCAAGTAAGCGCCGAGCGCTCGGAGAACGGCACCTGCGGGTGCCGTTTTTGTTTTTGGTTTAGGCTTGCCCGCCGATGGACGTTTTCCTGCAGCAGGTGGTGAACGGCCTGACCCTCGGCGCGGTGTACGCCGTGGTGGCGCTGGGCTATACCATGGTCTACGGCATCATCCAGCTCATCAACTTCGCACATGGCGAGGTGGTGATGATCGGCGCCATGGTCGCCTTCTCCGTGATCGGTGCGCTCGCGCCTTTGGGGATGCCGCCGCTCGTCGTGGTGCTGATCGGCACCGGGTGCGCCATCCCGGTGTGCATGCTGGTCGGCTACGCCATGGAGCGGCTCGCCTACCGCCCGCTGCGCCACGCACCGCGGCTCGCGCCGCTCATTACCGCGATCGGCGTCTCGATCATCTTGCAGCACGCCGCGCTCCTCGTCTGGAGCCGCAACGTGCTCGCCTTCCCGCAGATCATCGAGATCCGGCGCTTCGTGTTCCTCGGCGCGAGCATCACCAACGTGCAGCTCGCGATCGTCGCGCTGTGCGTCATGCTGATGACGGCGCTCGCCCTGCTCGTCTACCGCACGCCGCTCGGCACCGCGATGCGCGCCACGGCGCAGAACCCGCAGGTCGCTTCCCTGATGGGCGTCGACATCAACCGCGTCATCGCCGCGACCTTCGTCATCGGCGCGGCGCTCGCCGCCGTGGCGGGCGTAATGGTCGGAACCTACTATGGCATCGCCCAATACACCATGGGCTCGATCCTCGGCATGAAGGCGTTCTCGGCGGCGGTGCTGGGCGGCATCGGTAACATCCCGGGGGCGATGCTGGGCGGGGTGCTGCTCGGTGTGGTCGAGGCGCTCGGCGCGGGCTATATCGGCGATCTCACCGACTTGTGCGCGTACTCGCTGCTCGCGCCTCGCATGGACGCCTGCGCGGGCGGCGGCCATTTCATCCTGTTCGGCTCCAACTATCAGGACGTGTTCGCGTTCCTCGTGCTCATCCTGGTGCTGGTGTTTCGCCCCTCGGGGCTGCTCGGCGAGCGCGTCGGGGACCGGGCGTGAACCCGAAGCAGGCGGCGAAGCTGCGCTGGGTCGGTGTCGTGCTGGTTGCCGGCGCGCTCGCCGTGCTGCCCTTCGTGCTCGCCCAGGCCGGCACGAGCTGGGTGCGCATCACCAACTACGCGATCCTCTACTGCCTGCTCGCCCTCGGGCTCAACATCGTCGTCGGCTTCGCCGGCCTGCTCGATCTCGGCTACATCGCCTTCTACGCGGTCGGCGCGTACGCGTATGCGCTGCTCGCCAGCCCGCATTTCGGCCTGCACCTGCCGTTCTGGGTCATCCTGCCGATCGGCGCGGCGATCGCCGCGCTCTTCGGCGTGCTGCTCGGCGCGCCGACCCTCAAGCTGCGCGGCGACTACCTCGCCATCGTGACGCTTGGCTTCGGCGAGATCGTGCGCATCTTCCTCAACAACCTGTCGCGCCCGATCAACCTGACCAACGGCCCGCGAGGCATCGTCGGCATCGACCCGCTGCGCATCGACGGCTTCAGCTTCGCGCAGCCGCAGAGCTGGCTCGGGCTCGATTTCAGCGGCCCGATCAAGTACTACTACGCGCTCCTCGTGCTGCTGCTCGGCATCATCGTCGTCAACCTGCGGCTGCAGAACTCGCGCATCGGCCGCGCCTGGGAAGCGATCCGCGAAGACGAGGTGGCCGCGCGCGCGATGGGTATCGATACCACGCGGCTCAAGCTTCTCGCCTTCGCCATCGGCGCCACCTTCGGCGGCGTCGCGGGCGGCATGTTCTCCTCGATCCAGGGCTTCATCTCGCCCGAGAGCTTCGTGCTGGTCGAGTCGATCATGGTCGTGTCGATGGTCGTGCTGGGAGGCATGGGCAACGTCTGGGGCGTGATCCTCGGCGCGTTGCTGCTCTCCTTCACGCCCGAGGTGCTGCGCTGGACGGTGCAGCCGGTGCAGCGCTCGCTTTTCGGGCGCACGCTCGTCGATCCGGAAGTGATCCGCATGCTGCTCTTCGGCCTCGCGCTCGTGCTGATCATGCTCTTCCGGCCGGGCGGCCTGCTGCCTTCCGCGGTGCGCAAGCGCGAGCTGACGGAGCACGGCTCGTGAGCGCGCTGCTCAATGTCGAAGCGATCAGCAAGCGCTTCGGCGGTCTGCAGGCGCTGCAGCAGGTCTCGTTCGCCATCGCGCCGGGGCAGATCTACGGGCTGATCGGCCCCAACGGCGCGGGCAAGACCACGCTCTTCAACCTCCTCACCGGCGTCTACGCTCCCGACAGCGGCAGGTTTCGCTTCGCCGAGCGCGACGTCACCGGGCTGCCGGCGCACCGCATCGCCGCAGCAGGCATCGCGCGCACCTTCCAGAACATCCGCCTCTTCGGCAACCTGTCGGCGCTCGAGAACGTGATGATCGGCCGGCATGCGCGCACGCGCGCCGGCGTGCTGGGCGCCATCCTGCGCGATCGGCGCACGCTCGCCGAGGAGAAGGCGATCGTGCGCCGCGCGCTCGAGCTCCTCGACTACGTCGGCATCCGCGCCCGCGCCAACGACCGCGCCGCGAGCCTGCCCTACGGCGACCAGCGGCGGCTCGAGATCGCGCGCGCGCTCGCCACCGAGCCGAAGCTGCTCGCGCTCGACGAGCCCGCGGCCGGCATGAATGCCGCGGAGCGCCTCGCGCTCGGCAAGCTGATCCGGCGCGTTCGCGACGACGGCAAGACGCTGCTGCTCATCGAGCACGACGTGCGACTGGTGATGAACGTTTGCGACCGGGTGCTGGTGCTCGACTATGGCGAGAGGATCGCCGAGGGTCCGCCGGCGCAGGTGAGCCGCGATCCGAAAGTCATCGAGGCGTATCTTGGAACGCCGAGGGCGGCTTAGCGGTGCCCCGCGCGCTGCTTGAGCTTTCCCGCCTCGAGGTGCATTACGGGGGGATTCGCGCCGTGAACGGCATCGACCTCGAGGTCGGCGAGGGCGAGCTCGTCTGCCTGATCGGCGCCAACGGCGCCGGCAAGAGCTCGACGCTCAAGGCGATCTGCGGCCTCGTCGGCGGACGCGCGGGGCGCGTGCGCTACGCCGGCGAGGACATCAGCCGCGCCGCGGTCCACGAGCTGCCGCGCAAGGGACTGGTCATGGTGCCGGAGGGCCGCGGCATCTTTCCGCAGCTCACCGTGGACGAGAATCTCGCGATGGGCGGCTTCGCCCGGCGCGGCGGCGCCGATCCCGCCGAGCAGTACGAGCGTTTTCCGCGGCTGAAGGAGCGGCGCCACCAGGTGGCCGGTACGCTTTCCGGCGGCGAGCAGCAGATGCTCGCCCTCGCCCGGGCCCTGATGGCGCAGCCGCGGCTCCTGCTCCTCGACGAGCCGTCGATGGGCCTTGCGCCGCTGATGGTCGCGCGCATCTTCGAGCTGGTGCGCGAGATCGCGCGCAACGGCGTGACCATTCTGCTCGTCGAGCAGAACGCCCGCCTCGCCCTCGAGATCGCGAGCCGCGGCTACGTCCTCGAATCCGGGTCGATCGCGCTCGCCGGCGAGGCGGCTTGGCTGCTCGAGCATCCGCGCGTGCGGGCCGCCTACCTCGGCGAAATAGAATAGCGCCTGTCATGAATGCGCTCCTGGTGCTGACTAACGTTCCCGAGCGGGCGGTGGCGGAACGCCTGGCCGACATGCTGGTCGAACGGCGGCTGGCGGCCTGCGTCAACATCCTGGCGCCCTGCCGCTCGGTCTATCGCTGGAAGGACGCCGTGCAGCACGACGAGGAGCACCCGATGCTCATGAAAACTACCGCGGAGCGCTACCCGGCCCTAGAGCAGGCGCTGCGCGAGGCGCATCCCTACGAGCTGCCCGAGATCATCGCCTTTCCCGTCGAGCGTGGCCTGCCCGCCTACCTCGATTGGCTGGCAGCGGAAACCTCGTGAAGCGTCTGCTCGCTTTCCTGGCAATTCTCGTCCTCGTCCAAGGCGTGTCGGCGCAGGACCTGCTCGAGCCCGAGAAGGCTTTCCAGTTCTCGGCGCAGATGCAGCCCGGGCCGGCGGTCGACGTGCGCTTCGTGATCGCGCCCGGCTACTACCTGTACCGCGACCGCCTGCGCTTCGCGCTCGAGGGAGATTCGCAGGTCGAGCTGGGTCAGCCGGAATTTCCTCCCGCCCTGCCGCACAAGGACGAGTTTTTCGGCGAAACGCCGATCTACCGCGGGCAAGTCGACGTGCGGCTGCCCGTGCGCGGCGAGGGCGCCTTCGACCTCAAGGTCACTTCCCAGGGCTGCGCCGACTCCGGCGTCTGCTACGTGCCCATGGACTCGCGCGCGAGCCTTCGCGTCGCCGCGCTCGAGGCGCCTGGGATGACGGTCGGCCCGGCGGCGCCGCCGGCGCAGCCGCGCCTGTCGATCTATGCGAGCGACTTCGATATCGCGCGCCTGCTGGAAGGCAACTTTGCGCTTGCGCTCGCCGGCTTCCTGGTGCTCGGGGTGCTGCTCGCCTTCACGCCGTGCGTCCTGCCGATGATCCCGATTCTTTCCGGCATCATCGCCGGCGAGGGCAAGGCGCTCAACAAGTCGCGCGCGCTCGCGCTCTCGGCGACATACGTGCTCAGCATGGCGGCGACGTATGCGCTTGCCGGAGTGGCCGCCGCGTACGTCGGCTCGCTCATCGCCGCTTACCTGCAGAACGTCTGGGTGCTTGGCGCGTTCGCGGCGCTGTTCGTCCTGCTCGCGCTCTCGATGTTCGGCTTCTACGAGCTGCAGCTTCCCGGCTTCCTGCACCACCGGCTGCACGCCACGCACGGCCGCCTGCGCGGCGGGCGCATCGCCTCGGTAGCGGCGATGGGCGTGCTCTCCGCGGTGATCGTCAGCCCCTGCGTGTCGGCGCCGCTCGCCGGCACGTTGCTGCAGATTTCCCGCAGCGGCGATGTGGTGCTCGGCGGCGCCGCGCTCTTCTCGCTCGCCCTCGGCATGGGACTGCCGCTCATCGCCGTCGGCGTCTCCGAAGGCGCGCTGCTGCCGCGCGCCGGAGCCTGGATGGTCGGGGTGCGCAAGTTCTTCGGCGTGCTCCTGCTCGCCGTTGCGCTCTGGATCGTCTCGCCGGTGCTGCCGGGCGCCGTCGAGATGCTGGGCTGGGCGGCGCTGCTCATCGGCTCGGCGATGTTCCTGCGCGCGCTCGATCCGCTGCCGCCCGGCGCGGCCGGATGGTGGCGGCTGTGGAAGGGCGCCGGCGTGGCCGCGCTGATCGCCGGCGCGGCGATGCTCGTCGGCGCGCTTGCCGGGAGCCGCGATCCGCTGCGGCCCCTCGCCGGGCTCGTAGGCGGGGCCGCCGAGCAGAGCCCGACGCCGTGGAAGCGCGTCGGCTCCGTGCACGAGCTCGAGCAGGCGGTGCAGGCGGCCGGTCGGCCGGTGATGCTCGACTTCTATGCCGACTGGTGCGTGTCCTGCAAGGAGATGGAGAAGTTCACCTTCTCCGATCCTCGCGTGCGCGCGGAGCTCGATCGGATGCTGCTCCTGCAGGCGGACGTCACCGCGGGCAGCGACGCCGACCGCACCCTGCTCAAGCGCTTCTCGCTCTTCGGTCCGCCCGGCATTATCTTCTTCGACGCAAACGGGCGCGAGATTCCCGGCCTGCGAGTCATCGGCTATCAGCCGCCGGAGCGCTTTCTCAAGACCCTTGCCGCCGCTCGCCATTGATCACGCGGTGATCGCGGTGCGCGAGCTCGAGCCCGCGGCACGCGCCTTCGCCGGCCTCGGCTTCACGCTCACGCCGCTCGGGCTGCACAGCATCGGCTCACGCAATCACTGCATCATGTTCGGCTCGACCTACTTGGAGCTCCTCGAGCCGTCGAGCGAGCATCCCTGGCTCGCCTACTACCGCGACTTCGCCGCCCGCGGCGACGGCCTCGCCGCGCTCGCCCTCGCCACGTCGGATGCGGAAGCATCGTATCGCTCGCTGAAAGCGCTAGGCGTTGCCGCGCAGCCGCCGATGGATCTCGCGCGGCCGGTGCGCTTCGGCGGCGAGGAGCGGCTCGCGCGCTTTCGCCTCGTCCAGGTCTCGCGTGAAGTGTTCCTCTGCCAGCACCTCACGCCCGAGCTGGTGTGGCGACCCGAGTGGCAGTCGCATGTGAACGGCGCGTGCGAGCTGTCGGCGATCGATTTCCCGTCCGCGGCGCCATTTCCGGGCGCGCCGGCCAATGTGCGTTGGGGCAGCGCCCCGAAGCTGCATCTGCAGGGACTCGCCGAAAAATCGGCCGTGCAGTCGCACGGCGTCGCGCTCGTCTCCGGCTAGCGCGCGCGCAGCGCCTTCGCGGCGTCGAGTGCGAAGTAGGTGAGGATGCCGTCGGCGCCCGCGCGCCGGAACGCGAGCAGCGCCTCGATGACGCAGCTCTCGGGCAGCCAGCCTCGCGCAATCGCTCCGCGCAGCATGGAATACTCGCCGGAAACCTGATAGACGAAGGTCGGCGCGCGGAACTCTTCTTTCACCCGGCGCACGATGTCGAGGTACGGCATGCCCGGCTTCACCATCACCATGTCGGCGCCTTCGGCGAGGTCGAGCCCGACTTCCCATAGCGCCTCGTCCGAGTTCGCCGGATCCATCTGGTAGGTCTTCTTGTCGCTCTTGCCGAGGCTTTTCGCCGAACCTACGGCGTCGCGGAAGGGGCCGTAGAAACCCGAGGCGTACTTTGCCGAATACGCCATGATGCGCGTGTGGATGTGGCCCGCTTTCTCGAGCGCAGCGCGAATCCGGCCGATGCGTCCGTCCATCATGTCGGAGGGCGCGACGATGTCGACCCCGGCCTGCGCCTGAACCAGCGCCTGCTTGACCAGAATGTCGAGCGTCTCGTCGTTCAGAATGTAGCCTTGATCGTCGATCACCCCATCCTGACCGTGCGAGGTGTAGGGATCGAGCGCCACGTCCGTCATGACGCCAAGCTCCGGAAAGCGCTTCTTCAGCATGGCGACAGCGCGCGGGATCAATCCTGCTTCGTTGCACGCCTCGCGTCCGTCGGCCGACTTGAGCTTGGCCTCGATCGCGGGGAACAATGCGATCGCCGGAACGCCGAGCTTCAGGCATTGCTCCGCCACCGGCCCGAGGCGATCCACGGTATGGCGCTCGACGCCCGGCATG
Source organism: Burkholderiales bacterium (assembly GCA_036274735.1). Classification (GTDB taxonomy): domain Bacteria; phylum Pseudomonadota; class Gammaproteobacteria; order Burkholderiales; family SG8-39; genus SCGC-AG-212-J23. The sequence continues at coordinate 17,051 of DASUFD010000149.1, forward strand.
GAGTCCACTTTCTGCGTGCGGGCTTTGCCTTCGATGAGGAAGACCGGCAGGATCAGGTTGTCCGGCGTCAATACCGTTTCGCGCATCAACCGTCGTGAGAACGCGTCACGCCGCATGCGGCGCATGCGGACGCTCGGAAAGCTGCCGTAAACCTTCATGATGCGAGGCTTTTCTTCGCCGGAACTTTTTAGCGGGGCGGCCATCTTACCTGCAGACGAGTTGATCGTCTCCCGCTTCTCCTCCCTGAGCGGGTTGCCTTAACCCAAAGTTAAGGCGTTTTTACCCCCGGTTTATATCCCCTTTACCGGGGGTTTTTTATTTCCGCCGGCCTGCTCGCAGCTTGTGCTGCAGCAGGTCGCGCGCCTCCTCCACGCCCTCGCGTGTCACCGCGGAAAACAGCAGCACCTGCGCGCCCGCTAGCCGCTCGCGCACTTTGCGCAGCACTTGCGCCTGTGCGCTTCGCGACAGCTTGTCCGCTTTCGTCAGCAGGGCGATAAGGGGCGCCTGCGCACACCAGGCGACAAGTTGCTCGTCGAGCGCCGTGATCGGATGTCGCGCATCCATGACGAGCACGATTGCACGCAACGCGCCGCGCGAGGCGAGGTAGCCGCCGACGAGCGCACGCCAGCGCTCGCGCAGCGCCAGCGGAACGCGCGCGAAGCCGTAGCCGGGAAGGTCGACGAGGCGCGCCCGCTCGCCGTCATGATCGGCTTCGTAGAAGTTGATGGTCTGCGTGCGCCCCGGGGTCTTGCTCGTTCGCGCAAGCGCCCTGCGACCGAGAAGCGCGTTGATCGCGCTCGACTTGCCGACGTTCGAGCGACCGGCGAAGGCGACCTCCGGCGGGCCCTCGGGCGGAAGCTCCGCCAGCGAGCCGACCGCGCGCAGGAACGCGGCGTTCGCAAAGCCGTTCATCGCCAACGGCGGGAATTCTAATAAAATCGCGCCTTTCGCATTTGGGGAGCGACCGCAGATGAAACGGGCATGGGCGCTGGCCGCCGTGCTTGCCACCGCATGGACTTCCCTCGCAGCCAGGCACGCCCTCGCGCAGGACAAGCCGCCGGCGCAGGTGGCGCAAGTTTGCGCCGCCTGCCACGGCCTCGATGGCAACAGCACGGCGCCCGCGAATCCCAAGCTGGCCGGGCAGATCTCGGAATACCTGGCGAAGCAGCTGCACGATTTCATGCCGCAGCAAGGCAAGAAGCCGCAGCGTCAAAGCGCGGTGATGAATGGCATGGTCGCCAATCTCTCCGCCGAGGATGTCAAAGCGCTCGCCGCCTACTATTCTTCACAAGAGCTGAAGCCGTCGGTCGCATCCGACAAGTCGCTCGCGGCGCAGGGCCAGAAGCTGTGGCGCGGCGGCGACGCTGCGAACGGCGTGCCGGCATGCGCAGGTTGCCACGGGCCGAGCGGTACCGGCATCCCGGTTCAGTTCCCGCGGCTCGGCGGTCAGTATGCCGACTACGTCGCGGCGCAGCTTCAGGCTTTTCGCGCGGGCACGCGGGACAACGACCCCAACGGCATGATGCGCACCGTTGCGGCGCACCTCACCGACGCGCAGATTCGTGGCCTTGCCGAGTACGTCGCCGGGCTGAGGTAGGGGAATAGCCGGCCGGCGCGCGTGTTCTCCTGCGCAAGGCGGCAGAAGCCGCTCGATGGCCCAAAAACTTGAGGAGAGCGAAATGAGGAACATTGGTGCGGCAGCCGTCGCTGCCTTGGCGCTCGGGCTCGCCGCCGGGGCAGTCCACGCCCAGGCGAAACCCGAGGTGCTGGTGAAGCAGCGCCAGGCCGTGATGACCCTGCAGGGCAAGTATTTCGGCCCTCTGGCGGCCATGGCGCAGGGCAAGGCGCCCTACAACCCGGAAGCGGTGAAGCGCAACGCAGGCTTCCTGGACAACCTGAGCCGGATGCCCTGGGACGGCTTCGAGCCCAGCACGAAAGAGGTGAAGAGCCGTGCCAAGGCGGAGATCTACAGCAATGCGGGCGAGTTCAAGCAGGCGGCGACGCACCTGGAGAACGAGACCCACAAGCTCTACGAGCTAAGCCAGCGGGGCGACGAGTCGGCCGTCAAGGCACAGATCGCCACCGTCGGCAAGGCGTGCGGCGGCTGCCACGACAAGTTCCGGGAGAAGCAATAACACGCCTTCTGCGTCCGACATCGAGCCCCGCCGTGGCGGGGCTTTTCGTTTTGTGGCTGGCGGCTGCGCCGCTCTTGGCCGGCGCGCAAGGCGATCCGAGGCGCGGCGAGTATCTCGCCAAGGCGGGCGGCTGCGTCGGCTGCCACACCGAGGATCGTGAAGGCGCGGTGCCGTATGCCGGGGGGCGCTCGCTCAAGACAGCGTTCGGAACGTTCTACGGTCCGAATATCACGCCGGATCCGCGAGCAGGCCTCGGTCGCTGGTCGGAGGACGACTTCGTGCGCGCCATGCGCTACGGCAAACGCCCGGACGGCGCGAACCTGTATCCCGCGTTCCCCTACCCTTCGTTCACCAAGATCACCGATGCCGACCTGCGCGACCTGTGGGCCTACCTGCGCACATTGCCGCCGAGCCCGCAGGCGAGCCGGCCGCACGAGCTCGGCTTGCTCTACCGCGCGCGCTGGCTGCTCGGCTCGTGGAAGTCCATGTTCTTCGAGCCGGGCCCCTTCGAGCCCGATCCGAAGCGGAGCGCGCTCGTGAATCGCGGCGCGTACCTCGTCCAGGCGCTCGGCCATTGCGGCGAGTGCCACACGCCGCGCAACTCTCTCGGCGGTACCGAGAAAGACCGTTTCCTCGCGGGCGGCGAGATCGACGGCAAGACGGCGCCGAATCTGACGCCGACGCGCTTGAAGAAGTGGAGCGATGCCGAGCTGGCCGATGTGCTGACGAGCGGGCTCCTTCCCGACGGCGACGTCCTCGGCGAGACCATGGGCGAGGTGGTGCGCAACACGACCAGCCAGCTGACAAAAGATGATCTGCAGGCGCTGATCGCCTACCTGCGCAGCCTGCCGCCGTTGCCCAGTGCCCGGAAGTAGCGTGGAATAGCGCCCGCCGCCGCCTGTTCCCATCCATGGATGAAGCGCAGCGACTGGTCGACCTTATTCCGCGCCTGCGGCGCTACGCGCGCGCGCTTACCGGCGAGCGCGCCGCGGCGGACGATCTCGTGCAGGACACGCTCGAGCGCGCGTGGACCAAGCTGCATCTCTACCGGCGCGGCACCGATTTGCGCGCCTGGCTTTTTACCGTCATGCATAACGTACATGTGAACAAGCTGCGCGCCACGCGCCCGACCGACCCGCTCGACGACGCCATGCCGGAGCTCGCGCAGCGTGCGCCCCAGGCGGACGCCTTGCTGCTGCGCGACCTCGACCGCGCCATCGCGCGCCTGCCCGCAGACCAGCGCGCCGTGCTGCTGCTCGTCAGCCTCGAGGACATGAGCTACGAGGAAGTAGCCCGCACGCTCGGCATCCCGATCGGCACGGTCATGTCGCGTCTGTCGCGCGCACGCGAGAAGCTGCGCGTGCTGATGCTCGGACAGCCGCCTGCCGCGAAGCTGAAGGTGGTGAAATGAGCGAGCCGCTCGAGCTGAGCGAGGCGGAGCTTCAGGCTTTTGTCGACGGCCGCCTCGACCCGCTACGGCGTGCGGCGGTGGAAGCCTGGCTGCTCGCGCGCCCCGAGGAGGCGGAGCGTTTGGCCGCATACCGGCGCCTCAGCGCGGAGGTGCGCTCGGCCTATCAGTCGATGCTCGACGAGCCGGTGCCCGAGCGGCTGACGCGCTTTTCCGGCCGGCGCGCGCCCTTGTGGCGGTACGCGGCGGCGGCGGCGTGGCTGGCGCTCGGCGTAGCGATCGGTGCCGTCGCCACGCTTGAGCTCAAGGCCGCCCGCCCCGGCGCCGCCTCGCTCGCAGCCGATTCGGCCGTCATGGCGCGCCGCGCCGCGATCGCGCATGCGACCTATTCGCCGGAGGTACGCCATCCGGTGGAAGTCGGCGCCGCAGACGAGTCGCACCTCGTCGCCTGGCTGTCGAAGCGGCTCGGCATTCAGGTTAAGGTGCCCAAGCTCGCGGACGCGGGCATGGCGCTCGTCGGCGGACGCCTGCTCCCCGGCGAAACCGGCCCGGTCGCGCAATTCATGTACCAGACGCCGAACGGGCGTCGCCTCACGCTCTACGTGCGGCAGGAGAACGCGCACAACACGGAAACCGCCTTCCGTTACGTGCGCGAGCACAACGTGGGCGTCTTCTACTGGATCGACCGCAACTGCGGCTACGCGATCGCTTCGTCCGACCTGAGCCGCGACGAGCTGCTCAAGGTCGCCGATCTCGTCTACAAGCAGCTCGACCAGTAAGTCCTAGCGGGCGAGGGCCGCGAGATCGAGCGCCGCCGAGGGCCGCGTGTCCGCCTTCGTGACCTTGGCCATATGCTCGAGCGCGTAGGCATCGTCGTCTTCGCTTTGCGACGCGATGCAGTCGCGTGGCACGGCCAGCCGGTAGTCGCGCATGTAGGCATCCTGCGCCGTGAAGAGCACGCAGAAATTGCCCGCCACGCCGGTGAGGATCAACGTGCGAGCGCCCAGGTGCTCGAGCAGCACGTCGAGGCTCGTGAACTGGAACCCCGAATGCTTGGGCTTCAGCACGAAATAGTCGTCGCTCTCCGGGCGCAGCAGCTCGGCGATCGACTTTCCGGGGCAGCCCGGCTCGGTGACGTGGGCGAGCAGCGATCGGAAATCCGAGCGCCAGCGTCCGAAGTTGTCGTTGACATACACCACGGGCATGCCGGCCGCCCGCGTCCGGCGCTTGAGCGCGGCGATCGCTTGCGCGGCCGAAAGCGCGCGCGGCAGCATCGCGGCGGCGCCTTCGAAATCGAAGGCGTTGATCATGTCGATGACGAGCAGCGCGGCCCCGCTTTCGTCCGGGGCGTTGCCGTGCAGGTCATCGGTTTTCTGCATCCTCGGCCGTTTCCTTGAGCGCCTTGAACAGTCTGACGAGCGCGGGCAGCTGATAGTTCGCGTTGAGGCCGCTCGGATTAGGTAGCAGCCAGGCGCGCGCGTCCGAGAGGCGCTGCGTCTGCGGGCCGGGTGCCGCGCGCGGCAGGCGGAAGGCGTGGCAGAACGCGCCGACCCCCAGGAAGGCGACGATGCGCGGCTGGTAGCGGCGCACCTTGGCGAGGAGGCGGCGCCGCCCGGCGACAAACTCCGCCGGCGAGACCTCGTCGGCGCTCGCCGTCGTGCGATTGACCAGGTTGGTGATGCCGTAGCCGTATTGAAGAAGCAGCGCCTGCTCGGAGGGGTGCAGCAGCCGCGGCGTGAACCCGGCGGCGTGCAGCGCGGGCCAGAAGCGGTTGCCCGGACGCGCGAAATGATGGCCCACCGCTGCCGTGTAAAGCCCGGGATTGATACCGCAAAAGAGCACGCGGAGGTTAGGCGCGATCACATCGCGCACGGTCCTGGACGTTGCGGCGAGAAGTTGTTCTC
>DASUFD010000150.1:0-25190 GCA_036274735.1 Burkholderiales bacterium
GAAAGCGCGCGTATCCGGCAACGTAGCGAATCTTTTCCGCGTCGAAGGCGAGGATCTGCGTATGCCGCGTCGTAGCCTTGTAGCCGTCGGTCGAGACGGCGATGGTATAGCCGTCGGCAGGAGAGCTCACCAGGTCGTTCATCGCGATGGATTGCGCGGCGCCCGGCTTGTTGATGATCACGAGCGGCTTGCCAATGTACTTCTCCGCCGCCTGCATGATTGCCCGCCCGCTTAGCTCGATCGCGCTGCCCGGCGGGAAGCCAATTACTACCCTGATTTCCTTCTCGGGGTACGCGGCGTTTGCGCCACTGGCCCAGACGGTCATTCCGACCACAAGCACGGTCGCGATCAGAAATTCGTTCTTAACGATTCTCAAGGTCTCCTCCATCATTGGTTAAATCAACATTTTTCAGCCGCGCCTCGATAGCGTCGGCCGCGCGATCGGCGGAGCTGCGCAGCGACTGCAACCCCTCCTCGGCGCTCGCGCGCGCCGGATCGCCGAAATAGCCGAGCGGCGTCTTGCGGCGCGCATGCTCGGCGCCGCGGCGCCACTCGGCGAGATCCTCGGGCCCGTACTCGGTCGAGCGCAGCGTGCGCCGCACCCGCTCGCGCACCAGCGCCGCGCAGGAGCACATCATCATCGACGTTTCCCACTGCCCCGCGTGCACATCGACGTACTGCGATGACGACGAGGCGGGCGTGCTGAACATGTCGCCCGACCCCGCAGCATGCAGCGTGATCTGCGGATCGTCCGGCGCGAGCCCCAGGCGCGCGGCGAGGCCCGCGTCGGCGACGAAGCTGATGTCGATCCCGGTGCGCTCGACTCCGAGGCGGATGCCCTCCACGATGGCGCGGTTGTGGGCGGCGTCGCCGTGCCCGGAGAAGCAGAACACATGGCGAAAGCCGTCGCCGCGGAAGCCCTCGAAGACGTCGGCCATCAGCTCGCACATCAGCTCGGGGCGCACCCGGTACGAGGCCGGGAACGCGCCCGACACGACGTTCACGCCCCAGTAGTACGGCGGCACGATGAGCGCGCGGATGCCGCGCTCACCAAGGAGGCGTCGGACCTCGCGCAGCCGCGCCTGGGGGAGGTAGACGTCGGTACCGGTCGGCAGGTGCGGGCCGTGCTGCTCGATGACGCCGAAGGCCCAGAGGAGCACCGCGCCCTCCTTCGCCGCCTGCTCGACCTCGAGCCAGGTCATCTCGGCGATCGTTTCGGCGAAGATGTCGCGCTCGGTCGGTGTCGTACTCATCGAGCCGTGCCTTCCGCGTCGAGCCTGAGCAGGCGCTTCGCATTGTCCTCGGCGATGGCCCGCTTGTGCGCATCGCTCAGCGTCGGGTGGTGCGTGACGGCGTCCAGCGGCCGCTCGTAGGCGATCGGGAAGCAGTAGTCGCTGCCCATGAGCACGCGGTCGGCGCCGACTACGCGCACCAGGTAGTCGAGCACGTCGTCGGAGTAGCCGACCGAATCGTAGTAGAAGCGGCGCAAGTACTCGACGGGCGCGCGCTTTATGTGCTTCAGGTCCTGGCGCTTCTCCCAGCCGCGGTTGAGCCGGCCGACCAGCCACGGGAACGCACCGCCGGCGTGCGGCAGCACGACGTCGAGCTTCGGGAAGCGATCGAGCACGCCGCCGAAGATGAGATGCGCGGCGGCGATCGCGCTCTCGAAAGGATTGCCGAGGAGATTGGTAAGGTAGTGCGGCTTCAGCCGCTCGGCACCGATGACGAACACGGGGTGCAGGAAGACCGGCAGCGCGAGCGCCTCGATGCGCTCGTAGACCGGGAAGAACGCGGCGTCGGAGAGCTCGCGGCCGTTGATGTGCGTCGCCAGGTAGAAGCCGCGGACGCCGGCGAGCTGCGCCGCGCGCTCGACCTCGCGCACGGCAAGATCCGGCTCGTGCATAGGCAGCGTCGCTAGGCCGACCAGCCGCCCGGGCGCGTGCGCGTGCGCCGCGGCGAGCTCCTCGTTGAAGGTCGCCGCGAGGCGCTCGCCGAGCGCGCGGCCTGCCCAGTACACCATCGGCTGCGAGAGCGAGAGCGCGTGCGCGTGCACGCCCTGCTTGTCCATCGCCGCAAGGCGCGCATCGAGATCGACGAAGCCCGGTCCGAGAGGCCCGGTGACGAGATGCCCGCAGCGGAACTGCGGGCCCTTGCCCCCGATCTCGGTCCACTCGATGCCGAACTCGGCGCCGTGGCGCGAGACGAGATCGAGGAAGCGCCGCGGATACCAGTGCGCGTGGACGTCGACCGCGTGCATCAGACGAACTGCACCGAGAGGCTGCCGAGGCTGCCGAAGTCCGCGCGCAGCGTGTCGCCCTTGTGCGCCCACACCGGGCGCGTGAAGGAGCCGGAGAGCATGACGCGGCCCGGCTCGAGCGTATCGCCGAAGCGGGCGACCTTGTTGGCGAGCCAGGCGATGGCGTTCGCCGGGTGCCCGAGCACGCCGGCGGCGACTCCCGTTTCCTCGATATCGGCGTTGCGATAGAGGAGCGCCCCGGCCCAGCGCAGGTCCACGTCCATGGGGCCGACCGGGCGGCCGCCGAGAACGAGGCCGGCGGCAGCCCCATTGTCGGCCACCGTGTCGAAGATCTTGCGCGGGTTCTGCACCCGAGCGTCGATGATCTCGATCGCCGGCACCACGTACTCGGTGGCGCGCAGCACGTCGAGCAGGCCCACGCCGGGGCCTTTGAGCGGTTTGCCCAGAACGAACACCAGCTCGGGCTCGACGCGCGGCACGATGAAGCGCTCGAACGGTACCTTGGCACCGTCCTCGATGATCATATAGTCGTGCAGCACGCCGTAGTCGGGCTCGTCGATCTGCGAGGACGCCTGCATCGCCTTCGAGGTGAGGCCGATCTTGTTGCCGATGATGCGCGAGCCGGCGGCCACCTTCGCCTCGTTCACCAGGCGCTGGATCGCGTACGAATCCTCGATCTCGATCTGCGGATAGGTCTTGGAAAGCTGCACGGCCGCCTTCTTCTCGCGCTCGGCCTTGAGCAGGATCTCGCAAGCTTCCCGCCGCTCCTTTTCACTGAGCATGGTGTTTCCCTCCCGTTCAGAGTCTCGTCCAGGCCGCGCGCACCTCGGCGGCCGTACACACATCGCCAAAGAGGAAGCGCACGTTGTCGAGCGACGCCTCGTGGAGCGCCGGCGTGTGCGAGCCGACCGCGTCGCGCGGCACGACGCAGAAATAGCCGAGCGAATGCGCGTCGCGCAGCGTGGACTCGACGCACACCTGGGTCTGCACGCCGGTGAAAACGAGCGTGCGTCGGCCGAGCGCCTGCAGCCGCGCCGCGAGGTCGGTCCCGGCAAAGCCGCTGTAGGTATGCTTGGTGATCACGGCCTCGCCCTCGAGCGGCTTCACGCCGTACCAGTCGGCGCCCCAGGTGCCGGGCGCGCAGCACACCGCGGTGATGCCGCGGGCGGCGAGCTTGGCGCGCATCGAGTCGGGGATGCGCTCGTGCGAGTAATCCGCGCGCAGCCAGACGACCGGCACGCCGGCGGTGCGCGCCGCGGCGAGCAAGCCGTCGATCGCCTGCGCCACGGCGCCCGCCGAGGCGACGTCCTTCTTCATGACCTGGTCGATGTAGCCGCCTGGCGCGCAGAAATCGTTCTGCATGTCGATGACGACGAGCGCAGCCGCGCGCGGCGCGAGCTTCTCCTCGAGGGTGAGCGGCAGCATCAGCCGTGGAGGAAGTCGGCTTCCTTCATCGACTCTCCTGTGAAAGAGGAATGGACTCGGCGATCAAATCGATGTAACTATCCCAAATCGATTTTGATCGTAGGTGCCGCACAGAATCGATGTCAAGCCGATTCATCGATGGAAAATGAAACACCTTCCGCTCACCGAAGAAGAAAACACGCGAACGCTCGCCGCCGGCATCGCGACCCGCCTGCGTACGCTCATCGGGAGCGGCGACATCGCGCCGGGCGAGAAGCTCCGCCTGGACGAGCTCCGAGCCAGGTTCGGCGTAAGCCTCAGTCCCTTGCGCGAGGCGCTCTCGCGGCTGAGCGCCGAGGGCTTCGTCGTGGCGATGGACGGCCAGCGCGGCTACCGGGTGGCGCCGGTCTCGGAGAACAACCTGCTCGAGGTGACGCGGCTGCGCGCCGAGATCGAGACGCTCGCGCTGCGCGAGTCGATCGCGCGCGGCGACGACCGGTGGGAAGGTGAAGTCGTCGTGAGCCTCCACCGCCTCTCGAAGCTGGAGCGCGCTGCCGCCGCCGGGCCGCGCGTCGAGGATTGGGAGCGCGCGCACCGGGTCTTCCACCAGAGCCTGCTCTCGGCCTGCCGGATGCCGCTGCTGCTCAACTTCTGCGCCACGCTGCACGACCTGAGCGACCGCTATCGGCGGCTTTTCCTCGAGGACAACCCGATCGATCGCGACGTCGGGCAGGAGCACCGCGAGATCTCCGCGGCGACGCTCGAGCGCCGCGCCGACGCCGCATGCGCGCTCCTGCGCGACCACATCGAGCGCACCGGCCGCCTGGTCCGGCGCGCGCTCTCGACCAAAGGAGGAATGTCCGGATGAAGAAAACGATGCTGACAGTGCTCGCCGCCGCGGCGGCCCTCGCCTTCCCGCTCGGCGCAGCCGCGCAGGACTGGCCGCAGCGCCCGATCCAGTGGGTCGTGCCGTTCTCCGCCGGCGGCCCGGCCGACATCTTCGCGCGCGCGATCCAGCCGAAGCTCTCCCAGGCCCTCGGCCAGCCGGTGATCATCGAAAACAAGGCGGGAGCGCAGAGCAACATCGGCCACGCGGCCGTTGCGCGCGCCGAGCCCGACGGCTACACCATCCTTTACGTGGTCCCCAACATCGTCACCAACCCTTCGCTCTTCAAGAACATGGTCGACCCGCTGAAGGAGCTCGCGCCGGTGACGCGCATCACCTCGCAGTCGTACGTGCTGGTGGCCCGCAAGGACCTCGAGCCCAAGTCGCTCGGCGAGATCATCGGCCAGGCGAAGGCGCGGCCCGGCGGCCTCACCTGTGCCTCGGGAGGCGGCCTGATGACTTTCGGCTGCGAGTGGTTGAAGACCACGACCCGGGCGAACTTCATTCACGTCCAGTACAAGGGCAACGCGCCGGCGATGAAGGACCTCCTCGCCGGCCGGGTGGACATCCTGTTCGACCTCTTCAACACCTCGCTGCCGCAGATCCGTGCCGGCCGCATCCGCCCGGTCGCGCTCACCGGTTCGAACCCAGGCGAGCCGCTGCCCCAACTCCCGACCATCGCCCAGACGCTCCCCGGCTTCGTCCTCGAGGGATGGCACGGCGTCATGGCCCCGGTCGGCCTGCCGCGCCCGGTGCTCGACAAGCTGAATAGCGCGTTCCGTACTGCGCTCGCGGACCCCGAGGTAGCCAAGCGCATCACCGACGCGTACAGCGAGGTCGCACCGACCACGCCCGAGGAGTTCGGTCGGATCCTGCGCGAGGACTATGCGAAGTACGCCCAGATCGTGAAGGACGCGGGCATCAAGGCGGAGTAAAGGCACAGTGGCGCCGGCTGCGCACGCCGACCTCGTCCTGCGGGGCGGCAACGTGCTCACCCTGGACCGCGCTTCGCGGCGCGCGAGCGCGCTCGCCGTCCTCGGCGAGCGCATCACCGCCGTGGGCGACGACGCGGCGGTCGGCGCCCGCATCGGAGCGCGCACCAAGGTCGTGGAGCTGCGCGGCCGCACCGTGATGCCCGGCCTTACGGACGGGCATGCGCACCTCGATCGCGAGGGCCTGAAGGCGCTGCTGCCCTCGCTCGCCGGCTGTCGCTCGATCGCCGAGCTGGTCGAGCGCCTCGCCTCGCTCGCCGCTCGCGCGGCACCGGGCGCGTGGATCGTCACCATGCCGATCGGCGAGCCGCCGGAGTATCGCTGGTCGGAGTCGATGTTCGAGGAAGGCCGCCTGCCGACGCGCCACGACCTCGACCGCGCCTCGACGCGCCATCCGATTCTTATCCGCTGCGCATGGGGCTACTGGTCGGGCGAGCTGCCTCTCGTCTCGTTCGCGAACTCGGCCGCGCTCGCGGCGGCCGGTGTCCGCGACGCGAGTGCCAGTCCGTCGCCGCTCGTCGAAATCGACGTCGATGCCCGGGGCGAGCCGACCGGCGTGATCCGCGAAAAGACGTTCCAGCCGATCGCGGAGTTCACGCTCTTTCGCATGGCACCGCAGTTCACCGAGGACGACCGCGCGCGCACGCTCGGCGAGTCGATGCGCCTCTATAACGCGGTGGGGACGACCGCGGTGTTCGAGGGCCACGGTGTCGCGGAGGAGGTCATCAACGCCTACCGGCGCACGCGCGCCGAGGACCGACAGACGGTACGCGCGTCGCTCGCCTTCAGCCCGGGCTGGAGCGGAGCCACCGAGCAGGATCTGCGGGACTGGGTGCGCGAGCACGCCGCGCGGCTGCGCGGCCGCGGCGAGGGCGACGCCTGGTTGCGCGTCGCCGGCCTGTTCGCCGAGGTCGACGCTACGCCTCGCGAATCACGCCTGCGCGCGCAGTGCAAGCCGCGCACCGGCTGGGCGGGCTTCCATTACGACCAGGGCCTGCCGCGGCAGCTCCTCGTGGAGCTCCTGCGCGCCGCGGCGCGCGAGCGCCTGCGCGTCTGCGCGATCCAGGCACCGATGCTCGAGCTGTTCGCCGAAGCCGCGCGCGAGGCTCCGATCGAGGAGCTGCGCTGGGTGATCGCGCATCCCGTCACCCTGGATGCCGCGCAGATCGCCCGGATCCGAGACCTCGGCGTCTACATCACCACGCACACCAACGCCTACGTCTGGAAGCGCGCCTCGGCGGTGCGCGCGCAGGTCGGCGCGGAGCGCGAAGAAACGATCTGCCCGATCCGCTCGCTGCTCGAGGCCGGCGTGCGTGTCTCCCTCGCCACCGACAACGTACCGATCTCGCTCTGGCCGTGCATCTGGCACGCGGTCGAGCGCATCGACCGCGACACCGGCGAGGTGATCGCGCCCGGGCAGCGTATCGACCGGGAAGAGGCGCTGCGTTGTGCGACCACGCACGGCGCGTGGCTTTGCATGGACGAAGAGGACCGCGGCACGCTCGAGCCGGGCCGGCTCGCCGACCTGATCGTGCTGCCCGAGGACCCGCTCACGGTGAGCGCCGAGCGCCTCCCTGCGCTCGCGCCCGAGCTCACCGTGGTCGGCGGAAGAACCGTCTGGGAAAGGACATCATGAGCATACTGAACACCGACAGGACTTTGCCCGCCAACAAGCTCGTCTTCGAGGTGCGGCGCGACGCCGCGCTGCGCGAGCGCTTCCGCACCGACCTCGAGGGCCTGATGCGCGACTACGGACTCTCGGAGGACGAGAAGGCCGCGCTGCGCAAGGCCGATCTCAAGCGCCTGGGCAAGCTCGGCATGCACCCGTACTTCCTGCCGCAGGTGTCGCGCCTCTTCAAGGGCGCGGGCTACAACCACAACGAGAGCGCCGCGGCGCAGCTCTATGCCGAGAAGATGCTGAAAGGGAAATCCTGATATGGCCGAGATCGTCTCCGTCGTCGCACTCGCGCACGCGCCGGGCGCCACCGGGTGGCTCGACAAGGCGCCCAAGCACGAGCAGGAGGCGCTCCTCGCGGGCTACGCGGCAATGGGCGAGAAGGTGCGTGCGGCGCGCCCCGACGTCATCGTGGGCGTTGCCAACGACCACCTGCTCAACTTTCCCATGGAGAGCATCCCCGACTGGTGCGTCGGCACTGCCGAGCGCTGGCGCGGGCCGGCGGAGTGGTTCCGCGACTGGGTGAACATTCCGACCTACGAGGTCGCCGGGCAGCGCGATCTCGCGCGCCACATCGTGCGCGAGTCGGCGAAGCAGGGCTTCAGCCTCGCGTTCTCCGACAAGCTCGAGTTCGACGACAACTGGTCGGTACCGCTCAAGTTCCTCACGCCGGGCTACGACGTGCCGCTCGTGCCGATCCACATGAACTGCGTCGTGCCGCCGCTGCCGCAGCCCGAGCGCTGCTACGCCTTCGGACAGGTGCTCGCGCGCGCGGTACGCGCATGGCCGGCGAAAGCGCGCGTCGCGATCATGGGCACCGGCGGGCTGTCGCACGATCCGGGCGGCCCGCGCTACTTCGCGGTGGACGAGAAATTCGACCGCTGGTTTCTCGCGCTCCTCGAGAGCGGCGACCCGCAGAAGGTGGTGCGCGAGGCGACCATCGAGAAGATGATCGCGGCCGGCGACGGCGGCACGGTCGAGCTGCTCGCCTGGCTCGTGGCGATGGGCGCCGCCGGCGCGCGTCCCGCGAAGACCGAGTTCTACGTTCCCTCGGTGCCGCTTCGCTGCGGCATGGGCGGGGTGAGCTGGGCCCTTTGAATCCGGACTATTCCATCTGGACGTTCTGCTACGCCCGCGGCCGCCTGCCGCGCGACTTCATGGGCGGCTGCCCCGGCTGCAGCAACCAGGGCATGGCCGACATCCCGATGCTCTATTCGCTCGTCGCGAGCGGCCCGCGGGCAAGCGAGCGCCGGCGCATCCTCGTCGACTGCGGCTTCAAAAGCGGCGAGTCGATGACAGGACGGCGCTTCGAGGGCTTCGAGACGCCGCCGCAGGTGCTCGCGAAGGCCGCTGTGCGTCCCGAGGACATCGACACCCTGGTGCTCACGCACCTGCATTTCGACCATGCGGGCAACTTCGACGCCTTTCCCAACGCACGCATACTCGTGCAGCGGCGAGAGTACGAGCGCTGGAAGGACGTCATCGATGCGCTTCCAGACCGCAACGTCGGCAAGGATCACTGGGCGCTCTCGTCGATGGACGTAGAGCTCTTCGACCGCTTCGACGCCGCGGTGCGCGCGGGCCGGGTCGAGCTCCTCGAGGGCGACGCGCCGGTCGCGCCCGGGGTGCACTGCCGACTTGCCGCCGACACGCACACCTTCGGCTCGCAGTGGCTCGAGGTGCAGACGGGCGACGGCCCGTTCGTGGTCGCGGGCGACTGCGTCTATTGGTACATGAACGTGGAGCGGATGTGGCCGCCGGGCTACATCCAGGGCAATCCGTGGAACATGATGCGCACCTTCGAACAGCTGCGTGGCCTGGTCGGCGCCGGCCGCCTCGAGCGCATCGTTCCGGGGCACGACATGGAGGTCTTCGCGCGGCACCCGAGCTGGACGGCGGGCGCCAATCCGGTGGCCGAGGTGCACCTCGCCGTCGGGGAGCCTTCGCGCGTCTAGCGGACCTCGCCGGGAGCCACGAAATGCAGCGAGAAACCACCGGAATGCGCAGCGATCGTGGCGACGTGCGGCGCGCCGAAGTGGGTCGGGAAGAGCAGCTCGCCACGCTCGGCACAGCGCTCGAGTACGCACCGGCGGGTGGCGCGCGCTTCCTCGGGCAGCTCGCAGAAGCCGCTGTTCCAGTGCGGAGCGTAGACCTGCAGCGGATGGTGGATGACGTCGCCGGAAAACACCGCGCCAGCGCCGCCGGCGTCGAGCTTCAGGATCACGTGCCCGGGCGTGTGCCCGGGGGCGGGCTCGATGACGAGCCGGTCGTCGATCGCATGCGCGCCGTCGACCAGCACCGCCTGCCCGGCCTCGATCACCGGCAGCACGCTGTCGCGATAGGCGACGCCGCTCGCCGCACTTCGGACATCGTTCTCCTTGCGCGAAAAGAGGTACCGGGCACGCGGGAAGGTCGGCGCCCAGCGGCCGTCGCGCAGCTCGGTGTTCCAGCCGATGTGGTCCTCGTGCAGGTGCGTGCAGAGGACGATGTCGATGTCCCCGGGCCGCACGCCGGCGGCGCGCAGGCGCTCGAGGAACGGGGTGTCCAGCCGGTGGAACCTCGGCAACGAGGGACGCTCCTTGTGATTGCCGGCGCAGCAATCCAGCAGCACCGTGTGGTGCGGCGTGCGGATGAGCCACGAGTGCACGCTGGTGACGAGCGCGTCGCGCTCGGGGAGGTAGTGGTTCGGCACCAGCCAGTCGAGATGGCGCTCGAGCACTTCGCGCTCGAAGCCGGCGAGGTAGCGCTCGGGCGGCAGGCTCGCGGCGCCGAGCTGCTCCTCGACACGCGTGACGCTGATGGGGCCGAAGCTCCAGGTGCTCATCCGTTTCCGAGTATAGGCTCGGTTGCCCGCGCGACAACCGCCAAAGTACGATTCGACAAACCAACCGGAGGGAGTCCGCCATGACTAGGAGGAGCATCGCGAGATGGGTAACGGGCGTGCTGGTGATTGCGTCATTCACCGGTACGGCGTGTGCGCAGATCAAGATCGGCGTGCTGATGCCGCTGTCCGGTAAGGGAGCCGCATACGGCCAGCACCAGCAGGTCGCCCTACAGATGGCGCTGGAAGACATCGCCAAGGCCGGCGGTATCAAAGGGGAGAAGGTCGAGGCGCTCGCCTTCGACACGCGGGGCGACAATACCGAGGCGATCAACCTGACGCGCAAGCTGGCGTACAACGACAAGGTGCTGGCGATCGTCGGCCCGTTCTTCAGCGCGGAGGTGGAAGTGGCGTTCCCGATCGCGCTCGCCGCCCGGGTGCCGATCATCACGGCGTCGGCGGCGAAGCCCGGCATCGCGGCGAAGGCGCGGCCGTACGGCTTCCGCAACGCCCTGGCGTCGGATCAGATGGACGGGCAGCTGGTCGACGCCTGGCTGAAGGAGCACCCGAAGGTGAAGTCGGTTGTGATTCTGACCGATGTCAAGGACGC
Organism: Burkholderiales bacterium; assembly: GCA_036274735.1. GTDB lineage: Bacteria > Pseudomonadota > Gammaproteobacteria > Burkholderiales > SG8-39 > SCGC-AG-212-J23. The sequence continues at coordinate 10,646 of DASUFD010000150.1, forward strand.
GCTCACCAAAGCGGACGGCACGTTCGTCTTTCCCGCCGCGCTGAAGGCACGCGACATCAAGATCCTGGACAACATCTCATTCCAGACCGGTGACATCGACTACGCGGCGCAGGTCACCCGCGCGAAAGATCTGCGGCCCGACGGCATCGTCGTCGCCGCAAACTACAACGAAGGCGGCAACGTCCTGCGCGAGATCCGCAAGCAAGGCCTGACGCAGCCGGTGCTCGGCGCGCTCGGCATGTCAGAGCCGAAGTTCATCGAGATCGCGGGCCCCGCGGCCGAGGGGGTCATGGGCGTGATGCCGTTTTGGCCCGGCCGGCCGGATCCGAGGACCGCCGCCTTCGTGAAGGAGTTCACCAAGCGCGCAAAGATCTCGCAGCCGAACAACACCGACGCGCTGATGTACGACACGCTTTTCCTGCTCAAGCACTGCATCGAGAAGAGCGGCGTCACCAACAAGCCCGCCGACCTCGCCGCCGACCGCGACCGCATCCGCGGCTGCATCGATAACGTCGAGGCGTTTCCCGGCGTCGTCGGCCCGATCACCTTCGACAAGCAGGGCGACGCGATGCTGAAGCCTCAGGTGATGCGCGTCGACAAGGGCGCGTGGAACGCGCTGCGCTAGCCGCCCGAGGTCATGGACGGCATCGCCGACGACAAGCTCGCCTTCGACTACGTGCTGCCGGAGAAGACCGGCTGCGTCGTCGTGGTGGAGCCGGGACAGGTCCTGCGCGTGACCGACCTAGCCGGTCGACAGGTGGTCGACCTCGCGGTGTTCAACCGAGCCAATCCGCGGGACAAGCTGTCGACCTCGTATTCGCGCACCCGCTACAAGCCGAAGCGGGGCGAGAAGTTCGTGCCGCGCGACCGGCTGCTCACCGGCGACGTCCTGCTGTCGACGATCTGCACGCCGCTGATGCGCATCGGCGCCGAGAGCGCCGAGCGCAAAGGGGTGCACGACGTGCATCACCGGATGTGCAACCGCGAGCTCTACGAGTACTACGGCTACCCGGGACGGCGCGGCTGTCACGAGGTGATCGCCGACCTGATGCGGCCGTTCGGCCTCCTGCCGGAGGACATTCCGGACACGATGGATCTGTTCATGAACTATCACCACGATTGCGCGCGCGGTCATTGGGTGATCGAGGAAGGCGTCACGCGCGCCGGCGACTTCATCGAGTTCGAGGCGCTCACCGGCTGCATCGTCGCGCTGTCCAACTGCCCTATGGACGTGATCGCGCCGGTGAACGGCTTCAAGTGCAGCCCGGTCCTCGTCCAGGTGCGGGAGCCGTGAGGTGATCGATGGCGCGCTTTGGGAAGAGTACGACGTCGAGGGGCATTCGCCGCGGATGCAGGAGTGGCGCGAGGAATACGCGCGCCGCAGCCGGCGGGCGTACGCCGCCCTCGCCTGCCAGCGCGACATTCCCTACGGCGCACATCCGCGCGAGACGCTCGATTTCTTTCCGGCGGCCCAGCCGGGCAGCCGCGTCCTGGTGTACATCCACGGCGGCTTCTGGCGGCGCGGCGACAAGCGGGATTCGGCGCACCTCGCCGCGGCCTTCGTGCCGGCGGGATGGAACTTCGCCACGGTCGAGTATCCGCTGCTCCCCGAGACCGGATTCGCGCAAATCGTCGCCGCCGTGCGCCGGCTGGCCGACGCCCTACCGTCGCTTGCCGCAGCCCAGCACATCGCCGAGCCGCGCTTCGTCCTGAGCGGGCATTCGGCCGGTGCGCATCTGGCGTTCAACGCCGCCGCGCATCTGCGCGGCCGCATCGCCGGCCTGATCCTGACCGGCGGCGTCTACGATCTCGCACCCCTCGTTCGCACGCCGGCGCAGGAATGGCTGCAGCTCACGGCGGAAGAGGCGGAGCGGTTCAGTCCCGCGAAGATCCCACCCTGGCCGCCGCAACACCCGATCCTGATCGCGGTCGGTGCAGACGACCGGCCGGGACTGCGCCGGCAGGCCCTGGCGCTGCATCGCCGGTTCCAGCAGGCGGGGCACGACAGCAAGTTCATGGTCACGCCCGGCGATTGCCATTTCTCGATCATCGGCCGAATGGCCGACCCTGGCCACGCGCTCGGCCATGCGACGGCGAGCCTGCTCGACCCCGTGAACGCTGTGCCGGAGCGTGATCGCTTATGCTGATGCAGCAGCTGGTGAACGGCATCCTGCTCGGCAGCACCTACGCGCTCATCGCGATCGGCTACACGCTAGTGTTCGGCGTGCTGCATCTGGTCCACCTCGCGCACGGCGAGGTGTTCATGATCGGCGCGTTCGTAGGGCTGCAGGTCGTGCTGTGGACCGGTGCCGGCGGCCCGATCGCCGTGGTCGCCGCGCTGGCGAGCTGCGCGCTGCTCGGCGTGCTGATCCATCTGCTGGCGATCAAGCCCATCCTGTCGCGCAAGGGACACTTCCTGGCGCCGATGATCAGCACGATCGGCGTCGGCATCGTGCTGCAGGAGCTTGCCACGCGCAGGTTCGGGGGCGAGCAGCACGGCTTTCCCAGCCGCATGGAGTCCGTGACCTGGCATTTCGGCTCGCTCACCCTCAGCTCGGTGCAGGCGGTCATTCTCGGCATCTCGGTGGTCCTGATGCTGGCTTTGCATCTCTTCGTTACGCGTTCGCGGATCGGCATGGCGATGCGCGCGACGGCCGAGAGCGCGGTGATCTCGCACACGCTCGGCATCCGCACCGACCGCATCATCCTGCTCACCTTCGCGATCGCCTCCGCGCTCGGCGGCGCGGCCGGCGTCCTGGTCGGCATGTCGTACAACGCGATTTCGCCGTTCATGGGGGTCGAGATGGGCATCAAGGGCATGGCGGCGATGCTGCTCGGTGGCCTCGGCAACATCTACGGCGCGATGCTCGGCGGCCTGATCATCGGCATCGTCGAGGTGTTCAGCGTCGCCTACCTCGCCTCGTCCTACCGCGACGCGTTCGCCTTCGTGATCATGATCGTGGTGCTGCTGGTGCGCCCGAAAGGGATCTTCGGCTCGGTTCACCACGTCGAGGGCTGAGCGTGCACTTGGACCCGTATGTCGAGTCGGTGCTGATCTTCACGGGCATCAACGTCGTGATGGCGATCAGCCTGTACCTGCCGGTCTCGGCCGGGCTGCTGTCGCTCGGCCAGGGCGGGTTCATGGCGATCGGCGCTTTCGCCTCGGCGTACCTCACGACGGCGCTGGCCACGCCGTTTGCGCCGGCGCTGCTGGCCGGTGGCGCGCTCGCCGGCCTGGTCGGCCTCCTGGTGGGCTTTCCGGCGCTGCGCATCAAGGGCATCTATCTGATCATCCTCACCATGGGGTTCGGCGAGATCGTTCGCGTGCTGTTCCTCAACCTCGAGCCGACGGGGGGTGCCTCCGGGCTCTCCGGCATCGCGCCGCACACCACGCTGCCGGTGGTCGCCGCGGCGGCTGGGCTGGCGCTCGCTTTCTGCTGGCAGCTTCGCGACTCGCGGATCGGCTGGGCGCTCAACGCGGTGCGCGAGGACGAGCTCGCCGCCGAAACCGTCGGCATCAACCTCACGCGCACCAAGCTGTCGGTGTTCAGCCTCGGCGCGTTCATCGCCGGAATCGGCGGCGGCCTGTATGCGCACTTCACGATGTTCATCGACCCGGCGCAGTTCGGCTTTCAGCGCTCGGCGGAGATCTTCATCATGGTGCTGCTCGGCGGCATGGGCAATTTCCTCGGCGCGGCGCTCGGCGCGGTGGTATTTACCCTGCTGCCGGAGCTGCTGCGGGGCCTGCAGGACTGGCGCATGACGTTCTTCGGCACGGCGCTGGTGGTGATGATGATCGTGCGGCCCTGGGGCCTGATCGGCGCCCGGCGATGAGCGGCGAGCCGCTGCTCGAAGGGCGAGCTCTGCACAAGGTGTTCGGCGGCTACTCGGCGATCGTGGACGTGAGCATTGCCGTGCGCCGCGGCTCGATCCATGCACTGATCGGCCCGAACGGCGCCGGCAAGACGACGCTCTTCAACGTCATCACGGGCGTGCTGCCGCCGACCCGGGGCGCAGTCCTGGTAAAGGGCGAGGATGTCACCGGAGCGCGACCCGACCGCATCACCCGGCTCGGCGTGGTGCGTACGTTCCAGAGCGTGCGCCTGTTCTCCTCGATGACCGCGCACGAGAACGTGCGCGTCGGCCGACACTGCCGGAGCCGGGGCGGCTTCGCGTCGGCGCTCCTGCGCGTCCCGTTCCGCGCCTCTGCAGCGGAGGCGGCCGCACACAAGCGCGCCGACGAATTACTGGCCCAAGTCGGCCTGCAGGGCAAGCAAAACGTGCGCGCCGGGGATCTCGCGCTCGCCGACCAGCGCCGTCTCGAAATTGCGCGCGCGCTGGCCAGCGACCCGGAGCTGCTGCTGCTCGACGAGCCGGTCGCCGGAATGACGCCCGTCGAGGTGCAGGAATCAGGACGGCTGCTTCGTGCCCTGCGCGATCGCGGAATCACCATTCTGCTCACGGAGCACCACATGAGCCTGGTGATGGAAATTTCCGACACCGTCAGCGTGCTCAATTTCGGCTGCAAGATCGCCGAAGGAACGCCGGCGGAAGTACGGAGCAACAGGCAGGTGCTGGAAGCGTATCTCGGCACCGGGGAAGTCGTTTGATGCTGGCGGTCGAGAACCTCCACGTCGCATACGGCAAGATCAAGGCGGTGCGCGGGGTTTCGCTCGACGTCGCCCGGGGCGAAGTCGTCGCGCTAATTGGACCGAACGGCGCCGGCAAAAGCACCCTGCTGCGGACGATCTCCGGACTCCAGAAGCCCGAATCCGGCGCGATACGCTTGCAAGGGCGCGAGATTCAGGGCATGCCGCCGGCCGAGGTCACCCGGCTAGGGGTCTCGCTCGTGCTGGAAGGGCGCTCGACGCTGAAGAACATGAGCGTGCGCGAGAACCTGCTGCTCGGCGGCTATGTCCGCGATGACCATGCCGGGATCCGCAAGGACATCGAGCGGCTGCTGGCAAAGTTTCCCACCCTCGCCGGACGGCTGACGCAGAACGCGGGCACGCTCTCCGGCGGCGAGCAGCAGATGCTGGTCATCGCGAGGGCGCTGCTCGCCCGCCCGGCGCTCTTGATGCTGGACGAGCCATCGCTCGGTCTGGCGCCGCTTATCACCGTGCGAATCTTCCAGATCATCCGGAATCTGCGCGACGAGGGCATGACGGTACTGCTGGTCGAGCAGAATGCGCATCAGGCACTGCGTCTCGCAGACCGCGCGTATGTGCTGGAAACCGGCGAGGTGGTTCTCGAGGGAACCGATCTCGCGACCAATCCGCGAGTACGCGAAAGCTATCTGGGCGTATAGGAGCCGAGCATGCATCCCGACACGATCCTTCATCGAGGCCGGATCTACACCGCCGACGCGCGCGCGAGCGTGGTCGAGGCGCTCGCCATCCGCGACGGCGCCATCGTGGCAACCGGAACTTCCCCGGCCATGCTGGCGATGGCCGGCCCCGGCACGCGAAAGGTCGATCTCGAAGGAAGGGCTGCCGTGCCCGGCTTCATCGACGGCCACCCGCACATGGACGATGCCGGCATGCGGCTTGTCCTGCCCTCGTTCGATAGCCCGAAATGCATCGCCGACGTGCTCGAAACGGTGCGGCACGAAGTCGCCAAGCGAAAGCCCGGCGAATGGGTGGTCCTCAATCCGATCGCCGAGGAGCCGGCGATCTTCTCCTACCCGAAGGCCTTCGCAGAGGGGCGATGGCCCACGCGCCATGATCTGGATGCGGTCTCGCCTGCCAACCCGGTCTATATTCAGCCGCTGCTGATGGTCGCGCCGGGCACCGCGCTCGCCAACTCGGCGGCGCTGCAGCTCGCCGGCATCGACGGCCGTACGCCCGCGCCCGAGGGGGTCCGAATCGAGAAGGACGCGCGCGGCGAGCCGACGGGGGTTTTCCTCGACTACAACTTTCCCAAGGTAATGCCCGACATCTTCGGGGGCTTCGGCACGCACCGCCCTTTCTTTCCGATGATTCCGCCGATCAGCGACGCGCAAGTGGCGCGCGCGGTCGAGGTCGCGATGCGCGAGTTCAACCGGCTGGGGATCACCGCGATCTACGAAGGCCACGGGATCCCGAAGCAACCGCAGGCGGCGTATCTCGATCTGTGGCTCAGCAAGAAGTTGACGGTGCGGACCTACTTCGTCATCTCCTACCCGGTCTCGCTCTACGGCGACAGCGTTGCCGGCGACGCGCTGATCCGCGAGACGGCGCTGTACGCCGCGGGCGAGGGGTTCGGCGACGACCGGCTGAAATTCGGCGGCCTCGGCTTCTCGTTCGACAGCGCCACGGCGATCGGTGCTTCGTTGATGCGCGAGCCCTACCTGGGCGCGCGCGGGCACATGTGGAACGGCATACAGCTCACCCAGGACGAGACGTTCCGCGAGATCCTGCAAAAGGTTGCGCGCGCCGGGCTGCGCGTACAGGTGCAGTGCGCCGGCGGCGCGGCGATCGACAAGGTACTCGGCATGTTCGCCGGGATCGACCGCGAGATTCCGATCAAGGGCAAGCGCTGGGTGATCGAGCATTGCCAGTTTCCGAGCCTGGAGAACATGGCGCTGTGCCGCGAGCTGGGCGTCATCCCGACCAGCACCACGAATTTCCTGTGGAACTACGGCTCGATCTACCTGCGCTCTTTCGGCGAGAAGACCGCCGGGTCCGCGATCCCGTTCCGTACCTGGCTCGACCAGGGCGTGCCGGTGGTGCAGTCGACGGACGGCCGGCCCTACGATCCGATCTTCTCGTTCTGGCAGATGCTCGCGCGGAAAGACGGCGTGACCGGCCACGTTTTCGGCCTGCCGGAGCAGAAGCTCACCCGGGCGGAGGCGTTACGCCTGTACACCTACAATGCCGCCTATGTCGCCTTCTGGGAGCACCGCATCGGCTCGCTCGAGCCCGGCAAGCTCGCGGATCTGGCGATTCTCTCGGACGACATCATGACCATGCCGGAGGACCGGATCCCCGAGGCAAAGGTGCTCACCACGCTCCTTGCCGGACGCCCCGTCCACGACACCGGACTGTTCTCATGACTTCGCGAACCGCCAAGGAAATCGTGGCTGTCGAAAACATGGCCAAGCCCGGCGGCGTCTGGTCGGTCGCCACGGTGGCGCGGCCCGGCCGCCTAGTCTTCGTGTCGGGCCTGCTGTCGAAGAACGCCGACGGCGAGGTCGTCGGCGTGGGCGACATCACCATGCAGACCGAGCAGGTGCTGAAGAACCTGACCCAGGCGCTCAAAGCGGCAGGCGGCACCCTGGACGACGTCGTGCGGGTCGATGTGTACATACGCAATATGTCGGACTTCGCGGCGATCCATGCGGTGCGGCGCCGGTTTTTCCCCCAGGACCCGCCCTCCTCCACCATGGTGGAGGTAAGCCGACTCACCGACGAGCGCTGCCTGATCGAGATCACTGCGATCGCGGCGCTTCCTTGAGAGGACCGGGCAATGGCCGAGATCGTTTTCGCCGCAGGCATCCCCCATGCGCCGGCCGTCGTCGGCCAGTTCGAGCAGGCGCCACCCGACGTTCAAGCGGTCGTCACCCGCACCTTCCGCGAGACCGCGCGGCGGCTCACTGCCGCGCGTCCGCACGTGGCGATCGTGTTCGCGAACGACCACCTGTCCAACAGCCGCGTCCGCTCCTATCCCGACTTCCTGATCGGTGCTGCAGAACGCCACGCCGGGCCGCACGAGTGGTTCAAGCCGTGGATCGGCTGCCGGGACTATGTCGCGAAAGGCGACGCCGCGGTCGCCAAGGCGCTGTTCCGCGGCATGACCCGGCGCGGCATCCGCATGACGGCGCGCAACGAGAATCTCAATTTCGACGACAACATCTCGGTCCCGGTGGTGATGCTCGATCTCGACCGCTCGGACATTCGGCTCGTGCCGGTCCTGCAGAACTGCACCGTGCCGCCCTACCCCGACCAGCACCGCTGCTATGCAGTCGGCCATGCGCTCGCGGATTTCGTGGCGCACGACCTGCCGCAGGACATGCGCGTCGCGCTGCTCGGCTCGGGCGGGCTCAGCCACGAACCGGGAGGCGCCCGCTACTACAGGATCGACGAGGACTTCGACCGCGAGTTCTTGGCCGCCTGTACTTCGGGGGATCACCGCAGCCTGCTGCGCGATTTCACCCCGGAGCGCATGGACGCCGCCGGCATGGGCGGCACAGCGGAGATTCTGGCCTGGTATCCCTTGCTCGGCGCCATCGGCGAATGCCGCGGCGAGTCTTTCGGCTACTCGGGCTGGCCCAACTTTCGCTGCGGCATCGGCGGCGTGATCTGGGATCTCGGATCGAAACGGCAATAGAGGTGACGCGATGGCGTGGGAAGCATGGCACAGATTCGACCCGAACCTGGCCTCCAACGATCTGGTCCAGGACCTGAAGTGGGACCCGCAGCTTCGGGCGCTGTTCAAGCAGTCCGAGGCTGCCGTGCTCGATCGCTACGACCTGCTGCCCGCCGAGCGCAAGGCGATCGAGGAGCGCGACTTCAAGACGCTCTACGAGTTGGGAATTCATCCCTATCTCGGCGGGCAGCTCTCGCGCTTCATCTGGGGCAACGAGGCGGGAAAGGGTGCGGTCACCGCCGCGAACAACCTCGTCGCTTCGCTCACCGGATCGCGCAAGGACGCTCCGGCATCCTAGCAATCAACGGAAGGAGAGAAACGAGATGGAAGAGCTGAAATCCCTGAGCCTCGCCGAGGTCGGCGAGAGCGTGCGCAACACGGTGAAGCCGGTGCGCATCCTGTGGCAGACGCCCGACACGATCGCCTTCGTCGCGCGCGGACGGCGCGGGCGCAGCGAGTTCCACACCGATCCGAGCGACGAAGTGATGTACATGATCAAGGGCGAGATGAACCTGCACTACCGCACCCCGCAGGGCGAGGAGAAGATCCTCGTGCTGAAGGAGGGCGAGATCATGCACTGTCCGGCCGGCGTGCCGCACTCGCCGCGCTTCTCGCCCGACTCGTTCCTGCTCGTGCTCGAGCGCAAGCGCCGCGGCGAGGAGCTCGACCGCTTCAACTGGTACTGCCAGAGCTGCGGCACGCCGCTCTACGAGACGGTGCGCAAGGTGCCCGATTACAACGAGGACCCGGTCTCGCGCGTCTACGAGGAGTTCTACTCGAGCCCGGAGAAGCGCACCTGCAGCAAGTGCGGCACCGTGGCGCAGCGCCCGGCGTAGAGGCGACGCGCCCCGCACGGCTGCATGGCCGCCTACCTCGAGCTCGAGAACATCGGCAAGTCCTTCGGCGCCGGCAGCGCCGCGGAGACGCGCGCGCTCGCCGACGTCACGCTCGACGTGGCGGAAGGCGAGTTCCTCGCCGTGGTCGGGCCCTCGGGCTGCGGCAAGTCGACGCTGCTGCAGATCGTCGCCGCGCTCATCGCGCCGAGCTCGGGCGAGGTGCGCCTCGCCGGTGCGCGCGTCACCTCGCCGCCCGAGCGCATGGTCTACCTTTTCCAGCAATACTCGAAGTCGCTCTTCCCGTGGCGCACGGTGCTCGACAACGTCGCTTTCGCGCTCGAGCATCGCAAAGGCATGACCCGCCGCGCCGCGCGCGGTCGCAGCCGGCGCTTCCTCGAGATGGTCGGCCTCGGCGACTTCGCCGAGCGCTATCCCTGGCAGCTTTCCGGCGGCATGCAGCAGCGCGTGGCGATCGCGCGGGCGCTCGCCGCCGAGCCGCGCGTGCTTCTCATGGACGAGCCGTTCAGCTCGGTGGACGCGCTGACGCGCCTCGAGCTGCACGGCCTGCTGCTCGACCTCTGGGAAGAGAGCCGCTTCACCGCCGTTCTCGTCACGCACGACGTGGACGAGGCGGTGTTTCTCGCCGACCGGGTGGCGGTGCTCTCGCCGCGCCCCTCCCGCGTGCTGCGCATCCTGCCGACCGGCCTGCCGCGGCCGCGCGAAAACCTCGCCACGCGCGAGGATCCGCGATTCCTTCAGCTTCGCCACGACCTGCTCTCCATGCTCCTCGAGCGCGCGCATGGCTAGCCCGGCGGCGCTGCGCTGGCCCGAGCGCATGCTCGGCGCGGCGGTGATCCTCGCCGCCCTCGGCGCGGTCGAGGCCGCGGTGCGGCTACACCTCGTAAATCCGGCCCTCATACCCGCGCCGAGCACGGTCGCCGGGCGCGTCCTGCAGATCGTCACGAGCGGGGAGTTGTACGCGCCGCTCGGCATCACGCTCTACCTTCTTTTCACCGCCTACTTCGCGGCGAGTGCGATGGCGGTTGCCGCGGGCCTCCTCATGGGCCGCTTCCGGCCCCTCTACAACCTGCTCGAGCCGCTCACCGAGGTGCTGCGCCCGCTGCCCAAGGCCGCGCTGCTCCCGCCGCTCATCCTCTTCCTCGGCCTCGGCGACGCGATGAAGCTCGCGGTCGTCGGCCTCGGCGTCTTCTTTCCGGTGCTCGTCAACACCGTGCAGGGCGTGCGCGGCGTCGACCCGGTCCTCGTCGACACCGGCCGCACCTTCCGCTGCGGACGGCGCGCGCTGCTGCTCGGCATCGTGCTGCCCGCGGCGCTGCCCCTCGCCCTCGCCGGCATGCGCGTTGCGCTCGGCCTGGGGCTCATCCTGGTGGTCATTGCCGAGATGCTCGCCGGCACCGGCGGCCTCGGCTACCTCATCATCGACATGCAGCGCAGCTTCCGAGTGCGGGACATGTACGCGTGGATCGTCATCCTCGCCGTGCTCGGCTACGCGCTCAACGCCGTGTTCCTGATGGTCGAGCAACGCCTCATCCACTGGGCGCTCGCGCGCCCCGATTGATCAACCCGAAGAGGAGGAAAACCATGTTGTCCCTGATGAAGACCGCGCGGCGAGCCTTGGCGCTCGGGGCCTTGGCCGCCCTAACGGTGCTCGCGCCCGCGCAGGCGCAGGAGAAAGTGAAGCTGCGCGTCAGCACCATTCCGATCATCGACACCGCGCCGCTCCAGGCGGCGATCGCCAAGGGGTTCTTCGCCGAGCAGGGGCTGGAGGTCGACACCACCCCGACCGCGGGCGGCGCCGTCGGCCTGCCGGCGCTCGCCGCCGGGCAGGTGCAGATCACCTTCAGCAACATCATCTCGATCGTGCTCGGCGCAAGACAGGGCCTCGGCTTCGAGGTGATCGCGGCGGGCAGCGGCACCGGGGCCGAGGCGCCGGATCTCGCCGGGATGGTCACGAGGACCGGCAGCAGCCTGCGCAACGGCAAGGACCTCCAGGGCAAGCGCATCGCCGTGAACACGCGCAACAACATCATCTGGCTCTACGCGCGCGCCTGGGTGCAGGCGACCGGCGGCGACCCGGACAAGGTCACCTACCTCGAGGTGCCCTTTCCGCAGATGAACGACGCCTTGCGCGGCGATCGGGTCGATGCGGCGTTCGTCGTCGAGCCTTTCCTCTCCGCGGGCCTGCAGTCGAAGACGACGCAGCTGATCGGCTGGCCGTACAACACGGTAGGCAAGCGCATTCCCGTCGGGATGTATACCGCGACCTCGAGCTACATCAAGCAGCACCCGGACGTGATCGAGCGCTTCACGCGCGCCTACAACAAGGGCGCCGACTGGATCAACGACAACAAGGGCTCGGAAGATTGGCTGAAGATCATCTCCGCCTACACGCGCATGAAGCCCGAGCAGCTGAAGGGCCTCAACCTGCCGCTCTTCGAGAAAACGGTCGATCCGGCGGGCGTCGAGCGGGTGGTCGAGCTGATGCGCAAGCACAAGATGCTCGAGGGTCCCTTCGACGTCAAAGCCCTGCTCTACAAAACCGCGGCGCACCCCGTGAAGTGATGGACGGCGCCGAGATGCTGGTACGCGGGCCGATCGTCACCATGGACCCGCAGCGGCCGCGCGCCGAAGCGATGGCGGTGCGCGACGGGCGCATCGTCGCGGTAGGCACTCTCGCCGAGGCGCGCGAAGCGGCCGGCGCCGGCGCGACCGAGATCGGCTTCGGCCGCGGCGCGGTGGTGCCGGGCCTCATCGACACGCATAACCACATGTATTGGACCGGCATGCAGCAGCGCCTGCTCGACCTGCGCGGCTGCCGCAGCATCGCCGACATCCAGGCCGAGGTGCGCGCCTACGCGGCGCGTCATCCGCGCATGCCGTGGATCGTCAGCGGCACCGGCTGGCACGTCGCGAGCCTCGCCGAAGGCCGGCACCCGACGCGCCACGAGCTCGACCGCGCTTGCGCCGACCGGCCCGTGTATCTGCCGCGCGGCGGCCACGCCGCGGCGGTAAACAGTCTTGCGCTCGAGCGCGCTCGCATCGGACGCGACACGCCGGACCCCGAGGGCGGCGCGATCGAGCGCGACGCTTCGGGAGAGCCGAACGGCGTGCTGCGCGAGCCGCCGGCGTTCGAGCTGGTCGGCCGGCTCGTCCCGCCCTGGTCGGCGGAGGATCAGCGCGGAATGCTGCGCGAGGTGCAGAAGCACTACCACCGCGCGGGCCTCACCGGGATCATGGATCCCGGCGTGCCGCCCGAGGTCATGGGCATCTACCAGGACCTGTGGTCCGCGGGCGAGCTCAGCATGCGCTCGGTCGTCATGCCGCTCGCCGACTCGAGCCGACCGCTCGACGAGGTGCTCGCCGGCATCGCGGCGAGCCCCGCGCGCACGGGCTTCGGCGACGCGCGGCTGAAGCTCGGCGGGGTGAAGCTCTACCTCGACGGCGCCGCGACCTTCGCCACCGCGCTCATGCGCGAGCCCTATCCGGACGAACGCTGCAACTGCGGCATCCAGGTGACCCCTACGGATGCGTTCCGGCGTATCGCGCGGCTGTGCGCGGAGCGCGGCTGGTCGCTCGGCGTGCACGTGGTCGGCGGCAAGGCGATCGACATCGCGCTCGAGGTCTTCGACGAGATCGCGCGCGAGCGGCCAATCCGCGATCTGCGCTTTTGCCTGATCCACGCCTACCTGTGGCCAAGCCGCGAGAACATCGAGCGCGCGGCGCGTCTCGGCGTCGTCGTCGCCACGCAGCCCTCGATGCAATACAGCTTCGCCCCGGTGCTGATGAAGCGCTTCGGCCCGGCGCTGATGAGCGGCGCGACGCCGGTACGGCGCTGGATCGAAGGCGGCGTCACGGTCGGGGGCGGCTCCGATTCGCCGATCACGCCCTACCCGCCGCTCCTCGGCCTGTGGACCGCGCGCACCCGGCACATCGAGGGCAGCGACGAGCCGATCGGCGCCGAAGAGGCGGTGAGCGGAGAGCAGGCGCTCGCGATGTACACGCGCAACGCGGCGTACGTCAGCTTCAGCGAGCACGAGCGGGGCATGCTGCGCCCCGGCATGCTCGCCGACTGGACCGCGCTGTCGGTCGACCCGGTGAGCTGCGACCCGGAAGCGCTGCGCGGCGCCGATGTGCTCGCCACCGCCGTCGGCGGAACGCTGGTGCATGGCGGCTGAGGCGCTCGCGGTCCTCGCGCGCACGCGCGCGAGCGGCGCGGCCCTCATCGCGGCGCTGCTCGTCCTCTGGCAGGTCTCGGCGCTCTACTGGGTGTCGAGCCCGAACTGGCCGCCGGTGAGCGACATCGTGCGCGCGCTCGGCGCCGGCGCGCTCTCCGGCGAGCTCGCCGAGGCGTTCGGCTCGAGCCTCTACCGCATGCTCGCCGGCTACGCGATCGGCGTCGTGGCGGCCGTGGCCCTGGGCCTCGTCATGGCCGGCATGCGACTCGCCTATGCCGCGCTCGAGCCGGCGGTGGAGCTCGCGCGGCCGATCCCCATCCCGGCGATCATCCCGCCGCTCATCCTGCTCCTCGGCGTCGACGATGCGATGAAGATCTTCATCGTCGCCTTCTCGGCTTTCTTCCCGGTGCTCGTCAACACCATCGCCGGCGTGCGCGCCGTCGATCCGGTGGCGATCGCCGTGGCGCAGACCTTCAACATCGGTCGGCTGCGCACCGCGCTGCGCGTGGTGCTGCCGGCGAGCCTGCCCTACATCCTCGCCGGCATGCGGGTAAGTCTCGCGCTCGCCCTCATCGTCACCGTGGTCGCCGAGATGATCGCCGGCTCGGCGGGCGTCGGCTACTACATCATGACGATGCAATACGCGCTGCGCGCGAGCGACATGTACGGCGCGATCTTCCTCCTCGCCGCGCTCGGCTACTTCCTGAACCGCGGCTTCCTCGCCGTCGAGCGCCGCATCCTGCACTGGTACCACCTGTAAGGAGACTCCATGGCAAAGCAGATCATCACCTCCCCCGACGCCCCGACCACGGGCTTCACCGACAAGGGCGCGCCCTCGCCGCTCGCGCAGGCGATCCGCGCCGGCGACCTGCTCTTCGTCTCCGGTCAGGGGCCGCTCGACCCGAAGACGCGGGAAGTGGTCTCGCCCGACATCCGCGAGCAGACGCGCCAGACCCTTGCGAACCTCGGGAACGTGCTCGGCGCCGCCGGACTCGGCTTCGCCAACGTCGTGAACATGCGCGTCGTGCTGCGCCATCCCGAGGACTTCCCGGCGTTCAACGAGACGTTCCGGGACTTCATGGCCGGCGAGAAGGTGACGCGCACCTGCGTCGGCGCGACCCCGCACCGCAAGGGCGTCAACGTAGAGATCGACTGCGTGGCGTGCTT
>DASUFD010000151.1:0-16776 GCA_036274735.1 Burkholderiales bacterium
GAGCGAGAAGGGCGAAGACATCTTCAAGGCGCGCCTCGTCCTGCCCCTCGCGCTCTCCTACGATCACCGCGTCATCGACGGCGCCACCGCCGCGCGCTTCACGACCTTCCTCGTCTCGGTGCTGTCCGACATCCGCAAGCTCATCCTCTAGATGGCGAGCCAAGAGGTTCAGGTTCCCGACATCGGCGACTTCAAGGACGTCGAAGTCATCGAGGTGCTGGTGAAGCCGGGCGATGCGGTCGGCAAGGAGCAGTCGCTGATCACGCTCGAGTCGGACAAGGCGACGATGGAGATCCCGTCGCCCGGAGCGGGCGTCGTCAAGGAGCTGAAGGTCAGGGTGGGCGACCGGGTGTCCAAGGGCTCGGCGATCCTGCTCCTCGAGGGAGGCAAGGAGGAAAAGCCGAGGGAGCAGAAGCCGGCCCGCGAAGCGCCTGCCGCGCCTCCCGTAGCGTCGGCAAAGGCCGATGCCGAGTGCGACGTGGTGGTGATCGGCGCCGGCCCCGGCGGCTATTCGGCGGCGTTCCGCGCGGCCGACCTCGGCCTGCGCACGGTGCTCGTCGAGCGCTACGCCACGCTCGGCGGCGTGTGCCTCAACGTCGGCTGCATTCCCTCGAAGGCGCTCCTGCACACCGCGGCCGTCATGGATGCGGCGCGCGGGCTCGCGGCGCACGGCGTGAGCTTCGGTGAGCCGAAAATCGACCTCGGGAAGCTGCGCGCTTTCAAGGACAAGGTGGTGGGCAGGCTGACCGGCGGCCTTGCCGCCATGGCGAAAATGCGCAAGGTCGGCGTAATGACCGGCGTCGCCACTTTGCTGGACCGCAACTCGCTCGAGATCGCCGGCAAGGAAGGGAGGAAGACCCTGCGCTTCCAGAACGCGATCATCGCCGTCGGCTCGCAGGGGGCGAAGCTTCCCTTCATTCCCGACGACCCGCGGATCCTCGACTCGACGAGTGCCCTGGAGCTGCCCAGCATCCCGAAGAAGATGCTGGTGATCGGCGGCGGCATCATCGGCCTCGAGATGGGCACCGTGTACTCGACCCTCGGCACGCGGCTCGACGTCGTCGAGATGATGGACGGCCTGATGCTCGGCGCCGACCGCGACCTCGTCGCGGTGTGGCAGAAGGCGAATGCGCAGCGCTTCGACCAGATCCTGCTCGGCACGAAGACGACCAAGGTCGAGGCCGCGCCGGGCGGCCTCAAGGTGTCGTTCGAGGGCAAGTCGCAGCAGACCTACGATGCCGTCCTCGTTTCCGTGGGACGCGTGCCGAACGGCAGGAAGATCGGCGCCGAGAAGGCCGGCGTCGCGGTCACCGAGCGCGGCTTCATCGAGACCGACTCGCAGATGCGAACCAACGTGCCGAACATCTATGCGATCGGCGATGTGGCGCGCAACCCGATGCTCGCCCACAAGGCGGTGCACGAAGGCCACGTCGCGGCCGAGGCGGCCGCCGGTCAGAAATCGCATTTCGACGCACGGGTCATTCCCTCGGTCGCCTACACCGATCCCGAGATCGCCTGGGTCGGGCTCACCGAGGACGAGGCGAAGAAGGCGGGCACCGCGGTCGGCGTCGCCAAGTTCCCCTGGAGCGCCTCCGGCCGCGCGATCGCCAACGCGCGCGACGAAGGCTTCACCAAGCTCCTCTTCGATCCCGACTCGCACCGTATCGTCGGCGCGGGCATCGTCGGCACGGGCGCGGGCGACCTCATCAGCGAGCTCGCGCTCGCGATCGAGATGGGAGCGGACGCGACCGACATCGGACGCACCATCCATCCGCATCCGACGACCAGCGAGTCGGTGGGCATGGCCGCCGAGCTCTACGAAGGCGTCTGCACCGACCTCCCCCCGCAACGCAAACGCTAATCAGGGACGTACACCTATTACCGCGGGCCATCAAAATCGGTGTACGTCCCTGTTTTTGGGGAGTTGGTCGTGACGACTCAAGATCAGTTGAAGCGGCGCGTGGCGGAAGCGGCGCTGCAGTACGTGCAGGAAGGCGTCGTCGGCGTCGGCTCGGGCTCGACCGTGAATATGTTCATCGATGCCCTCGCCACGCTGAAAGGCCGCATCGACGGCGCCGTCGCGGCGTCCGAGGCAAGCGCGGAGCGACTGAAGAAGCATCGCATCCGCGTCTTCGACCTGAACAGCGTCAACGAGGTGCCGGTCTACGTGGACGGCGCGGACGAGGTGACGGAGCACCTGCACATGATCAAGGGCGGGGGCGGCGCGCTCACGCGCGAAAAGATCGTCGCCGCGGTGGCGAAGCGGTTCGTCTGCATCTGCGACGCCTCGAAGCTCGTTCCCGTGCTCGGTAACTTCCCGCTGCCGCTCGAGGTGATCCCGATGGCGCGCAGCTATGTCGGGCGCGAGATGCTGCGTCGCGGGGCGCAGCCCGAGCTGCGCGAAAACTTCCGCACCGACAACGGCAACGTGATCCTCGACTGCCGCGGCCTGACGCTCCTCGACCCGCCCAAGATGGAAGCGGAGCTCAACAACATCGCCGGTGTAGTGACCAACGGCATCTTCGCGCGCCGCCCGGCCGACGTGCTGCTGCTCGGCACGCCGGAGGGCGTCAGAACGATTTCGAAAGAAACCTGATGTCGCCGTAGTAGGCGCGCCGCGGCTCGCCGTGGTCGCCGGAGTCGGTCATGACGCCGATCGCGACGATGTCACCCGGCTCCTCGCCGAACGCGCGGCGGTAGTCGGCGAGAACGTTGCGCCGCTCGATGACCCACTCGCCGAGTTCCTGCTCGCCGCTCTGCACGACGATGTGCCGGACGCGCCCGGTGTGCGGGCTGGAATACACCGTCTCCGTCGGCTTGCGCGTCAGCCAGACATAGAGCAGCGAGGCGTAGGGCAGGCCGTTCGGGGTGAGCGCTTTCGCGAGGCGCAGCTTCGCGCGATCGTCGAAGTCGAGCTTCGCCGCGTCGCCGTCGAAGGCGAGCGACAAGCGCACCGGCGGGCTGACCGCCGAAGGCCCCTTGGCGCCGCCGGCCGCCGAGCCGCGCGGCACGCGCCAGCGCCATTCCAGGACCGGCGTGCGATGAGGGTCGATGCGGATCTTGCGAAAGAGCCCAGAGCCGCCTCCGGGCGAATCGGCCTGCAGCACGACCACGCCGTCGTGTTCGACCAGACGGTAGTCGGTAGGGGTGTTGCCGCGCAGCACGGTCCACGGCTCCCACCCGCCCAGATCGGCCGCCCCGGGATGCAACGCGGAGAAGCGCGCGGCAGCGACGCTGTCCCCGTCTTCGAGCGGCAAACGTTTCGCCAGTGCCGCCGACCAGGTGAGCTGCTCCTCCTCCGGTTCGACGGTCGTGCAGGCATGCGACAGAGCGGCGACGATCACGATGGCGGCGATCAGCTTGGCATTCATCGCACCAGTTCGCACCGCCGCCGAGCCAGCGTCAAGGAACTCCTGCCGCCATTCGGCGGCGAGTCCGCCTTACATTCGCTCCGCGTGCGCGTTGAGCACATCGGCAACGCAGGCCGTGAGCCGCTTCGCGTAGTCGATGTGCAGGAACTCGTTCGGGCCGTGCGCGTTCGAATGCGGCCCGAGCACGCCGGTGATGAGGAACTGGGCCTGCGGGAACTTGGCGCCGAGCATCGCCATGAACGGGATGGTGCCGCCTTCGCCCATCCACATCGCCGGCTTGCCGAAGGTGCGTTGCGAGGCGCGCTCGATCGCCTGCTCGAGCCACGGCTCGGTGCGCGGCGCGTGCCAGCCGCTCGCCGCCTGGCCGGCTTCGTAGCGCACCTGCGCGCCGTAGGGCGGATCGCTCTCGAAAAGCTCCTTCAGGCGGCGCGATGCGGCGGCGGCATCGACGCTCGGCGGCAGCCGCAGCGAAAGCACGAGCTGCGTGCGCGGGCGCAGGACGTTGCCGGCGTTGGGCGGGGTCGGCAGGCCCTCGGCGCCGGTGACCGCGAGCATCGGCCGCCAGGTGCGATTGAGCACCCGCTCGACCGCGCTGTCCTGCATCGGCTGCATGCCGGCGACGAACGGGAACTTGCGCCACAACTGCTCGCCGATCACCTCGGCCGCGCGCTCGGCCTGTCGGCGGCGCTCTTCGGGAATCTCGGCATGGAAGGCGCGGTCGCGAATCTCGCCGGTGCGCGCATCTTCGAGCCGCTCGAGGAGCGCGCGCGCGATGCGGAAGCTCGAGGCGACCACGCCGCTCGCGTCGCCCGAGTGCACGCCCTCCTCGAGCACGTCGACGCTCAGCACGCCGTTCACCAGCCCGCGCAGCGAGCTCGTGCCCCAGAGCTGCTCGTAGTTGCCGCAGCCCGAATCGAGGCCGATCACCAGCGAGGGCGTGCCGATTCTTTCGGAAAGCGCTTCGAGATAGGCCGGGAGGTCATAGCTGCCGCTCTCTTCGCAGCATTCGATGAGGATGGCGCAGCGCGCGTGCGGCTTGCCGATGTCGCGCAGGGCGCGCAGCGCAGCGAGGGCGGCGAACACCGCGTAGCCGTCGTCGGCGCCGCCGCGCCCGTAAAGCTTGCCCGCCCGCACGACCGGCTTCCAGGGCCCGAGACCGTCGCGCCAGCCGGTCATCTCCGGCTGCTTGTCGAGATGGCCGTAGATGAGCACGGTGCCGGCGTCCTGCGCGGTTCCCGGCACGTCGGCGAACAGGCACGGCGTGCGGCCGGCGAGGCGCACGATCTCGACGCTCATGCCGGGCAGCGCATGCGCCTCGCACCATTGCGCGGCGAGACGCGCCGCATCGTCGATGTAGCCGTGGCTGCGCCAGTCGCGATCGAAATGCGGCGACTTGGCCGGAATGCGGATGTATTCGACGAGCGCCGGGACGATCGCGTCGTCCCAGAACTCGGCGACGGTCTTCAAGGCGGCCCGCTACTTCTCGGGTGGAACGAAGCCGGAGGCGACGTCCGCGCCCTGACCGAAGAAGTGCCGCTCGGTCTGCTCCATGAGGTACTTGCGCGCCCGCGGGTCGGCGAGATTGAGGCGGTTCTCGTTCACCAGCATGGTCTGCTGGCGCAGCCACTGCTGCCACGCTTCCTTCGAGACGTTCTCGTAGATCCGCTTGCCGAGCTCACCGGGATACGGCGGGAAATCGAGGCCGTCGGCCTCGCGGCCGAGCTTGACGCATTTCACTGTGCGAGCCATGCGGCCGATTATATGCGCTTCAAAAATACCTTCGAACCACGCTTCCAGTTGTAAAGCGCCTGCCGCTTGGACGGTAGGGCATTCACGTCGGCGGCGCGAAATCCCTGCTCCATGAACCAGTGCGCGGCGTGCGTGGTAAGCGCGAAGAGCCGCCGCAGCTTGAGCGCCTTGGCACGCTCCTGGCAGGCGAGCAGCAGCCGCTCGCCGTAGCCCGCGTCGCGGTACTCCGGCGCCACCGCGAGGCAGGCGAACTCGCCGCTCTTGTCGTCGGGGAAGGGATAGAGCGCGGCGCAGCCGCGGATCGCGCCGTCGTGCTCGACGACGAAGAAGTTGCCGATCTCGGCTTCCAGCAGCTCGCGGCTGCGCTTCACCAGGCTGCCGTCGGCTTCGAGCGGCTCGATCAGGCCGAGGATGCCGCCGACGTCCTCGATGCGCGCCGGGCGCAGCTTCTCGAGCGTGTCGGCGGTGATCATCGTGCCCACCCCGCTGTGCGTGAAGAGCTCGAGGAGCAGCGACCCGGGCACGCGGCGCGACACGAGGTGCGCGCGACCGATGCCGCCCGCAAGCGCGCGCACCCCGTGCTCGAGCGCGCGTGCGCTCTGCGGCGTGAGCCCGCCCTTCTTGACGAGCGCCTCGGCCTCGCGCGCGGTGAGCTCGCTCACCACCTGCTGCCTGCGATCTACCGGCAGGCGATCGGTGAACATGATGAGCTTGTCGGCCTTCAGCGCGACCGCCACGTTCTCGGCCACGTCCTCCCAGGCGAGATTGAATACCTCACCCGTCGGCGAATAGCCGACGTGCGCCACCAGCACCACCTCGCCGTCGTCGAGCGCGCCGCGGATCGCCGCGGCGTCCACCTTGCGCACCGCGCCGGTGAACATGAAGTCGACGCCCTTCCTCACCCCGATCGGGCGCGCGGTGATGAAGTTGCCCGAATTGACGCGGATCTGCGCGCCCGCCATCGGCGAGCCGGGCAGGCCCTGCGAGAGCACGGCCTCGATCTCGATGCGCAGCACGCCGGTGGCCTGCTTCACCGCCACGAGCGCCGCCTCGTCGGTGATGCGCAGGCCCTGGGCGTAGCGCGAGCGCACGCCGCGCGCCTTGAGCTCCGCCTCCACTTGCGGCCGCGCGCCGTGCACGAGCACGAGCCGGATGCCGAGCGCGGCGAGCAGGTTGAGGTCGTGCACGAAGCTGAGACAGCGCTGGCGCTCGGTGTAGAGCTCGCCGCCGAAGGCGACCACGAAGGTGCGGCCGCGGAACGCGTGCACGTACGGCGCGACCTCGCGCAGCCAGCGAACGAAGGTCTCGGGCAACTGAGCCGGATGCTGCGGCGTAGCCATTGTATTTTTTGCAAATTGTACGGGTTAAACGAAATCGGGGTCAGGCACCGATTGCCGCGCTATCCTTCCCGCATCGGAGGTGACGATGACCCGAATCGTGCTACTCGCCGCGCTCCTCGCCCTGACCGCTCCGGCGCGCGCCGCGGCCCCCGCGGACGAGGACTGGACGGCGTTCGACCATGTCCTCACGCTCGTCGAGAGCGTCGTGCACGCCGGCATGCAGCCCGATCCGGATCGCGCCATGGCGGACGTGCTCGCCGGCCGCAACCCGCGGGTGAACGGCGCCGTTGCCGGACTCTTCGCCGGAGCAACGGCCGAGATGCCGCCCGAGTACCGCGACCGCGTCGCCGCCCTGGGGCGCGACCTGGCCGGCTACGCGGCGGACCCTCCGGCAAAGGGATTCGAAGCGCAAATTCAGGCGCGCAAGGATCTGAATGCCATGGGCCTGCGCTATTACGACGAGAAGCAGTTCCTCGACGCGGCCAGGCGCAACGACGCGCTCGCGGTCGAGCTCTTCGTCGCGGGAGGGGGCGTCGACCTCGGCGCGAAGACCTGGGACGGGCGCACCGCGCTCGATATCGCGCGCGACAACGGCAATACGCAGCTCGCCGACCTGCTCTCTAGAAATCTCCCGCCAAAGCGCTGAGCGCGGCGAGCGCCGCAAGCGCCGCCGTCTCGGTGCGCAGCACGCGCGGCCCGAGCCGCGCGGGCACGAACCCGGAGCGCACGAAGGCCGCCTCCTCTGCCACGTTGAAGCCGGCCTCGGGCCCGGCGGCGAGAACGACGCTGTCGCCGAACTTCACCTTCGAGAACGCGAGCTCCGAGCGGGGCGAGAGCAGGACCTTCGCTTCGTTCGCGTCGTTCCGATAATCGGTCGCGGCGATCATGGCCAGCACGGCGGGAATGCGGTTTCGCCCGCACTGCTCGCAAGCCGAGACGGCCACACGCTGCCAGTGGGCCTGGCGCGAGGCCGCGCGCTCGCCCTTGAGGCGCGCCAGCGAAGCGGCGGCGAGCACCGGCTGGATCTCCGCCACGCCGAGCTCGACCGCCTTGCGGATGGTGAAGTCCATCTTCTCGCCGGCCGAGACGCCCTGCACGAGCGCCATGCGCAGCGGCGACTCCCGCTCGACCGGGTCGTGGGAGAGCACGTCGACCATCACCTTCAGCCGCTCGATCGCCGCGATGCGCGACGGATATTCGCCGCCGCGGCCGTTGAAGAGAACCACGTCGTCGCCCTGTCGCACGCGCAGCACGTGCACCGCGTGGTGCGCGCTGTCTTCCGGGAGCAGGCAGGTCGAACCGGGCGTGAGGACCTGGTCTACGTAAAAGCGCACTACATCGTCGCGCCGAGCGTCCACGGCGCGAACTCGTCGTCGCCGTAGCCGAACTCCTCGCTCTTCGTCTTTCGGCCCGAGGCGGTCTCGAGGATCAGCTTGAAGAAACGCTCGCCCGCCGCGGCGATGGTCTCGTTGCCGTCGACGATCGTGCCGCAGTTGAAGTCCATGTCGTCTTCCTGGTGGACGTAGAGCGGCGTGTTGGTGGCGAGCTTGAGGGAGGGTGCGGGCTTGCAGCCGTAGGCGGAGCCGCGGCCGGTGGTGAAGCAGATCATGTTCGCGCCGCCCGCCACCTGGCCGGTCGCCGATACCGGGTCGTAGCCGGGCGTGTCCATGTAGACGAAGCCCTTCGCGGTCACCGGCTCGGCGTACTCGTAGACGGCGACGAGGTTCGTGGTGCCGCCCTTCGCGACCGCGCCGAGCGATTTTTCCAGGATGGTGGTGAGGCCGCCCGCCTTGTTGCCGGGTGACGGATTGTTGTTCATCTCGTTGCCGTTGCGACGCGTGTACTCCTCCCACCAGCGAATGCGCTCGATCAGCTTCTCGCCCACTTCCCGCGACACGGCGCGCCGCGTCAGCAGGTGCTCGGCGCCGTAGATCTCCGGCGTCTCGGAGAGGATCGCCGTCCCGCCATGGCGCACCAGCAGATCGACCGCCGCCCCGAGCGCCGGATTGGCGCTGATGCCGGAATAGCCGTCGGAGCCGCCGCATTGCAGGCCGAGCACGAGCTCGCTCGCCGGCACCGGCTCGCGCTTCACCTTGTTCGCTTCCGGCAGCATCTCCTTCACGCGTGCGATGCCATTTTCCACTGCCTTGCGGGTGCCGCCTTTCTCCTGGATGGTGAAGGCGTCGAGCTTCTCGTTGCGCTTCAGTCCCTGGGCGGAAAGAAGCACGTTGATCTGGTTCGCCTCGCAGCCAAGGCCTACGAGCTGCGAAGAGAAGAAGTTGGGATGCCGCGCATAGCCGGCGATCGTGCGGCGCAGGACATCGGTCGCTTCGCCCTCGGAGGCCATGCCGCAGCCGGTCTTGTGCGTAAGGGCGACGACGCCATCGACGTTGGGGTATTCGCCCAGATTGTTCTTGAAGTGCTCGGCGATCATCCGGGCGACCGTCGCCGAGCAGTTCACGCTCGTGAGAATGCCGATGTAGTTGCGCGTCGCCACGCGGCCGTCGGGGCGCTTGATCCCCATGAAGGTCGCCTTTTTCTGGAAATACTCCGTGGGCTTCGCGCCCAGGCAGAACGCGTAGTCGCGCTGGAAATCGCCCATCGCCACGTTGTGCACGTGCACGTGATCGCCGGGCGCGATCGGCTGCGTGGCGAAGCCGATGATCTGGTGGTAACGGTGCACCGGCTCGCCCTTCGCACGCGCACGCACCGCGATCTTGTGCCCGGCGGGTATGCGCACCGCGGCGCGCACGTTCTCTTTCGCGATCATCGTGCCGGCGGGCAGCTCTACGCGCGCGATGACGACGTCGTCTTCGGGATGCAGGCGGATGGTGAGGTCGGCGGCTTGCAGCATCAGTGGTTGTCCCTCGGAACAAAGGCGCCGCTCTTGCCCACGAGGAAGTCGAGGTCGGCGCCCTCGTGCGCCTGCAGCACGTGGTCGTAATAAAGGCGCCAGTAGCCGCGCTCGAGCGGCGGCTTGGGCGCTTTCCACCGCTTTCTTCTCTCGGAGATTATCTCGTCGGAAACCATGAGCTGCAGCCGGTGCTTCGAGACGTCCAGCTCGATCATGTCGCCGTTTTGCACCAGCGCGAGCGTGCCGCCGGCCGCGGCCTCGGGCGAGATGTGCAGCACTACCGTGCCGTACGCCGTGCCGCTCATGCGCGCATCCGAGATTCGCACCATGTCTACGACGCCCTTGCGCAGCAGCTTGGGCGGCAGCGGCATGTTGCCGACCTCGGCCATCCCGGGATAGCCCTTCGGCCCGCAGTTCTTGAGCACCAGGATCGAGCGCTCGTCGACGTCGAGCTTGGGGTCGTCGATGCGTTTGTGGAAGTCCTCGATATTCTCGAACACCACCGCGCGGCCACGGTGCCTGAGGAGCCCCGGCGTGGCGGCGGAGGGCTTGATGATCGCGCCGTCCGGGCAGAGGTTGCCGCGCAGCACCTTGATGCCCGTGTTCTTCTTGAACGGCGACTTGAAGGTGTGAATGACGTCCCGGTTGTAGCACTGGGCGTCCTTGTTGTTCTCCCAGATGGTCTTGCCGTTCACGGTCAGCGAATTCTTGTTCAGTAAATCCGCTTCTCCCAGCTCGCGCAGCACCGCGGGCAGACCCCCGGCGTAGCAGAAATCCTCCATCAGGTACTTGCCCGACGGCATCAGGTTCACGAGCGTGTGCACGCCTTCGCCGAGCCGATCCCAGTCGTCGAGCGAGAGATCGACGCCGATGCGCCGTGCGATGGCGATGAGGTGGATCACCGCGTTGGTCGAGCCGCCGATCGCGGCGTTGGCGCGGATCGCGTTCTCGAAGGCCTGCTTGGTCAGGATCTTCGAGAGGACGAGGTTCTCCTTGACCATCTCGACGATGCGCCGGCCGGCGTTACGCGCGAGCAGGTTCCGGCGCGCGTCCACCGCCGGCCATGCGGCGTTGCCCGGCAACCCTACGCCGAGGGCCTCCACCATGGAAGCCATCGTCGAGGCCGTGCCCATCGTCATGCAGTGCCCGTGCGAGCGATGCATGCACGACTCCGCCTCGTGGAATTCTTCCAGCGTGAGCGTGCCGCCGCGCAGCTGCTCGGACATCAGCCAGACGTTGGTGCCCGAGCCGATCTCCTCGCCGCGGTACTTGCCGGAGAGCATCGGCCCGCCGGAGACGAAAAGCGTCGGCAGGTCGACGCTCGCCGCGCCCATGAGGATCGACGGCGTAGTCTTGTCGCAGCCGCCGAGCAGCACCACGCCGTCGAGCGGATTGCCGCGAATCGATTCCTCCGCGTCCATGG
The DNA here is from genome assembly GCA_036274735.1 of Burkholderiales bacterium. Classification (GTDB taxonomy): domain Bacteria; phylum Pseudomonadota; class Gammaproteobacteria; order Burkholderiales; family SG8-39; genus SCGC-AG-212-J23. The sequence continues at coordinate 10,738 of DASUFD010000151.1, forward strand.
AGGCGAGATTGCGATAGAGCATCGCCGTGGGGCGCAGCAGCGTCTCGCCGAGCGACATGACCGGGAACTCGAGCGGGAAGCCGCCGGCCTCGAGCACGCCGTGGCGCACGTGCTCGGCGAGCGTGCGGAAGTGGGTGTTGCAGGGCGTGAGCTCGGACCAGGTGTTGCAGATGCCGATCACCGGGCGGCCGTCGAACTGGTCATGCGGCACGCCGCGGTTCTTCACCCAGCTGCGATAGATGAAGCCGTAGATGTCCTGGCGTCCGAACCACTCGGCGCTGCGCTTGCCTTCGGGCCGGCTTCTCGGCCTCGTAATCGGCGGTCTCTTTCTAGTAGGTGGCACGGCCGCCGGAGATGTCGAATACCGCAGCAGTGGAGAAGGAGCAGTCCTCGGAGGCGAGCCAGCAGGCGAGCGCCGCGATCTCGTCGACTTCCACGAAGCGCCCCATCGGGATCTTCGAGAGCATGTAGTCGATGTGCGCCTGCGTCATCTGCTCGAAGATCGCGGTCATCGCCGCCGCCGGGGTAATGCAGTTGACGAGCACGCCGGTCTGCGCGAGCTCCTTGCCGAGGCTCTTCGTGAGCGAGACCACGCCCGCCTTCGACGCGGAATACGCGACCGCATTCGGGTTGCCTTCCTTGCCCGCGACCGAGGCGATGTTGACGATGCGGCCGTAGCGCGCCTTCACCATGCGCGGCGCGACCGCCCGGCAGCAGAGGAACTGGCTGGTGAGGTTCACGCGCAGCACGCGCTCCCACTCCTCGAGCGGATAGTCGACCGTCGGCACGTTCTTGCCGGCGATGCCGGCGTTGTTCACGAGGACGTCGATCCTGTCGAGCTTTGCCAGAGCTTCCTTGATGGAGGCGGGATCGGTCACGTCGACGCGCGGCGAGCCGTCCAGATCCCAGACCGCGACCTCCGCTCCCGACTCCTTCAGCCGCCGCACGATGGCGGCGCCGATCCCCTGCGCGCCGCCGGTGACGATGGCGGTGCGGCCGGTGAAATCGAGTCGGTTCATGGAGGCTGGGAAGTATAATCGCTGCCCTCTCAAAGGATCGCTATGGCTGGGCGACTCGCCGGCAAGACCGCTTTCATTACCGCGGCAGGACAGGGGATGGGCCAGGGCGCCGCTCTCGCCTTTGCGCGCGAGGGCGCCCGCGTGTGGGCGACCGATCTCAACGCGGCAACGCTGAAGGCGATCGACGGCAAGGAGGGGATCCGCACGCGCGTCCTCGACGTGACCGACGAGGAGGGAATCCACAACGTCGCCCAGGAGGTCGGCACCGTCGACGTCCTTTTCAACTGCGCCGGCATCGTCCACCACGGCTCGATCCTCGACGCCTCCGTGAAGGACTGGGACCAGGCCTTCGCGGTGAACGTGCGCTCGATGTTCCTCGTCAGCCGCGCCTTCCTGCCCGGGATGCTGAAGAAGGGCCGCGGCTCGATCATCAACATGGCCTCGGTCGCCTCGTCGATCCGCGGCCTGCCGAACCGCTTCGTCTACGGCACGAGCAAGGCCGCCGTCATCGGGCTCACCAAGTCGATCGCGGCCGACTACGTCGGCAAGGGAATCCGCTGCAACGCGGTGTGTCCCGGGACGGTCGACACGCCTTCGCTGCAACAGCGCATCAACGCCTTCGCCGACCCGGTGCAGGCGCGCAAGGACTTCGTCGCGCGCCAGCCGATGGGACGCCTCGGCACGGTGGACGACATCATGGGGCTCCTCGTCTTCCTCGCTTCCGACGAGTCGCTCTTCGCCACCGGCAACGCTTACTCGATCGATGGGGGGATGACCATATGAAGTTGTGTCGGTACGGAAGACCGGGCCAGGAGAAGCCGGGCATGATCGATGCCGAAGGGAAGCTGCGCGACCTGTCCAAGGTCGTCGACAACCTCGGCCCGAAGGAGCTCTCTGCGCGCGGCCTGAAGATGCTCGCGCGCATCAAGCCCGAGTCGCTGCCGCTCGTCAACGGCAATCCGCGCTTCGGCGTGCCCTATGTCGGCATCGGCAAGTTCGTCGCCATCGGCCTCAACTACTCCGACCACGCGAAGGAGGCGGGGCTGCCGCTGCCCGCCGAGCCGATCGTCTTCATGAAAGCGACCACCTGCATCAACGGTCCGAGCGACGACGTCGTGCAGCCGAAGAATTCCGCCAAGCTCGACTGGGAGATCGAGCTGGGCGTCGTGATCGGCACCCAGGCGCGCTACGTCGACGAGGCCTCGGCGCTCGACCACGTCGCCGGCTATTGCATCGTCAACGACGTCTCCGAGCGCTCCTTCCAGATGGCTACCAGCCAGTGGGACAAGGGCAAGGGGTTCGACACCGCCGGGCCGATTGGCCCCTGGCTCGTCACCACGGACGAGATCCGCGATCCGCAGGTGCTCGACATGGAGCTCGAAGTGAACGGCCGCGTGATGCAGAGCGGCAATACCCGCACCATGGTGTTCGGGGTGGCGAAGATCGTCTCGCACGTGAGCCAGTACATGACGCTCCTTCCCGGCGACATCATCGCCACCGGTACGCCGCCGGGGGTTGGGCTGGGCATGAAGCCGACGCCGGTGTTCTTGAAGCCGGGCGACGTCATGACGCTCACCATCCACGGGCTCGGCCAGCAACGCCAGAAAGTGGTGGCCTACTCGGCCTAGCTTTTACTGCGGTGCCGCACGGTCGCAGCAGGGGTATGCTCGGCGGATGAACAAACGCGTCGACCTGGGTTTGGAGCAGTCCGCCTTCTGGATGCCGTTCACGGCAAACCGGCAATTCAAGAAGGCACCGCGGCTTCTCGCGCGCGCCGAAGGCATGCACTACTGGACCGCCGACGGGCGGCAGCTGCTCGACGGCCAGTCGGGCCTGTGGTGCGTGAACGCCGGGCATTGCCGGCCGAAGATCGTCGAAGCGGTGCGCCGGCAGGTGGGCGAGATGGACTTCGCGCCCACCTTCAACATGGGCCATCCGCTCGCCTTCGAGTTCGCCGAGCGCTTGGCGGGCGTCGCGCCGAGCGGCTTCGCGCGCGTCTTCTTCACCAATTCCGGGTCGGAATCGGCCGATACCGCGCTCAAGATCGCGCTTGCCTATCACCGGGTGCGCGGCGAGGGCCAGCGCATCCGCCTCATCGGCCGCGAGCGCGGCTATCACGGCGTGAACTTCGGCGGCATGGCGGTGGGCGGCATCCCGGCCAATCGCAAGGCGTTCGGCCCGGGCGTCGCCGGCGTGGATCACTTGCGCCATACCCATGGGCTCCTCGGGAACGCTTTTTCCCGGGGCCAGCCTCCAAATGGGGCCGACCTCGCCGACGAGCTCGAGCGGCTGTGCGCGCTGCACGACCCGTCGACGATCGCTGCCGTGATCGTGGAGCCGGTGGCCGGCTCGGCCGGCGTGCTCGTGCCGCCCAGGGGCTATCTCGAGCGCCTGCGCGAGATCTGCACGAAGCACGGCATCCTCCTCATCTTCGACGAGGTGATCACCGGGTTCGGGCGCCTCGGCCATCCTTTCGCCTCGCAGCGCTTTGGCGTCCTGCCCGACCTCTTCACCGTGGCGAAGGGCATGACCAACGGCACCGTGCCGATGGGCGCGGTCTTCGCGCGCGACGAGATCTACCGGGCATTCATGGAGGGCGCCGACGGCATCGAGCTCTTCCACGGCTACACCTACTCCGGGCATCCGCTCGGCTGCGCCGCGGGTATCGCGACGCTCGACACGTACGAGGAAGAAGGGCTGCTTACGCGCGGCGCCTCGCTCGAGAAGCATTTCGAGGACGGCCTGCATGCGCTCAAGGGCGCTCGGCACGTGATCGACCTGCGCAACCTCGGGCTGATGGGCGCGGTCGAGCTCGAGCCGCGGCCGAGCCGGCCGGGAGCGCGCGCCTACGAGGCGTTCCTCAAGTGCTTCGACGCCGGCGTGCTCGTCCGCTATACCGGCGACACGCTCGCCTTCTCGCCGCCCCTCATCATCGAGAAGGCGCAGATCGACCGCATCTTCGACACTGTCGGCAAGGCTCTCGCCAGCGTCGAGTAATTCGGGGCCAGGACCGGATCTCAAAGAAAAAGGGCGCCGAAGCGCCCTTTTAATTCTTGTACGTCCCGGTTTTTACTTACTTGGCGGCGGCCCTGACGACGCCCAGCCGGCGGCCGCGCGCCGGGGTCTTCAGGCGCGCGGGGATGACGAGGTCGCGCACGTAGTTCGGCAGGGCGAAGACGCCCTCGTGCGTTTCGCCGTTGTAGTAGCGCAGGTCCTGGAGCCGCCGCGCTTCGATGCGCCGGTCGATCTCGTCGGCGGTGAAGGCCTTCGGGTCGAGCTTGTCAGAGCACACCGCCATCGCCCAGAGCGAGCCGTAGAGCGGGATGTACATGGTGTACACCCGCACGTTGCGGAACACGCTGTTCAGGCGCTGGGCGAGGTCGGCCACCCGCTGCGGCTGCGCCACCGGCGAGCCGAGGTGCAGGCTCAGTGCCCCGCCCGGCGCGAGCGCGGTGCGAAGCTGCTGGAAGAACTCGAGCGAGTAGAGCGCCGCCGCCGGCCCGACCGGGTCGTTGAGATCCAGCGCGATCAGGTCGAAGCGCTCCTGCGTCTCGCGCACGAACCTCATCCCGTCGTCGACCAGGACCCGCAGCTTCGGGTTGTCGAAGACGCCGTGGTGCACGGCCTCGAAGTGCTCCTTGGAGACCTGGATCACGTCGGCGTCGATCTCGACCATGGTGACCGACTCGACCGACGGATGCTTGAGCGCCTCCTCGGAGGAGCCGCCGTCGCCGCCGCCGATGATCAGCACTTTCTTCGGCGCCATGTGGGCGGTGAGCGCGGGATGGATCAGGTTCTCGTGATAGACGAACTCCTCCTTCTCGGAGGTCATGTTGAACCCGTCGAGGCGGAAGATCTTCCCGTAGTGCGGCGTCTCGTAGATCTGCAGGCTCTGGAAGCGCGTCTGCCACTCGCCGAGCTGACGGCTCGCCTTGATGTAGAACCCGGTCGAGTCGTTGAGCGACTCCATGAGCAGGTGGCCGCCGCGCTCGACCTCGTGCCGGGCGGTCTCGGCCGGCTGGAAGTACGCCACCAGCTGCTCGAAGAGCTTCCGCGCCTTCGCCGAGTTGTCGGCGCTGTAGTTGCAGACGTAGACGTCGAGCGTCAGCCCCTGGCGCTCGGGCCAGGTGTGGATCGCGAGGTGCGACTCGGCGAGGACGACCGTGCCGGTGAAGCCCGAGCCCTCGAACTGGTGGAAGGTCGCATCCATGGTCGTCAAACCGGACGCGGCCACCATTTCCAGGCACTTGGCGCGGAAGCGCTCGCCGTCGAGAAGGAGCTGCGGATCGCAGCGGCAGCCGGTGAGGTCACCGATGAGATGCAGGCCGTTCATTTTTTCACCCTCCAAAATGCGAAGGCGCAGCCCCCGTGCGGAGCCACGCCTTCCACCCGCGCCTCGCGGCGCAAACAGCGCTCTTCAGTCGCGCTCAACTCGTGCAAAACCTCCTAGGCACCCAAACCACGACCTCAACTTCTACGTTTGCCCTTTCGACTGTCCGATCAGCTCTTGACAAAGCGAATCGATCAATCTTCGAGCGATCGAGATTCTGCTCGGAAGTTTCGGCAATTGCAATACTTCGAACCATTTTGCGTCCTCGATTTCCGCGTCCTGAAGCGCGAGCTCGCCGTCGCGCCACTCGCACACGAACGCGATCATCAGCGAATGCGGGAACGGCCACGGCTGGCTCGCAAAGTAGCGCAGGCGATCGACCCGCACGCCGACCTCCTCGCCGACCTCGCGCGCCACGCACTGCTCGAGCGACTCACCGGGCTCGACGAACCCGGCGAGCGCGCTGTACATCCCCGGCGGAAAGTGCGGCCCGCGCGCGAGCAGCAGCTCGTCCTTGCCCTGATTTCTCCTGTGGACGAGCGCCATCACAGCGGGCGCGACGCGCGGATAGGCCGACAGCTTGCACGCCGGGCAGACGCGCACGCGCTCCTCGGCCTTCGCCACCGTCGGCGTGCCGCAACGGCCGCAGAACTGGTGCGTGCGGTCCCAGTCGACGAGCTGGAAGGCGCG
>DASUFD010000152.1:0-40084 GCA_036274735.1 Burkholderiales bacterium
ATGCCGGGAAAGCGCGATGCGAGCATCGATTTGCCCGTTCCCGGCGGCCCTACCATCAGTAGGCTGTGTGCGCCCGCCGCAGCGACTTCGAGCGCGCGCTTCACCTGCTGCTGGCCCTTCACCTCGCTGAAATCGGCATAGGCCGTGCATGCCGGCTCGGCGCCGCCGGTGTACTCCGCGAGCACAGTATCGCCGGCAAGGTGCGCGACCACCTCGAGCAGCGTGCGCGCGGGAAGGATGCGCGCGCCTTGCGCAAGCGCAGCCTGGGGGGCGTTGCCCTCGGGCAGCACGAAAGCCCGAGCCGCCGCGCGCGCGGAAAGCGCCATCGCCAACGCGCCGCGTACCGACCGCAGCTCGCCGGTGAGCGAAAGCTCCCCGGCAAACTCCAGACCGGCGAGCGCCTCGGGCATGAGCTGCCCGCTCGCAGCGAGGATGCCGAGCGCGATCGGCAGGTCGAAACGGCTCGAGTCCTTGGGCAGTTCCGCGGGCGCCAGATTCACGGTGATGCGGCGCGCGGGAAACTCGAAGCGCGCATGGTTGAGCGCGGCACGAACGCGGTCGCGTGCCTCCCGTACCTCGGTGTCCGGCAGTCCGACGATGTGAAAGCCGGGCAGTCCCGGCCCGAGGTGCACCTCCACGGTCACCTCGAGCGCGTCAATCCCCGCGAGCGCACGGCTCGCGACGCTGGCGATGGTCATCTCGCGCCTCCCCACGACGAGCAACGCGGGGCGCGCCGAAAGGTTTACCGCGACCGCTTCTCTGCGTCCCGGGCCTCGAGTTCGGCGAGCCGCGCTTCCAGGGCGGCGAGCCTCGCTTCGGCCGCTTGGAGCAGCTTCTTCTGCACCTCGAAGTCCTCGCGCAATACCAGATCCATGCGGTCGAACCAGCCCGAGAGCAGGGCGCGCAGGTTCTTCTGGACGTCCTGTGCCGGGGAGTTGCGCAACGCCTCGTTGATGCGCTCGCCGAGGTCGTCGAACAGCCGTCTTTCGCTCATGGCGCCGAAGGTAGCACCGCGAGCGCGCACCGCGTTCGCGCAGGGCCGCATCGCGCGTGCACCGGTATGGGGCACCCGTCGCCCCAGCCTTTCCCAACTGATTGATGCGAGGGAGAAAAACCTCTGGCACAGGAGGTGCTAACCGTTTCCCGACCGCTGCATCCACCAACCCAAGGGAGAGCAATTCAATGCGCAAGTCCATCCTCGCTGTCTCGGTCGCCGCGGCGCTGTCGGCCCCGTCGCTCGCCTCAGCGCAACGGTCGGAGCACACGCTGACCGGCAACTTCGGCTTCTTCAGCCAATACATCTTCCGCGGCCTCACGCAGACCGACACGGATCCCGCGCTGCAGGGCGGCTTCGACTACTCGCATTCGAGCGGCTTCTATTTGGGCACTTGGGCCTCGAATATCAGCTGGCTCAGGGATTTCGGCGCCTACACCAGCTCGAGCATGGAATGGGACTTCTACGGCGGCTACAAGAACACGGTCGGCCCATTTGGCTACGACGTCGGCTTGCTGCAGTACTACTACCCCGGCACGGTGGCCGACGGTTTTAACAAGGCCGACACCACCGAGCTCTACGGTGCTCTCTCTTGGAAGTGGCTGAGCGCCAAGCTCTCTTACAGCATCGGCGACAAGACCTTCGGCGTGGCGGACAGCCAAGGTACCTACTACCTCGATCTGACGGCGAGCTACCCGGTCAACGACAAGTTGAGCCTCATCGCCCATTACGGAATGCAGAAGTTCAAGGGCAATGATCCCGCGCTTTCAAAAAGCAACGACGACCTCGCTTCCTACAACGACTGGAAGCTCGGCGCGAGCTACGCGCTGCCCAACAACTTCACCGTCGGCGCGTACTACACCGACACAGACATGACCGAGGATCAGAAGGGCTTTTACACGACGCCGGCACCCGGGAACCGTGAGCTGGGCAAAGGCACGGGCACCATCTACATCCAAAAGGTCTTTTGACATGAAACTGGTCACCGCCATCATCAAGCCGTTCAAGCTCGACGAGGTCCGCGAGGCCCTCTCGGCGATCGGCGTGCAGGGCATCACCGTCACCGAGGTCAAGGGCTTCGGCCGGCAGAAAGGCCACACCGAGCTCTACCGCGGCGCGGAGTACGTCGTGGACTTCCTGCCCAAGGTGAAGGTCGAAGCCGCGATCAAGACGGAGCTGCTCGAGCAGGCGATCGAAGCGATCGAGAAGTCCGCCAATACCGGCAAGATCGGCGACGGCAAGATCTTCGTCTTCGATCTCGAGAAAGTCATCCGCATCCGCACCGGCGAGACCGATGCGGCCGCCCTCTAAAGGAACGCCAATGAAGAAACTCTTGACCTTTGCGGCGCTCATCGCGCCTCTCGCTCTGGCGGGCACGGCCTTCGCCCAGGGTACCGCGGCGCCGACGCCGAACAAGGGCGACGTCGCGTGGATGCTCGTCTCCACCGCGCTCGTTCTGATGATGAGCGTCCCGGCGCTCGCGCTTTTTTACGGCGGCATGGTGCGGGCGAAGAACACGCTGTCGATGCTGATGCAGGTGTTCGTCGTCTTCTCGCTGATCACGGTGCTCTGGTGCATCTACGGCTACAGCCTCGCGTTCACCGAGGGCAACGCCTTCATCGGCGGCTTCGACCGGCTGTTCCTGAAGGGCGCGACGGACAGCCTGGGCGCGACCTTCTCGAAGGGCGTGGTGCTTCCGGAGCTGGTGTTCGTCGCCTTCCAGGCGACCTTCGCGGCCATCACCTGCTGCCTGATTCTCGGAGCGATCGCCGAGCGCGCCAAGTTCTCCGCCGTACTTGTGTTCACGGTCATCTGGTTCACCTTCGCGTATGCGCCGATCGCGCACATGGTGTGGTTCTGGCCGGGCCCGGACGCGTACACGAGCGCCAAGGTGGTCGACGAGCTGAACGCGAAGGCGGGCTGGCTCTGGCAGATGGGCGCGCTGGACTTCGCCGGCGGCACGGTGGTGCACATCAACGCCGGCATCGCCGGCCTGGTGGGCGCGTACCTGATCGGCAAGCGCATCGGCTTCGGCCGGGAAGCGATGCCGCCGCACAACCTGACGCTGACCATGATCGGCGCGGCGCTGCTGTGGACGGGGTGGTTCGGCTTCAATGCCGGCTCGGCGCTCGAAGCGAACGGCAGCGCGGCCCTCGCGTTCATGAACACCTACCTCGCGACGGCGTGCGCCGTGCTCTCCTGGATCGCGGGCGAAGCGATCTTCAAGGGCAAGCCCTCGATGCTCGGCGCCGCCTCCGGTGCAGTGGCCGGCCTCGTTGCGATCACGCCGGCCGCGGGCAACGTCGGCATCGGCGGCGCGTTCGTGATCGGCCTGGCCGCCGGCATTGTCTGCCTTTGGGGCGTGAGCGGGCTGAAGAAGCTGCTCGGCGCGGACGACTCGCTCGACGTGTTCGGCGTGCACGCGCTCGGTGGCATCCTCGGCGCGCTGCTCACCGGCATCTTCAACGACCCGTCGCTCGGCGGCCCGGGACTCGTCGAAGACTGGGTCACGGGCAAGATCGGCTATCCCGGCATCGGCGCCCAGCTCTGGATCCAGGCCAAGGCGGTTATCGTGACGCTGCTCTGGTCCGGCATCGTGGCGGCGATCGCCTACAAGGTCGTCGACGCCACGATCGGCCTGCGCGTGAGCGAGGAAGACGAGCGCGAAGGCCTCGACACCACGGCGCATGGCGAGGCCGCCTACCGCATGTAGCGCGCAGCCTCGGGCGGAGAGAAAAAGGGCGCGGTGGCGCCCTTTTTCACGTCTAGAATCCCGCCTTTTCCGAGGATTGCGATGGCGTACGTCATTCCCCTTTGGACACCGCCGGCACTGCCGCTATCCGGCTCTTCCGACACCTTTCCCGTACGTCGCATCTTCTGCGTCGGCCGCAACTATGCGGAGCATCAGAAGGAGATGGGCGGGGACGGGCGCGAGCAGCCGTTCTTCTTCCTGAAGACCGAATTCGCGCTGGTGGCGCGCGGCGGGGAAGTGCATTACCCGGCCAAGACCGCCAACTACCACTACGAAACCGAGCTGGTGGTGGCGCTGGGCCGCGGCGGCCGGCGCATCGATGCGAAGCGCGCGAACGAGCATGTCTACGGCTATGCGGTGGGCCTCGACATGACCCGCCGCGACCTGCAGCAGTGGGGCAAGGACCATGGCCGGCCCTGGGACTTCGGCAAGAACTTCGACGAGTCCGCGCCGTGCAGCGAGCTCGTGCCGGCGGCGAAGATCGGCCATCCCTCGAAAGGCGCGATCTGGCTCAATGTCAACGGCAAGCAGCGCCAGCGCGCGGACCTGGGCGATATGATCTGGTCGGTGCCGGAGCAGATCGCCTATCTCTCCGAGTACTACACGCTCGAGCCGGGCGACGTCATCTTCACCGGCACGCCGGCCGGCGTCGGCCCGGTGAAAGCGGGGGACGAGCTCCTCGCCGGCATCGACGCGGTCGGAGAGCTCAAGGTGCGCATCGCCGCAGCGCTGTGAAGCTCTACACATACTTCCGCAGCTCCGCGGCGTTCCGGGTGCGCATCGCGCTGAACCTCAAGGAACTCGCCTACGAGCCGGTGTTCGTGCATCTGGCGACGGGCGCGCACCGCAAGCCGGAGTACGCCGCGGTGAACCCGCAAGCGCTTGTTCCGACCCTTGAGCTCGACGACGGGACGCGGCTCGCCCAGTCGCTCGCGATCATGGAGTACCTCGAGACGCTGCGCGCGCAGCCGCCGCTGCTCCCCTCGGGCGCGCTCGCGCAGGCACGCGTGCGCGCGCTCGCGCTCCTCGTCGCCTGCGAGATCCACCCGCTCAACAATCTGCGCGTGCTGCAGCACTTGAAGCGCAGCCTCGGGCAGCGCGAAGAGGGCATCAAGGCCTGGTACCAGCACTGGGTCGCCGACGGCCTCGCCAAGTTCGAAGCCGAGCTCGCGCACGGGCGGCCGGCCGGCCGCTTCTGCCACGGCGATATGCCGAGCCTCGCCGACTGCTGCCTAGTGCCGCAGATCTTCAACGCCAAGCGCTACGACTGCGACCTCGCGCCGTACCCGGCAACGATGTCGGTGTTCGAAGCCTGCATGCGGCTCGCCGCCTTCGACCGGGCGCGACCGGCGAAGCAGCCCGACGCCGAGCCCTAGCTCGCCGGCCGGCGGAAGAGCGCCTTCACCGCCTCGGGAATGGTCTCGCCCCTGAGCGGCGTGCCAGGGCCGCTCGCGTAACGGCCCCAAACGCGCGTCTCGCTTCCCGAAGCGAGCACGGTACCGTCCTCACGGACGACGTCGTGCGCCACCACGAACGACTTGCCGCCGAAGCGCGCGATGCGCGAGCGAACCTCGCAACGATCGCCCTGCTCGGCCGGCGCGATGAAGCGGCAATCGGCGCTTACCAACGGCATGGCGAGCTGCTCGGCCTTCATGCGTTTCGCCGCATAGCCGACCGACGCCCACAACCCCCAGGTGGCGGCGTCCATCCAGCGGAAATACGTGGGATAGAAAATGATGCCCGCCGGGTCGCAATCGCCCCAATGCACCCGGCAGGGCAACGTCGCAACGATCGAGTCGAATTCATCGGCCATGAAGCGCGCGATTATAGGCAAGGGGCTGAAGACCGATTGATACGCGTGATCGACGCTCCTGATTGACACTCCCGATTGACACCCCTGATTGACACCCCAAAGGTGCGTGGGCAGACTCCCACGGTCGATTGGAATTCAGCCTGACCACCTTGGAAGCCCTGCTGCGCGAGCGGATCCTGCTGCTCGACGGCGCCATGGGCACGATGATCCAGCGCGCGCGACTCGCGGAGGAAGATTACCGCGGTGCCCGCTTTCGCGACTGGCCGCGCGAGTTGCGGGGGAACAACGACCTGCTTTGCCTCACGCAGCCCGCGCTCGTGCGCGACATCCACGCCCGCTACCTCGCCGCAGGCGCGGACATCGTCGAGACGAACACCTTCAACTCGACCGCCATCGCGCTCGCCGACTACGACATGCAATCGCTCGCCGGCGAGCTGAATCGCGCCGCAGCGCGGCTCGCGCGAGAGGCCGTCGACGAATCGTTGCGTCGGGCGCCCGAGCGGCCGCGCTTTGTCGCCGGCGTGCTCGGCCCGACGAACAAGACCGCCTCGATTTCGCCCGACGTTAACGACCCGGGGTTCCGCGCGGTCACCTTCGACGGGCTCGTCGCCGCGTACGGCGAGGCGATCGACGGCCTGCTCGACGGCGGTGCGGACCTGCTGCTCGTGGAAACGGTGTTCGATACCTTGAACGCCAAGGCCGCGCTCTTCGCCATCGAATCGGCGTTCGCGGCGCGGGGCCGGCGGCTGCCGGTCATTATCTCCGGCACGATCACCGACGCCTCCGGGCGCACGCTCTCCGGCCAGACGGCCGAGGCGTTCTACAACTCGATACGCCATGCGCGCCCTCTCGCCGTCGGGCTGAACTGCGCGCTGGGCGCGCGCGAGCTGCGCCCCTACGTCGAGGAGCTGGCGCGGCTCGCCGAGCAGTTCACCTCCTGCCACCCGAACGCGGGCCTGCCGAACGCTTTCGGCGAATACGAGGACACGCCGGAGTCCATGGCCGGGCACGTCGGCGACTGGGCGCGCAACGGCTGGCTGAACATCGCGGGGGGCTGCTGCGGCACTACGCCAGAGCACATCGCCGCCATGGCCGAGGCGGTGCGCACCGCGGCGCCGAGAAAGCCGGCGCTGCTCGCGCCGGCGCTGCGCCTCGCCGGCCTCGAGCCGCTCAACGTCGACGAGCGCTCACTCTTCGTCAACGTCGGCGAGCGCACCAACGTCACCGGCTCGAAGGCCTTCGCGCGGCTGATCCTCGCCGGCGACTACGCTGGAGCGCTGGCGGTAGCGCGGCAGCAGGTCGAGAACGGCGCGCAGGTCATCGACGTGAACATGGACGAGGCGATGCTCGACTCGGAGAAGGCGATGGCGAGCTTTCTCTCGCTTCTCGCCGCCGAGCCGGACATCGCGCGCGTGCCGCTGATGATCGACAGCTCGAAGTGGAGCGTCATCGAAGCGGGGTTGAAGTGCGTGCAGGGCAAGCCGATCGTCAACTCGATATCGCTCAAGGAGGGCGAGGCGCAGTTCCTGCAGCAGGCCGAGCTCTGTCGGCGCTATGGCGCCGCGGTGGTCGTGATGGCGTTCGACGAGAAGGGCCAGGCCGATACGCTCGAGCGGCGCACCGCAGTGTGCCAGCGCGCCTTCACCCTGCTCACCGAAAGGCTCGGCTTCCCCGCCGAGGACATCGTCTTCGACCCGAACATCTTCGCCGTGGCGACCGGCCTCGAAGAGCACGCGCGTTACGGCATCGATTTCATCGAGGCCGTGCGCTGGATCCGCGCCCACCTGCCGCAGGCCAAGGTGTCCGGCGGCGTGTCGAACCTCTCGTTCTCGTTTCGCGGCAACGACGTGGTGCGCGAAGCGATGCACACCGCCTTTCTCTACCATGCCATCCGCGCCGGGCTCAGCATGGGCATCGTCAACGCGGGCCAGCTCGGCGTGTACGAGAAGCTGGATCCGGAGCTGCGCGAGCGCGTAGAGGACGTGCTCTTCGCGCGCCGCCCCGACGCCACCGAGCGTCTGCTCGAGCTCGCCGCGAAGGTCAAGGGCGCCGGCCGCGAGACGGCAAAGGACGAGGCCTGGCGCAGCGGCACAGTCGAGCAGCGCCTGGCGCACGCCCTCGTCAACGGCATCTCGAGCCACGTTGTCGCCGATACCGAGGAAGCACGACGCCAGTACGCCCGGCCGATCGAGGTGATCGAAGGCCCGCTGATGGACGGGATGAACGTGGTCGGCGACCTGTTCGGCGCGGGGAAGATGTTCCTGCCGCAGGTGGTCAAGTCCGCGCGCGTGATGAAGCAGGCGGTGGCGCACCTGATCCCCTTCATCGAGGCCGAGAAGGCGAAAGGCGGCGCCGCGGCGCGCGCCAAGGGGCGGCTCGTCGTCGCCACCGTCAAGGGCGACGTGCATGACATCGGCAAGAACATCGTTGCCGTCGTTCTCCAATGCAACAACTACGAAGTGGTGAACCTCGGCGTGATGGTCCCGCCCGCGACCATCATCGAGGCCGCGTTGCGCGAGAAGGCGGATGCGATCGGCCTCTCGGGGCTGATCACCCCGTCGCTCGAGGAAATGGCGCACGTGGCGCGCGAGATGGAGCGTGCCGGACTATCCCTGCCGCTCCTCATCGGCGGCGCCACCACCTCGCGCACGCACACCGCGGTCAAGATCGCGCCGCGTTATTCCGGCCCCGTCGTCTACGTTCCGGACGCTTCGCGCAGCGTCTCCGTCGCCCAGGGCCTGCTCGGCGACTCTCGCGACCGCTACATCGCCCAAGTGAGGGCCGACTACGAGAAGATCCGCGACCAGCACGCGCGCAAGAGCGGCCCCGGCCCGCTGCACTCGATCGCCGAGGCTCGCACGCGGGGCCTCAAGACCGACTGGAGTGCCTACCGGCCGCCCGTACCGCGCCGCCTCGGCGTGCAGGCGCTGCGCGACTATTCACTGCAGGAGCTGGCGACCTACATTGACTGGTCGCCGTTCTTCCAGGCTTGGGAGCTCTCCGGCCCCTATCCGCGCATCCTCGAGGATCCCGTCGTCGGCGAAACGGCGCGCAAGCTCTTCGCGGAAGCCCAGGAAATGCTCGAGCGGGTGGTGCGCGAGAAGTGGATCCGGGCGCACGGTGTCGTCGGACTGTTCCCGGCGGCGCAGGTGAGCGGCGACGACGTCGAGCTATACGCCGATGAGGCGCGCCGCGAAGTGCGCATGACCTGGCGGAACTTGCGGCAGCAGAACCACAAGCCCGAAGGCCGCCCTAATCTGTGCCTGGCCGACTTCATAGCGCCGAAGGAGAGCGGGGTCGCGGACTGGATCGGCGCCTTCGCGGTCGCCGCCGGCGGCTTCGAGGAGCGGCTGAGGAGCTTCGAGGCGGCGCACGACGACTACAACGCGGTGATGCTAAAGGTGCTCGCGGACCGCCTGGCGGAAGCGTTTGCCGAGCGCCTGCACGAGCGGGTGCGGCGCGAGTTCTGGGGCTATGCCCCGGACGAGAGCCTCGGCGTCGTCGATCTCATCGCCGAGCGTTACCGAGGGATTCGGCCGGCGCCTGGATATCCCGCCTGTCCCGATCATCGCGCCAAGGGGCCACTCTTCGCTCTGCTCGCCGCCGAGCGCAACGCCGGCATGGTTCTCACCGAATCGTTCGCCATGCTGCCCGCCTCGTCGGTTGCCGGCTTCTACTTCTCGCACCCGCAGTCGAGCTATTTCGCGGTCGGGAAGGTGGGCCGCGACCAGGTCGAGGATTACGCGCGGCGCAGCGGCACCACGACCGCGGAAGCCGAGAAGTGGCTCGCGCCCAACTTGGCCTACGAACCGGACGAGATCGCCGCGCCGCTATAATCGCCGCATGGGTAAAGGCGACAAGCGCACGCGACGCGGCAAGATTTACCGCAACAGCTACGGCAAGAAGCGGCCGCGTCGGCCGAAAAAGCGCGCCAAGCCGGCCTGAAGGCCTGATTTCCTTCTTATTCCTCGCGTCGGCCGACCGGCAGGCCGAGGGCTTTCAGCTTGCGGTACAGGTGCGTGCGCTCGAGGCCCGAGCGCTCCGCCACCCGCGACATGCTGCCGTTCTCGCGCGCGAGCAGGTTCTCGAAGTAGACCCGCTCGAAGGCTTCGCGCGCCTCGCGATAGGGACGCTCGAAGGCCGCTTCCGGCACCACGCTCGGCGTGCCGCGCGTGGCTAGCACGCGCTCTACGTCGCCTATCTGAACCTCTTCGTCGAGGGCAGTGAGCGCGAGATCCTTCACCACACTCTCCAGCTCCGCGAGGTTTCCCGGCCAGTGGTAGTGACGCAGCGTGTTCAGTGCCGCGATGCCCAAGCGGCGCGGTGGGCAAAGTCGCGTCTCGACGAACTGGGCGAGGATCAGCGAGGCGAGGTCCGGCACATCCTCGGCGAATTCCCGCAGCGGCGGCAGGCGCAGCGTCAGCTCGGCCAGCCTCGCACAGAGGTCGGCGTCGAACTCGTGCTTTTCCACCAGGGTTCGCATATCGACGGGTGAAAACGAGGCGACCCGGACGCGATGCTTCTCCGCCCGGGAAAGGACGAAATCGAGACTGCGCTGCTCGTTGCGGCCCAGGCGCGTGAGATCCGGCATGAAGAGGATGCCGCCGGCCGCCTTGGCGAGGAGATCCGACGGTGCCTCGGCGAGCAGCTCGGCGCCGGAAAGAAACGGAGCCCCGGCGGGGGCCACCAGCCTTGCGAAGAGCTCGGGACGCATGCCGCGCTCGCCGCGCAGCAGCAGCGGCGCCGATAGCGGAGCGAGCTGCGACAGCCGCTTCTTGGTCTCGACCAGCGCATCGGAACGACCGAGCGCCGCCAGCGTCAGCTGCGGGGCGGGCGCGGTATCCGAGCTGCGCAGTGCGCGCTTGACGGTATTGAGCAGACGCTGCAGGGCGATCGGCTTCTCGAGAAAGTCGAGCGCGCCGATGCGCGTCGCTTCCACCGCCGTCTCGATCGTGCCATGACCGGACATCATGACCACCGGCATCGTAAGCTGACCGCTCGCGGCCCACTCCTTGAGCAGCGTGATGCCATCGGTATCGGGCATCCAGATGTCGAGCAGTACGAGATCCGGGCGGCTGCGCTCGCGCAGGCGGCGCGCCTCGCCGGCGCTCTCCGCGGCAAGCACCTGGTGGCCTTCGTCGGCGAGGATCTCGGAGAGCAGCTCCCGGATGCCCACCTCGTCGTCGACGACCAGGATCTGCGCCATGCTAGGCGGCCCTCGCGAGCGGCAGCAGGACGCTCACCGATGCGCCGCGGCTCGGCCGGTTCTCGATCGCCACGCTGCCGTGATGCTCGTCGACGATCTTCTTCACGATCGCCAGTCCCAGCCCGGTGCCGCGCGGCTTGGTGGTGACGTAAGGCTCGAATATGCGGTCCATCAGCGCCTCGGGGAAACCTGCGCCGTTATCGGAGACGGCCAGCCGCACCCGATCGCCCGCGAGCTCGGTGCGCACCTCGATCGCGGCGTGCGCCGAGGGCTGCCGCTCGTTCTCCAGCGCATCTTGCGCGTTCTGCACGAGATTGTGAATGACTTGGCGGATCTGTGCGCCGTCGGCCCACACGAGCGGCAGCCCGGGCGAGAGGCGGCGCAACACGGGCACCGCCGAAGTCTCGTAGAGCGCAAGCACTTCGCTTACCAGACGGTTGAGATCGAGCGGCCCGAATACCGGCGGCGGCAAGCGGGCGTAGTCGCGAAAGTCATCGACCATCGCCTTGAGCGCCGACACCTGGCTGACGATGGTGCCGGTCGCGCGCTTGAGCGTCTCAGCGTCCTCGCGCGAGAGCCGCTCGGCGAGCTTCATCTCCAGGCGCTCCGCGGAAAGCTGGATCGGGGTGAGGGGATTCTTGATCTCGTGCGCGAGCCGGCGCGCCACCTCCGCCCAGGCAATGGCGCGCTGCGCGTTGATGAGCTGCGTGATGTCGTCGAACACGAGGACGTAGCCGCCCCCGGTGGCGCGCGGCAGTGGCGCGCCCTGCGCGTGCAGCATCTTGCCGGTACCCTTGAGCTGGAGGTCGAGCTGCCACGGCGCTTCACCCTGCTCGAGGAAGTGCTCGCGCACGAGCTCGGCGAAGGCGTCGCGCTCGCCGCCCAGGATGGCTTGGGCGCCGTGGTTCGAGATCGAGAGCTCGAGCTGATGGTCGAAGACGAGCACGCCAGCGGACAGATTGGCGAGGATGTTCTCCAGCCTCGATTTCGAGGCCTCGAGCGCAGCGCGGTTCACCTCCACGACGCGCCGCGCCTCGTCGAGCTGGCCGGTCATCGAATTGAACGATTCTGTGAGCACGCCCAGCTCGTCCCGGCTCGTCACCGCCGCGCGCCGAGAGAAGTCGCCGCGCGCCACCGCCTGCATCGCCTGGGCCAGCGTCGCGAGCGGCTCCGCAAGCCGGTTCGATTGCGTCACCGCCGTGCCGACTGCGACAAACAGCGCCATCAGCAGCGCGAAGGTAAGCGTGACCACGTAGATACGCTTCAGCCCATCGCGCGAGATCGCGAGCTCGCGGTAGTCGCGGTAGGCCGCCTCGACCGCTTCGGCGTTGCGCGCGAACGAGGCTGGGACGCTGGCGCGCAACTGGACGAAGCGCACCTCCTCGGCGAGCGCACGCGGCTCGAGCGGAACGATGGCGCGTAGCGAGAGCGAGCGCCCCTCGGGGGCGTCTACGCTGGTATAGCCGCGGTTGCTGCGCGCCTGGCGCAGCAACGCCGCGCTCGGCAGGTCGGGCACGAGCCGAGTCACATCCTCCGTGGCGCTCGCAATCGGTCGCCCGCTGGCGGTGAGCACGACCGCCTCCTGAACGCCTGCCTGGGCGCGCAGCCTCTCGAGCTGCGCCATCACCTGCGACGCCGGGCGCTCGGCCAGCTCGAGCGCCATGGCGCGCGCTTTGCCGAGCAGCTCGAGCAGCATCTGGTCGATCGCCTGCTGGCCGATATTGATGCCGCCCTCGAGCGCCGCGTCCACTTTGACGTCGAACCAGGTCTCGATGGACCGGGTGATGAACTGCACCGACACCGCATAGACCACGATTCCGGGCAGGACCGCCAGGGCGGCGAAGCGCAGAAGCAGACGAAGCGTGAGCCGTGTGCCGAACACCCGAGCTCGGTAGCGCCGTGCCATGACGACGAGCTGGTAGGCGAGCAGCGCCGCAAGCAGCGCCGCCAGCCCGGCGTTCAGCGCGACGAGCAACGGGTATTGCCGCGAAAAAAGCGTGGTGTCGCTGCTTGCCGTGGCGAGCAGGAACAGGCCGATCGCAGCGATCGTCCCGCCGACGATAAGGAGCAGCTTCATCGCTCGGCGGGCCGCGGCTCGCGGCTCTCTACGGGAGCGGGCAGCTGTCGCGGCGAGTGCACGACGAAGCGCCGCCATGGCGACTCGAGTTGCAGCTCCCGGCTGGTGAGCGCTGTCAGCTGAAAAGGCTTCGGCAGGAGCGCCGTATCGAGGCGCATGCGCACCGCGGCGTCGTAGTCGGCATCGGCGAAAGTTACGGTGCGCTCGACTACCAGCCAGCCGCGCAGGTGCTGCAGGGCGTCGAGCGCCTCGCCGAGCGTCTGGAAGCTTCGCTCGAGCCCGCCCGTGCTCACGCGGTAGTGGCGCGATAGCGGCTGATAGGAAAGGGCAATCTGCAGCTCGCGCTCGGCCGCGGTTTCGTCCCACCAATACCAGCGCCGCCGCGTCAGCTCGAAGTCGACGCTGAAGTACAGCGAGACACCGTTCGACAGCACTTCGGCGAGGCGAGGGGTCAGCTCGAAATCGAAGTCGGCATCGAGTACGAAGCCTTCCTCGACGGCGCGCAGCCGCGCATCGCGCACCTCGACATCGTTCGCCTGCGCAGTGGTGCAGATGAGCAGCGCGACAAGACCGGCGACCCAGGCGATGCGAGGCATCGCTCCCACCTCAGGCTTTTTTTTCGATCAACGCGTAATAGAAGCCATCGTGCTCGACGCTCGGCAGCCACTGCGCCGGGCCGCCGTCAGCCAGCGCCGCGCGCCTCGCTTGCGCGTGGCGCGCGATGAACGCCTCCGTCACGGCCTCGTTTTCCTGCGGGAACACCGAGCAGGTGGCATACAGCAATTTACCACCCGGCGCGAGCCGCCGCCAAAGCGCCTCGAGCAGGGCCGTCTGCCGGAGCGCGAAGCCGCCGACATCGCCTTCGCGCCGCAGCCATTTGATGTCCGGATGCCGCCCGGCGACGCCGGAGCCCGAGCACGGCACATCGGCGAGGATGCGGTCGAACGCCGGTCCGGGCGCGGCGGCAAACTGCAGAGCATCGGCCACTTCGACACGTGCCGCGAGGCCGAGTCTTTGCAGATTGCGCTCGATGCGCGCAGCGCGAGCGGGGTCGATGTCGACCGCCGTCAGCTCCACATCGGCTGACTCGAGGATGTGCCCCGCCTTGCCGCCGGGCGCCGCGCAGGCGTCGAGGACCCGGTGTCCGTTCGCGAGCTCGAGGCAGCGCGCCGCACGCTGCGCGCCAGCGTCCTGGACCGATACTTCGCCTTCGAGGTACCCGGGGAGACGCTGCACCGGGAGCGGCTGCTCGAGCAGCAAAGCTTGCGCGCCGAGCTCTCGCGTCGCAATGCCGAGCGCTGCCATTCGCGCCGCATACTCCGCGACGCTGGCGCGACGCTGGTTTATCCGCAGGCACATTGGCGGCGGCCGATTGCCCTGAGCAAGGACGTCTTCCCAGCGCCCGGGATAAGCGCCGCGCACCAGGTCGACCCACCAACGCGGGTGCTGATAGTGCGCCTCCGGATCGCGCTCGAGCTCTCGTTCCATTGCCGTACGCTCGCGAAGAAAGCGCCTCAGCAGCGCATTGACATACCCCTTGGCACTCCAGCGCTCGAGCAGCGCGCACGCCTGCACCGCCTGATCGACGACCGTATACGGCGCATAGCGACCCGAATCGAGCGAATAGAGGGCGCACCAGAGTAGCGCCTGCAGGACGGGGTCGGGCAGGCCGCGCTGCGACAGGGCGGCAACGATTGCCTGCACGCGCCCGTAACGCCGCAAGGTGCCTTGGCTGATGTCGAGCAGGGCAGCCCGCGACGCGGGAACGGCCGCGTCGGAGGCGATTGCGGCTTCCTCGGCGAGGCTCTGGCCCGCGGCAACGCGGGCAACGAGCCGCGCCGCGTCGCGTAGCGCGGGCGCGAGGGCCGCCGAGGATTTCACCCGAAGCGCGTGCCGATGGGCAGGGGCCGGCCGCGCAGGAATTCGGCGGCGCTTACGCGCCGTCCCCCGGCACGCTGCAGTTCGAGGAGCCGCAGGGCGCCGCTGCCGCAGGCGACAAGCAGCTCGCGGGCATCGAGAACCGTACCGGGCTCGCCTTCAGCATCGGCGAGCGCTGCGCGCCATATCTTGACTCTCTCCTCGCCCAAGCGAGCGAGCGCGCCGGGAGCCGGACGAAAGGCACGCACCGCGCGCTCGAGCTCAGCAGCCGGCCTTCGCCAGTCGAGTTCGGTTTCTCGCTTGTCAATCTTCGCCGCATACGTCACTCCGTCCTCGGGCTGCGCGCGCGCCTGCGCGCGGCCGTCGCTTAGCCCGCCGAGCACCTCCACGAGCGCCTCGCCCCCCAACCTCGCCAGCTTGTCGTGCAGCGTGCCGGCATCGTCGTCCGACGAGATGTCGATCGCTCGCTGCGCGAACACTGGACCGGTATCGAGGCCTTCGTCCATCTTCATGACCGACACGCCGGTGTGCACATCGCCCGCGAGCAAGGCGCGCTGAATCGGGGCCGCGCCTCGCCACCGCGGCAGCAGGGAAGCGTGCACGTTCACCGCCCCCAGGCGGGGAACGGCGAGTACGACGCCTGGAATGAGCAGCCCGTAAGCGACGACAACGAGCAAATCCGGGCGTACCTCGCGCAGGCGACGTTCCACCTCGGGTAACTTGAGCGAGGCGGGTTGCAGCACCTCGATATCGCGCTGCACGGCCAACTGCTTGACGGGGCTTTGCGTAACGTGCAGGCCACGACCGGCCGCCGTGTCGGGCCGGCTAAGAACGAGAACCACCTCATGGGGCGTCTCGAGCAGGCGACCGAGCACCTGCCGCGCGAACTCCGCGGTGCCTGCGAAAGCTAGCTGCAGGCGAGCCGCGTCAGGCCGTCTTGCGCAGCTGCTTCGCCAGCTTGGCGCGAATGCGCTGCTGTTTGAGCTGAGACAGGTGCTCGACGAACACCTTGCCCTTGAGGTGATCCATCTCGTGTTGAATGCACACCGAGAGCAATCCCTGCGCCTCCAAGGTAAACGCCTTGCCATTCGCATCGTAAGCGCGCACCTTCACCCGCTCCGCTCGTGGCACCAGTTCATAGATCCCCGGCAGCGAGAGACAGCCTTCCTCGATGTCGGACTCGCCCGTCGCCTCGAGGATTTGCGGATTGACCAGCACCACCAGCGAGTCACGCCTTTCCGAAACGTCAACCACGATGACTTGCTTGTGCACATCGACCTGCGTCGCCGCCAACCCGATACCCGGCGCCGCGTACATGGTCTCGGCCATGTCGCTCGCCAGCCTTTTAAGGGCTTCGTCGAACACTGTGACGGGAGCAGCGACCTTGTGCAGGCGGGCGTCGGGATAACGCAGGATATTTAGGATGGCCATCGGAACAAATTTGCTTGCAATTGAATAGATTATATGGACAATTTAACGCGCCATATAAGCTATTCGTCGTTGTGCTACAGTGAATAAAAACGCTAAACGCTGTCGGCCCAAGAAGCCATAAGAACGGACGGGGTCAACATGGTCGAGCAATTGCGTAAGTCTATCACAGCACTGGCTTTCTTCGGCCTCTCGGGCCTTGCCGCAGCCCAGGCGCCGAGCACGCCGCTGACCCTGAAGCCCGATGCACCGGACCGCTATACCGTAGTGCCCGGCGATACCTTGTGGGGAATCGCGCAGCGCTACACGGATTCGCCGTGGCGTTGGCCCGAGCTTTGGGGTCTCAACAAAGACGAGATCCGCAATCCACATCTTATCTACCCCGGATACGTGATCCTGCTAGACCGTGCGAGCGGTCGTTTAAGCATTGCCGGCGCGCCCCGGAACGGAGCCGGCGGAGAAGCCGCAGAACCGCCGGCGGGCACCGCGCCGGCGGGCACCGCTAAGCTCGAGCCGAGGGTTCGCAGCGAGGCGCTCGCCAAGGAAAGCATTCCGAGCATCCCGGCCGCGGTGATCGAGCCGTTCCTCACGCGGCCGTTGATCGTCGAGCCCGACGGCCTCGAGAATGCGCCGACCATTGTCGGCACCCAGACGGACCGGGTGATCCTCGCTGCCGGCAATACGGCGTACGTGCGCGGTATCGCGGGCGCGAAGGACGACACCTGGTATGTGTATCGGCGCGGCACGCCACTGATCGACCCCGACAGCAACCAGACTCTCGCTTACGAAGCGGTCTACCTCGGAACCGCACAAGTAACGCGGCCGGGCGACCCGGCGACAGTAGTGCTCACGACCGCGGTGCAGGAAGTGGAAGCCGGCGACAAGCTGATTGCCGCAGGAGGGCTCCAGCCCGTCAACTATGCGCCCCACGCACCGGGTAAGGCGATCCATGGCCGGGTGATGAGCATCTACGGCGGCGTGAGCCGGGTTGGCGAAGCCGGTCCGCAATCGATCATCACCATAAACCGGGGCAGCCGCGACGGGCTCGAAGTCGGCCATGTCCTGGCCTTGTATGCGCTCGGCGGGTCGGTGCGTGATCGCAGCAAGGGAATCGATTCGCCCGCCGCACGTATCGAGCTGCCGAACGAGCGCGCCGGGCTCGCCTTCGTGTTCCGCGTCTTCGACCGGGTCTCTTACGCGCTCGTCATGCGCATCACCCGGCCCGTCAGGCCGCTCGATGTGGTGCAAACGCCCTAGGTACGCCGCGTGACCTCCGAGGCGGGACTCGGCGGCTGGTTGCAGCTCGCGTTGACTCCCGGGCTGGGTGCCTCGACGCTTCGCAAGCTTCTGCGGGAATTCGGGCTGCCGCACGCCGTGCTTTCGCGCAAGCGCAGCGAGCTCGCCTCGTACGTCGGCGCGGCTGCACTCGACGCGCTCTATTCATCCGCGGTCCAAGAGGCCGTGGCGCGAGCCCTCGATTGGGCAGCGCACCCGCAGCACTTCGTCGTCACGCTGGCGGACGAAGGCTACCCGCGACCGCTGCTCGAGATCGCCGATCCGCCGGCCCTCCTTTACGGCCACGGGCGACGCGAGCTCCTGCAGCGGCCGGGGCTCGCCATCGTCGGCAGTCGCAATGCCACCGCCCAAGGCGAGCGCAATGCCGAAGACTTCGGCGCGGCCTTGAGCAACGCGGGACTCGCCATCGTGTCCGGACTTGCGCTTGGCATCGATGCCGCGGCCCACCGCGGCGGTCTGGCGGGGCCAGGTTCCACGCTGGCCGTACTCGGGACCGGCATCGACCTCGTCTATCCGCAGCGCAACGCGGCGCTTGCGGCCGAGATCGCTCAGCGCGGCGTGCTCTTGAGCGAGTTTCCGCTCGGCACGCCGGCCAACGCTCAAAACTTCCCCAGACGCAACCGCCTCATCAGCGGCCTCGCACGCGGCTGCCTGGTCATCGAAGCCGCGCTCGCATCCGGCTCGCTGATCACCGCCCGTCTGGCCGCCGAACAGGGCCGGGAAGTGTTCGCGCTGCCCGGGTCCATTCACTCGCCGCTCTCCAAGGGATGCCATGCCCTCATCAAATCGGGAGCGAAGCTCGTCGAGTGCGCCGAAGACGTGCTGAGCGAGCTGGGCGCCTACGGTATGGCAGCGCCCGCAGCGCCGATCCGGCCGGCCGCCGGCGAGCCGTCGGGACTGCTCGCCCATATGGGACACGACCCCGTCGACGTCGACGCGCTTTGCGAGCGCGCCGGCCTGCCGGCGGACCAGGTATCCTCGGAACTGCTGCGGCTGGAGCTCGCCGGCCGGGTCGCGGCGCTGCCCGGAGGACTGTTTCAACGCCTCGAAAAAAGAACATGACGCGTAAACCCTGCCCGCCACTCGCGCGTTAAGAAGAAAGGAGAGCGCATGTACGACGTCCTGGCTTACTTGTTCGAGAACTGTCAGCAAGCGGAGCTCGCGGACGATCGCGAGCGCGTCGCTCGCAAGTTGTCCGCGGCCGGCTTCGACGATTCCGACATCAGCGAGGCCCTGCATTGGCTCGCCGGCGTACTGCGCGCACCGCAGACCCGCAGCACGCAGCTGCCGGATGCTCGCACCAGCTTTCGCGCCTTCGCGCCGCGTGAGACGGCGAAGCTCGACGCCGAATGCCGCGGCTTTCTCATCACGCTGGAGCACTCCGGAATCCTCAATGCCGCCACGCGAGAGCTCGTGCTGGAACGCTCGCTCGCGGCCTCAGGGCAATCGCTGTCGCTGGATCAGCTCAAGCTGATCGTGCTCATGGTGCTGTGGAACCATCAAACCCCGACCAGCCGCCTGCTCGCCGAGGACCTTTTCGCCGCGCCCCGGAGCCGGTTACCGCATTAGCGCGAAGCGGACTCGCGCGCGCCAGCGCGCGTGACGGATTTGTGGTCCGGGCCGCGGGTTGAAGCGCGCTTGCCTTTGCACTTATCATCGTCGGCCTTTCGCCTGCCATGAGCAAGAAGCTGATCATTGCCGAGAAACCGTCGGTCGCGAGCGACATCGCGCGCGCCCTCGGGGGGTTTACGCGCAAGGGCGACTATTTCGAGAGCGAGGGGTTCGTCATTTCCTCGGCCGTCGGCCATCTGCTGGAGCTGGCAGTTCCCGAGGAGCACGAGGTCAAACGCGGCAAATGGTCGTTCAAGCACCTTCCCGTGCTGCCGCCCCATTTCGAGCTCGCGCCGCTAGAACGCAGCGAGGACCGCCTTAACCTGCTGCTACGGCTCATCAAACGCAAGGACGTTTCCGGCCTGGTAAATGCCTGCGATGCCGGCCGCGAGGGAGAGCTGATCTTCCGCTACATTGTGCAGCACGCGAAGACGAAGAAGCCGGTCGAGCGGCTCTGGCTCCAGTCGATGACGCCCCAGGCCATCCGGGAAGGCTTCGAGCGGCTCCGCTCGGATCGCGAGATGCAGCCGCTCGCCGAAGCGGCAAAGTGCCGCTCGGAAGCGGACTGGCTCGTGGGCATCAACGGCACGCGTGCGATGACCGCGTTCAACTCGAAGGAAGGCGGGTTCTATCTCACCACCGTGGGTCGTGTGCAGACGCCGACGCTCGCTATTCTGGTCGAGCGCGAAGAGAAGATTCGCGCCTTCACTGCGCGCGACTACTGGGAGGTAAATGCGCGCTTCGCGGCGAGCGCGGGCGAATACGCGGGGCGCTGGTTCGACCCGCAGTTCAGGAAGGACGACGACGCGGAGCGCAAGCCGGAGCGGCTGTGGAGCGCCGCCGAGGCGGCGGCGATCGTCGAGGCGTGCCGCGGCAAGACCGGCATCGCGACGGAGGAAACCAAGCCGTCGACGCAGCTTTCGCCTCTGCTGTTCGACCTGACGAGCCTGCAGCGCGAAGCCAACGCGCGGTTCGGCTTCCCCGCGCGCATGACGTTGTCGCTCGCCCAGGCGCTCTATGAACGGCACAAGGTGCTGACCTACCCTCGTACCGACTCGCGAGCGCTGCCGGAGGATTACGTCGCTACGGTAAAGCAGACGCTCGAGAATCTCTCGCAGCAGCCCGCGCTCTCCTCCTTCGCACGACAAATCCTCAAGCAGGGCTGGGTCAGGCCAAACAAGCGGATTTTCGACAACACCAAGATCTCCGACCACTTCGCCATCATTCCGACGCTACAGTCGCCGAAGAGCCTCAACGAGGCCGAGGCGAAGCTTTACGATTTGGTCGTGCGCCGCTTCCTTGCCGTGTTCTACCCCGCGGCCGAATACCTGCAAACGACGCGCATTACGCAGGTGGGCGAGCACCACTTCAAAACCGAGGGCCGTATTCTTCAGGCGCCGGGCTGGCTCTCAATCTACGGTCGCAGTGCGGCCGGCGAGGGCGAGACGCTGGCGCCGATCAGCCCGCAAGAACGCGTCGCGGTCGTGGAGATCTCGCATGCTGCCCACCAGACCAAGCCTCCGGCGCGCTTCACGGAGGCGACGCTGCTATCGGCCATGGAAGGCGCGGGCAAGCTGGTCGAGGACGACGAGCTGCGCAGCGCCATGGAGGAGAAGGGCCTCGGCACGCCGGCGACCCGCGCGGCCATCATCGAAGGCCTGATCCGCGAGGAATACGTACATCGCGAGGGCCGAGAGCTCGTGCCGACGCCCAAGGCGTTCTCTTTGCTC
Organism: Burkholderiales bacterium; assembly: GCA_036274735.1. Taxonomy (GTDB): domain Bacteria; phylum Pseudomonadota; class Gammaproteobacteria; order Burkholderiales; family SG8-39; genus SCGC-AG-212-J23. Next base: position 20,786 of record DASUFD010000152.1, read on the forward strand.
TTCGCGTTGCACATGCTGGGAATCGTGGAGCTCGCCTCTCCCGAGTTGACCGGCGAATGGGAGCACAAGCTGCGGCTCATCGAGCAGGGCAAGCTCACCCGCGAGCAGTTCATGAAGGAGATCTGGCAGCTCGTGCGCAGCACGGTGGCGGTCATCAAGCAGGGAGAGATTCCCGATACGGTATACGCCACGGTCGCCGTTCCGTGTCCCAAGTGCGGAGGCGTCGTGCAGGAGAACTACCGAAAGTTCCAATGCCAGAAATGCGATTTCGCGCTCTGGAAGGTCACCTCCGGACGCGAGTGGTCGCCCGAGGAGGTGGGCGAGCTCATCGAAAAGCGGGTGGTCGGGCCCTTGACCGGATTCCGCAGCAAACAGGGCCGTCCCTTCAGCGCCGTGGTGCGCCTCAACGACGAGTTGCGAGCGGAATTCGACTTCGGGCAGAGCTCCGCCGGCGAAGGTGAGGCCGTCCCCGATTTCAGCACCCTGGAACCGCTCGGTACGTGCCCGAAGTGCGGCGCGCGCGTCTTCGAGCATGGCATGACTTACACCTGCGAGAAGGCGGTTGGTGCGACGCGGGCGTGCGACTTCCGCTCCGGACGAGTCATCCTCCAGCAGCCGGTGGAGCGGGAGCAGATGAAAAAGCTTCTCGCCACCGGCCGCACCGACCTCCTGACCGGATTCGTCTCGAAGAAAGGCCGGCGCTTCAAGGCGTTCCTGGTCAAGACGCCGGACGGGAAGATAGGCTTCGAGTTCCAGGCGCGCGCGCCGAAGGAAAAAGCCGAAGAGCCGAAGAAGAAGCGCCGCGCTGCCTGAGACGCTGGGGCGAGCTTCCTAGACGTCGAGGTTGCGAACCCCGAGGGCATTGTTCTCGATGAAGGCGCGGCGCGGCTCGACCTCGTCACCCATCAGCTTGGTGAAAATCTCATCGGCGGCGATGCCGTCCTCGATCTGCACGCGCAGCAGCCGCCGGGCTGCGACGTCCATCGTCGTCTCCCAGAGCTGCTCCGGGTTCATCTCGCCGAGGCCCTTATACCGCTGCAGCGTCATTGATTTTTCCACTTCGGCGAGCAGCCAGCGCATGGCCTCAGCGAAGTCGCGCACCGGCTGGCGCTTCTCGCCGCGCTCCATGTAGGCGCCTTGGCCGATCAGCCCGCGCAGCAGCTCGGCCGTCTGGCGGATTTGCGCATAGTCGCCGGAGTGAACGAACTCCGTGTCTATGGTGCTCATGCGCACGTTGCCGTGGCGGGTTCGCTCGATGCGTACCTGGTAGCGGTCGGTCTTCTGGTCGAAGTGCGGCGCCACCGCGATACCTTCGCCGCCGATCGCCGCCTCCAGCGCTTCCGCGGACGCTTCGGCACGGCTGCGGCTCGAAAGGTCGATCCCGACACCGCCCAGGATGGCCTGAAGCGCCTCACGGTCGACCAGCCGCGACACGCGCTCGATCACCGCTTCGGCCAGGAGATGCGACTTGGCGAGCTCGGCCAATGGCTCGCCGGAGATCGGCTCGCCGTCGGTGCGCGGCACGAGCGCCGCGTCGACCAGCGCCTGCTTCAACATGAACTCGTTCAGCTCGTGCTCGTCCTTGAGGTAGCGCTCTTCCTTGCCGAGCTTGGCCTTGTACAGGGGCGGCTGCGCGATGTAGATGTGCCCGCGCTCCACGAGCTCCGGCATCTGACGGTAGAAGAAGGTGAGCAGCAGCGTCCGGATGTGCGATCCGTCGACGTCTGCGTCGGTCATGATGATGATGCGGTGATAGCGCAGCTTGTCGGGGTTGTACTCCTCCTTGCCGATACCACAGCCGAGCGCGGTGATGAGGGTGGCGATTTCAGCCGACGAGAGCAGCTTGTCGAAGCGGGCTCGCTCGACGTTGAGGATCTTGCCCTTGAGCGGCAGGATCGCCTGAAACTTGCGATCGCGGCCCTGCTTCGCCGAGCCGCCCGCGGAGTCTCCCTCGACCAGGTAGAGCTCGCACAGCGCGGGATCGCGCTCCTGGCAGTCGGCGAGCTTGCCGGGCAGGCCCATGCCGTCCAGCACGCCCTTGCGCCGCGTCATCTCGCGCGCCTTGCGCGCCGCCTCGCGCGCCGCCGCCGCCTCGACGATCTTCGAGGTGATGATGCGCGCATCCGCCGGATTCTCGTCGAGAAACTGGCGCAAATGCTCGGCGACGATCTCTTCCACGACCGGGCGCACCTCGGACGAGACCAGCTTCTCCTTCGTCTGCGAGGAGAACTTCGGCTCGGGCACCTTCACCGAAAGCACGCAGGCGAGGCCTTCGCGCATATCGTCGCCGGTCGTCTCGACCTTCGCTTTCTTGGCGATCTCGTTTTCCTCGATGTACTTGTTCAGCGCGCGCGTCATGGCCGCGCGCAGGCCGGTGAGATGCGTTCCCCCGTCCTTCTGCGGGATGTTGTTCGTGAAGCAGAGGACGTTTTCCTGGTAGGAGTCGTTCCACTGCATCGCCACGTCGACGGCGATGCCGTCCTTGACGCCTTGGCCGATGAACAGATTCGGATGCAGCACGTTCTTCGAGCGATTCATGTACTCGACGAAACCCTGCACGCCGCCCGAGAAGGCGAAGTTCTCCTCCTTGCCAGCGCGCTGATCGATGAGCACGATGCGCACGCCGTTGTTGAGGAACGAGAGCTCGCGCAGCCGGCGCGCCAGGATGTCGTAGTGATAGTCGATGCTGCCGAAGACGTCCTTCGAGGCGAGAAAGTGCACCTCGGTGCCCCGACGCTCCGTCGCCCCGCTCATGCGCAGCGGCGCCACCGCAACGCCGTTGCGAAACTCCATCTGGTGAACGTGCCCGTCGCGCCAGATCGTGAGGCGCAGCCATTCCGAAAGCGCATTCACCACCGACACGCCGACGCCGTGCAATCCGCCCGACACCTTGTAGGTATTGGAGTCGAACTTGCCGCCGGCATGCAGCTCGGTCATGACGATCTCCGCCGCCGAGCGCTGCAGCTCGTCGTCGGCCTTCACGCCGGTCGGAATGCCGCGTCCGTTGTCGAGGACCGAGATGGAGTTGTCGGTATGGACGGTAACGACGATCTCGTCGCAGAAGCCGGCGAGCGCCTCGTCGACTGCATTGTCGACCACCTCGAACACCATGTGGTGCAGACCGGTTCCGTCCGAGGTGTCGCCGATGTACATGCCCGGCCGCTTGCGCACCGCCTCCAGGCCCTTCAGAACCTTGATGGCATCCGAGCCGTAATCGTTGGGATTGGCGCTCAATTCAGATCCTCATCGGCATGACGACGTACTTGAAGTCCTTCTCCCCGGGGTAGCTGACCAGCGCGCTCGAGGCCGAGTCGCCGAACAGGCATTCGAGGTTGCCGCCCGGAACGTTGTTCAGTACGTCGAGCAGGTAGTTCACATTGAAGCCGATGTCGAGGGGCTCGCCCTGGTAGGCGACTTCGAGCTCCTCCTGAGCCTCCTCCTGCTCCGCGTTGGACGACACGATCTTCAGACTCCCGTCGGAGAGGACCCAGCGCACGCCGCGGAACTTCTCGTTCGAGAGGATCGCTGCGCGCTGCAGCGCCTGGCGCAGCGGTTCGCGCTCGGCCTGGAGACGGTTCTTGTGCTGCGTGGGAATGACACGCGTGTAGTCGGGAAACTTGCCGTCGATCAGCTTGGTCACCAACTCGACGGAGCCGAAGCGGAACGCGGCTTGAGCCGGCGAGAGCTCGATCTGCACCTCCTCGTCGTTATCGGCGAGCAGCTTGCCAAGCTCGAGCACCGTCTTGCGCGGCACGATCACCTCCTGACGCGGCAGTTTCGTCCCGAGCTCGAGCGACGCGTAGGCCAGGCGATGGCCATCGGTCGCGACAAGCTTGAGTCGCTCGTCCTCCACGACCATCAGCAAGCCGTTGAGATAGTAGCGGATATCCTGTTGCGCCATGGCGTAGTGCACAAGGCCGAGCAGGCGGCGCAGCGCCTTCTGCTCCAGGGCAAAGCGCGCGACCTCGCCGGCGGGCCTGGCCAGACGCGGAAAGTCCTCCGCCGGCAGCGTCTGCAGCGTGAACCGGCTCTTGCCGGCCTTGACGAGCAAGCGCTTGTCCTGCGGCTGCAGGCTGACGTCGGCGCCGTCGGGCAGGGCGCGCAGGATGTCGAGAAGCTTGCGCGCACCGACGGTAAGGGCCTTGGCCTCGCCCGCCGCGGCTAAACGGCTTCGCGCGGTGATCTGGATCTCGATATCCGTAGCCACGCAGGCGAGTCCCTCCTCGCTGGGCTCGAGCAGAACGTTCGACAGGATAGGCAGTGTGTGCCGGCGTTCGATGATGCCGCTTACCGCCGAGAGCGGAACGAGGATGTCGTCGCGCTTTGCCTTGATCATTTCTTGGTTATTTACCTAATTAGTAGTAGCTAATAAGGAAGCCGAGAGACGTGGATAAGTCGCAATGTCGTTGCTTGTCGGCCACTTGCGCGTGCGCGGGACGCCGGAAAACCTGTGCAGAGCGTGTGCGCGAATGGGGATAAGTCGGCCGCGGCCGGTGCGCGGCGGAGTTACCCACAGTTTTCCGGGACGCCGTCCACACGTTGTTCAAGCCGGTGCTCAACCCTTGAGCACCTGCTCGAGCACCAGGTAATCCCGGTTGAGCGCGTTGTCGCGGCTGCGCAGGGTCGCGATGGTGCGGCACGCGTGCAGAACGGTGGTGTGGTCGCGGTTGCCGAATGCTTCACCGATCTCCGGCAGGCTCATTTGCGTCAGATCCTTCGCGAGCGCCATCGCCACCTGGCGCGGCCGAGCGATGTTACGGCTGCGCTTCTTTGAGTGCATGTCCGACATCTTTATCTTGAAATATTCGGCGACCGTTTTCTGAATCCCCTCCACGCTCACTTGCCGGCTGTTGAGATTCAGGATGTCCCGCAGGGCCTCCTTGGCAAGGTCGAGCGAGAGCTCTCGCCCGGTGAAGCGGGCAAACGCGAGGACCTTCTTCAGCGCGCCCTCGAGTTCGCGCACGTTGGAGCGGATGTGCTTGGCGATGAAAAAAGCGATCTCCTCGGAGAGCTCGACCGCGTCCGCCTCGGCCTTCTTCAGGACGATAGCGACGCGCATCTCGAGCTCCGGCGGCTCGATGGCGACGGTCAGCCCCCAGCCGAAGCGGGAGATCAGCCGCTCTTCCATCCCGGCAATCTCCTTCGGATAGGTATCGCAGGTAATGACGATCTGCTTGTGCGCCTCGACGAGCGCATTGAAGGCATAGAAAAACTCCTCCTGCGTGCGACCCTTGTTCGAGAAGAACTGGATGTCGTCGATCAGGAGAAGGTCCAGGGAATGGTAGTAGCGCTTGAACTCGTCGAAGGATTTTTGCTGGTAGGCGCGCACGACGTCCGTCACGTACTGCTCGGCATGGATGTAGCGAATGCGGGCCTGCGGGCGCTGGTCGGCGACCTGGTTGCCGATGGCCTGCACGAGGTGCGTCTTGCCCAGGCCGACACCGCCGTAAACGAACAGCGGGTTGTACGAGATGCCGGGGTTTTCGGCGACCTGCAGAGCGGCTGCGCGCGCGAGCTGATTCGCCTTTCCGGTAACGAAGCTGTCGAAGGAGAAGCCGCGATTGAGGCGCGAGCGGTCGGGCGCCGGCTCGGAGCTGGCACGGGCGGATGTCGGCGCGGCACGCGCGGCGGGCTCGGTGCCGCGCGCGAGCACCAGGCGCAGCGGACAGTCGCGCCCGCTCGCCTCGGCGACGAGCCGCTCGATCCGAGTCGCGAAGCGCTCGCGCACGAGCTCGAGCACGAAGCGGTTCGGCGCGGAGAGCACGAGGCCGTCGTTGGCCTCGCCCGCCTCCAGGGCGAGCGGCCGGATCCAAGTATTGAATTGTTGCGCGGGCAGCTCCTGCTCGAGCCGACGCAAGCAGGCGTCCCAGAGGTTCTGCATCTTTTAGTGGGCCTAGACGAGGCGAAATCTTACTCGCTTCAGCAGGGGTTATCCACAGGGAAAAGCGAGCGTCGCGCGCGCTGCGGAGGATTTGACAACGCACTGAGCCGCAAGCTCTAATACCGCCCTTTTTCGGACTGCGGCGATGGCAACCAAGCGCACGTATCAACCTTCGAAAACCCGCCGTGCTCGGCGCCATGGCTTTCTCGTGCGCAGCCGCACGCGCAGCGGGCGTAAGGTGCTGCGCAACCGGCGCGCGCGCGGCCGACGCCGCCTCGCGCTATAGCGGGCGTCGACGCGCGCGCACGCGCTTCGGCCTGGGCTCCTCGCGCCGCCTGCGCCGCAAAGCCGAATTCGAGTCGTTGCTCCGCGGCGGCACGCGGCGCAACGCCGGCGGATTCGTCTTCTACTACCGGCGGCGCACGGAAGGCCCGCCGCGGCTGGGCATTCTCATTTCGCGCCGGCATGCCGCGTCGGCGGTGCAACGAAACAGGATCAAGCGCTGTATTCGTGAAGCATTCAGGCTGGAGCAGCAGTCCCTCGGGTCCCTCGACGTGCTCGTACGGCCGCCGTACGGCGTGCGCGCCTCGCCCGCCATGCTGAGCAAGCTGCGCGATCTGCTCGGCGCGTTCCCGTGATTGCCCGCGTCCTGCGCTTAGTGGTGCGGGCGTACCAGTGGTGCATCAGCCCGCTCTTGCCGCGTGCCTGTCGCTTTTATCCCAGCTGCTCGGAATACGCCGAGGAGGCGTTGGCCCGGCATGGCGCATGGCGTGGTAGCTGGCTCGCCGCGCGACGCCTTTGCCGCTGCGGCCCTTGGCATCCCGGCGGCGTCGATCCGGTTCCCTAGAAAATGGATACCCAGCGTCTCATCCTGCTCTTCATCTTCGGCTTTTCGCTTCTCATGCTCTGGGAGGCTTGGCAGCGCGAGCATCGGCCCGTCGCGCCTGCAACAGCGGTCCGTTCCGCGCCCGCGACACCGCAAGCGCCGCCCGAGCGCACGGGCACGACCGGCCCTGGCGCGCCGGCGGCTTCGGGCAGCGTGCCCTCGGCCGCGCCGGCAGCCAAGGGCGAGACCGTGCACGTCAAGACGGACCTCGTCGAAGCGGACATCGATACGGTCGGCGCAACGCTGACGCGCCTCGCGCTCCTCAAGCACAAGGACTCGAACGATCCCAACAAGGACTTCGTCCTTCTCGGCGCGGCGCACGATTACCAGGCGCAGAGTGGTCTCACCGGGCCCGAAGGGCCGAATCACCGCACCGTCTGGCGCGCGGAACCGGGCGACAGAGTCCTGGGCAGCGGGCAGGACAAGCTGGTCATCCGGTTCACGGCGCGCAATGAGGAGGGACTCGCGGTGGAGAAGGCCTACACCTTCCACCGCGACAGCTACGTCGTGGATGTCACTCTGACCGCACGCAATGCAGCGGCGGCGCCCGTTTCGACATACGCCTATTTCCAGCTCATCCACGACGGCAACCCGGAAGGCGAGCACAACACTGTCGCTTCGAGCTTCGGCGCACGCAGCTTTACCGGCTTTGCCGTTTACTCCGAAGAGCACAAGTTCCAGAAGGTGGCACCGTCGGACGTCGACAAAGGCAAGGCCGAATACGTGCACCAGGCATCGGACGGATGGCTGGCGTTCATCCAGCATTACTTCGTGAGCGCCTGGCTGCCGCCGAAGGCGGGAGAGCGCGAATACGCAATCGAGAAGCGGGCGGACGGTTCCTATGCGGGGCGCGTGCTCCTGCCAATGCATGTCGCGGCCGACGGCACGGCCAGCGTGACGGCGTCGCTGTATGCCGGACCGCAGGAAAAGCGGCGCCTCGAGGCGGCGGCGCCCGGGCTCGACCTGGTGGTCGACTACGGCTGGCTCACGATCATCGCCTGGCCGCTGTTCTGGCTCCTGCAGAAGCTGCACGGCCTCACCGGCAACTGGGGCGTGGCCATCATCCTGCTCACCGTCCTCATCAAGCTGATGTTCTTCCCGCTTTCGGCGGCGAGCTACAAGTCGATGGCGAAGATGAAGCTCATTACGCCGCGCCTGACCAAACTGCGAGAGACGTACGCCAATGACCGGCAGCGGATGAACCAGGCGATGATGGAGCTCTACCGCACGGAGAAGATCAACCCGCTCGGCGGCTGTTTGCCGATCGTCGTCCAGATTCCGGTCTTCATCGCGCTTTACTGGGTACTGCTTGCCGCCATCGAGCTTCGGCATGCGCCGTTCATTCTCTGGATCAAGGACCTCTCCGCTCTCGATCCGTATTTCGTCCTGCCGACGCTCATGACCATTACCATGGTCCTGCAGACGCGCATGAATCCCAAGCCGCCCGACCCGGTGCAGGCGAAGGTCATGCAGTTCATGCCCTTCGTCTTCAGCGTCTTCTTTTTCTTTTTCCCGGCCGGATTAGTCCTGTACTGGCTGGTGAACAATATCCTGTCCATCCTCCAGCAATGGCAGATCCAGCGCATGTTCGATCGCGACAGACCCTCGCGTGCGCGAAGATGAGCTAGGTCAGGACACGATTGCGGCCATCGCCACCCCGCCGGGGCGCGGCGGCATCGGCGTGGTGCGCGTGTCGGGACCGCGCGCGCCCGAGATCGCGCGGGCGGTGATCGGCGAGCTCCCCCCGCCGCGTTACGCCGCATATCGCGCGTTTCGCGATGCACACGGCGAGGTGATCGATCGCGGCCTGGCGCTCTTCTTTGCCGCGCCACACTCCTACACCGGGGAAGCGGTGCTCGAGCTGCAGGGCCACGGGGGCCCCGTCGTGCTGCAGGAAACTCTGAACGCCTGTCTCGATGCGGGAGCCCGCCTCGCCGATCCCGGGGAGTTTACGCGGCGCGCCTTCTTGCGCGGCCGGCTCGATCTCGCGCAAGCCGAGGCGGTGGCCGATCTTATCGACGCCGCGAGCCGGCAGGCGGCGCGCAGCGCCATGCGCTCGCTGAGCGGGGAGTTCTCAGCCGCCATCGAGCAGCTGCGCGCTGGCCTCGTCGAATTGCGCGCGCTCACCGAGGCGATGCTCGATTTTCCGGAGGAGGAGGTCGAGCCGCTGCATCGCGCCGATGCTCAGGCGAAGCTCGCGCGCATACGATCAGGCGTGCAGGAAGTTCTGGCGAAGAGCCGGCAGGGTGCCCTTCTGCGCCGTGGCGTGCACATCGTACTCGCTGGGGCAACGAACGTCGGCAAGTCCAGCCTGCTCAATCGCCTCGCTGGCGAGGATCGCGCGATCGTCACGCCCGTGCCCGGTACCACTCGAGATGCGCTGCGCGAGCCGGTGCAAATCGGCGGCGTACCGGTGACGCTCGTCGACACCGCGGGATTGCGCGCCTCCGGCGACCACATCGAGCGACTGGGCATGGAGCGAACGCGCCGTGAAATAGCAGCGGCCGACCTGGTGCTGGTGGTTGCGGAGGCGACGACGCAGCCGATCGACGTGGCCGAGGCACCCGCCCGGGCGGCGCAGCTCGTGGTGTTCAACAAGGCCGATTTGCACCCCGGATTCGTCGCTCCGAGCGGCGCCGTCGCCGTTTCGGCGCGCACCGGGGCCGGTCTCGACGAGCTCCGCGCTGCCGTACTGGAGAGCGTTGGGTGGTCGAGCACCGCCGAATCACCGTTTCTCGCGCGCGAGCGGCACTTGCGCGCGCTCGGCGCCTGCGCCGAACATCTTCTGCGCGCGGCAGGGCAGGTGGAAAGCTGGGAGCTGTTCGCCGAGGAGCTTCGCCTTGCCCACGATCAGCTGGCGAGTATCACCGGAGCCTTTACGAGTGACGATCTGCTAGGGGAGATCTTCTCTCGGTTCTGCATCGGAAAATGATTCCGTTATACAAGTACTTGAAAGATAAGTATTTTATCCAGTTGGAGTAGCGGGGCATGGACGATGAGACGCGGTCGCAGTGCTAGAATTTCCCGCAATATCCCTCGTCGGCCCAGCTCGTCTGGGCCGTTGCTTTTCGGAGTCATGACGCGATGAATGCTCCCCTTTCTCAAGCGAACGACCGGTCGGCTGCGCCCTCGTGGGTGCGTCATGCAGGACTGAAGCAATGGGTTTCGGAGATAGCGGAGCTCACCAAGCCGGAGCGCGTGCATTGGTGCGACGGATCGCAAGCCGAGTACGACGCGTTGTGCGAGGAGCTGGTTCGGTCGGGGACGCTGATCCGACTCAACGAAAAGCTGCGGCCCCGGTCCTTTCTCGCGCGCTCGCATCCCACCGACGTGGCGCGAATGGAAGAGCGCACGTTCATTTGCAGCGAGCGTAAGGAAGACGCGGGCCCGACCAATAACTGGATAGCGCCCAGCGAGATGCGCAGTACCCTGAATCGCCTTTTTGGCGGGTGCATGCGCGGGCGCACCCTGTATGTGATGCCTTTCTCGATGGGGCCGATCGGTTCGCCAATAGCCCAGGTCGGGGTGGAGATTTCGGATTCGGCCTACGTGGCGATCAGCATGCGGATCATGACTCGCATGGGGCGCGCCGTGGCTGAGTGGCTGGGCGACGATCGCAAGTTCGTACCCTGCGTGCACTCCGTCGGAGCGCCGCTCGCCCCCGCACAGAAGGACGTTGCCTGGCCCTCAAACGAGAAAGAGAAGTGGATCGTCCATTTCCCCGAAACTCGCGAGATCTGGTCGTACGGCTCCGGGTACGGGGGCAACGCGCTGCTCGGCAAGAAATGCCTCGCGTTGCGCATTGCTTCGGTCATGGCCCGCGACGAAGGCTGGCTGGCAGAGCACATGCTCATCCTCGGCATGGAATCGCCAACCGGGGAGAAGACTTACATTTCCGCCGCCTTTCCTTCCGCCTGCGGCAAGACCAACCTTGCGATGCTGATCCCGCCGTCCGTGTACAAGGGGTGGAAGGTCACGACCGTAGGCGAGGACATCGCCTGGATAAAGCCAGGGCCGAAGGGTCGTTTCCATGCCATTAATCCTGAGGCAGGACTCTTCGGCGTGGCGCCCGGAACTTCCGAGGCAACGAATCCGAACGCGATGCGCATGCTGCGCGAGAACGTCATATTCACCAACGTGGCCCTGACTCCGGAAGGAGACGTCTGGTGGGAGGGCATGAGCGAGCAACCTCCGGCGCGACTCATCGACTGGCAAGGCAGGGAATGGACACCCGAAGACGCTAAGCAGGGACGCTTGGCGGCTCACCCCAATTCCCGATTTACGGTCCCCGCGGCTCAGTGCCCCTCCATGGATCCGAGGTGGGAGGACCCGGACGGTGTACCAATTTCTGCTTTCGTCTTCGGCGGGCGCCGCTCCACTACGGTTCCGCTCGTCGTCGAAGCGAGAAACTGGGAGGAAGGCGTGTACATGGCGGCGACCCTGGGTTCCGAGACGACGGCGGCGATTACCGGGAAGGTCGGTGTCGTTCGCCGCGACCCGATGGCCATGGTCGCTTTCGTCGGCTACAACATGGGCGATTACTTCGCCCATTGGCTGAAAATGGGGCAGGCAGTGCACAAGCCGCCGAAGATGTTCCGCGTGAACTGGTTTCGTCGCGATGCGAACGGCCGGTTCATCTGGCCCGGATTTGGCGAGAACATGCGGGTCCTGGAGTGGATCGCAGAGCGCTGCCAGGGCAAGGCCGAGGGAGTCGATACCCCTCTCGGCATCATGCCGCGGTTCGAGGACCTAAACTGGCTTGGGTTGGAACGGCTCTCGCCTCAGCAGTACGGAGAGCTAAGCCGAATCGACACTGCTGCATGGCGAGACGAGTTGCGTTCGCACGACGAGCTGTTCGCCAAGCTGGGCCAGCACGTGCCCGGGCCGCTCGAAGCCCGGCGCGCGAGCATGCATCGCAGCCTCGAGACCTAGTTCGCTGCATAGCAGCATTATCTTCATGTTCCACGTGAAACGCGTGCGCGCGTAGTTTCACGTGGAACGGTCGCGTAAAATTCGCGGCCGATGCCTCAGATTTTCGACGTTATTGTTGTCGGTGGCGGCCACGCTGGCGCGGAGGCCGCCCTCGCGGCTGCGCGAATGGGCCGGCGAACTTTGCTGCTTACGCACAGCATCGAGACGCTCGGGCAAATGTCGTGCAATCCGTCCATCGGCGGTATCGGCAAAGGCCACCTCGTCAAGGAGATCGATGCCTTGGGCGGGGCGATGGCGATTGCCACCGATGAGGCCGGCATCCAGTTTCGCACTCTGAACGCCTCCAAAGGTCCTGCGGTCCGGGCCACTCGAGCGCAGGCCGATCGCGCCCTCTATCGACACGCAATCCGGCGTCGGCTTGAGAGTCAGCCGAACTTGCACCTGTTTCAGCAGGCTGTGGAGGATGTGCTGATCGAGGATGATTGCGCCGTCGGCGTGGTCACCCAGATCGGACTTCATCTGCGCGCGAGAGCTGTTGTTCTCACCGCCGGTACCTTCCTTGCCGGGCAAATTCATGTCGGCCTGCGTAACTACGAAGCTGGCCGCGCAGGTGAGCCCTCAGCCAAGGGATTGTCACGACGACTGCGTGAGTTGGGCCTCCCTGTTGGCAGGCTGAAAACAGGAACGCCGCCGCGACTGGACGCCAGAACGGTGGACATCGGCGTGATGGCCGAGCAGCCGGGCGATCATCCCGAGCCGGTGTTTTCGTATCTGGGGCATCGGGACATGCATCCGCGCCAGATGCCGTGCTGGATCACGCATACGAACGAGCGGACGCACGAACTCATCCGGGGCGCGCTCGACCGCTCGCCCATGTTTACCGGTGTGATCCAAGGCGTCGGTCCTCGTTACTGCCCATCAATCGAAGACAAAGTGCAGCGCTTCGCGGGAAAGTCCAGTCACCAGATTTTCATCGAGCCCGAAGGGGTGGGAATCAACGAGCTCTACCCGAACGGCATCTCGACCAGCCTGCCTTACGAGGTGCAGGTCGAGCTCGTTCGCTCCATACGCGGGCTCGAGAAAGCGCACATCGTGCGCCCGGGATATGCGATCGAGTACGACTTTTACGATCCCCGTTCTTTGTATGCGTCGCTCGAGAGCAAGCACATCCGCAGGCTCTATCTAGCGGGCCAGATCAACGGCACTACGGGATACGAAGAGGCGGCTGCCCAGGGGCTGCTCGCCGGCATCAATGCAGCGCTACGCAGCCAAGAGCGAGAAGGGTGGTGGCCGTCGCGGGAGGAGGCGTACCTGGGCGTGATGGTCGACGATCTCGTCACCCGCGGTGTAACGGAACCGTACCGGATGTTCACCAGCAGGGCGGAATATCGGCTACAGCTCCGCGAGGACAATGCGGATCTTCGCCTCACCCAGATCGGGCGAAACCTGGGCGTCGTGGACGATCGACGCTGGGAAGCGTTTTGCCGCAAGCGCGATGCCATTGAGCACGAAAAGCGGCGGTTACAAGAATCGTTTGTGAGCACAAGCTCTCGTGAAAAGGTAAGGTCTTACGAATATCTTAGACGGCCCGGCGTAGAGCATGCTGAAGTCGCCGCGGGCAGTGGGGTCGCGCCGGAGGTTGCCGAGCAGGTAGAAATCCAGATCAAGTACGAAGGCTATGTCGAACGACAGCGTGCCGAAGTAGCTCGGCGCAGAACGCTCGAAGACATGGCGATTCCCGAAGCCTTCGACTACCACGCGGTGCGCGGCCTGTCGGTGGAAGTACGTCAGAAGTTGAGCAGCCAGCGCCCACAAACGCTCGGGCAGGCGGGGCGGATCTCGGGCATCACGCCGGCGGCGATCTCGCTGCTGGCGGTGCACCTGAAGAGGAAAGCCAGCGCCTGCGAGCTCGCCGTGCCGCCCGCGAAGACGGCATGACGCCTCGGACCGCGCTCGAGCACGGCGTAGCCGAGCTCGGCGTCGAGCTCCCCGCGCAGGCACCTGAGCAATTGCTCGCCTATGCGGCGCTTCTCGGGAAGTGGAACAAGACCTATAGCCTCACCGCCGTACGCGAGCCGCTCGCCGTCGTAAGCCACCATTTGCTCGACTCGCTCGCCGCGCTTCCGCATCTGCCCATGTCGCAAGACGACGCGCTCGCCGACATCGGCTCGGGCGCGGGTCTGCCGGGAATTCCCCTCGCCATCGCACGACCGGGATGGCAAGTTTGCCTCGCGGAAGCGAATCAGAAGAAAGCCGCCTTCTTGCGTCAGGCGACGATCGAGCTCAAGTTGCGCAATGCACGGGTCCACGAAGGCCGCGTGGAGGGCTGGAAGCCGAGCAGCGGCTTCAGCGTGGTGATCTCGCGCGCCTTCGCGAGCCTGGCGCAGTTCGCGCATGCCTGCGCGCACCTCGTTGCCAAGGGCGGCAGCCTGGTTGCCATGAAAGGCATCCTGCGTGCGGACGAGCTGGCGGAGATGCGCGCCTGGGATTGCGCCGTTGTCGAGCTGCACGTGCCACTGCTCAAGGCGGTGCGCCACCTCGTTGTTTGCCGCCCCGCAACGGCCTCGCGATGACGCCGCGCGTACTCGCCGTCGTCAATCAGAAGGGCGGCGTCGGCAAGACGACGACGAGCGTCAATCTCGCGGCGGCCCTCGCGCAGTCCGCGAGCCGCGTCCTGCTCGTCGATCTCGACCCCCAAGGCAATGCCACGATGGGCAGCGGCGTCGACAAGCGCAGCCTTTCGCGCACGGTTTATCACGTCCTCCTTGGGCTTGCGCCCCTCGCCGGCACGCGCATACGTGCCGAGCGCGGGGGCTACGATCTGCTGCCCGCGAATCGCGAGCTGGCCGGCGCAGAGGTGGAGCTCGTGGAGCTTTCCGGCCGCGAGTCCCGGCTCAAGGAAGCGCTCGCCGGCGTCTCCTCCGAGTACGACTTCGTGCTGATCGACTGTCCGCCCTCGCTCAGCCTGCTCACGGTCAACGCGCTCACCGCCGCGCAGCGTGTGCTGATTCCTATGCAGTGCGAGTATTACGCCCTCGAAGGCCTTTCCGACCTCGTCGCCACCATCAAGCGGGTGCGCGCCCATCTCAATCCGCAGCTGGAGATCGCAGGACTCTTGCGTACCATGTACGACCCCCGGAATACGCTCTCCCAGCAGGTCTCGCAGCAGCTCGAAACGCACTTCGGCGAGAAGGTATATCGCACCCTGGTGCCGCGCAACGTCCGCTTGGCCGAGGCGCCGAGCTACGGCGTGCCGGCCGTGATCTGGGATGCGGCCTCAAAGGGCGCGCAAGCTTACCTTTCGCTCGCGCGGGAAATCCTCGCGCAGGGGCATCCGGCATGAAGCCGAAGGGACTCGGGCGCGGCCTCGACGCGCTGCTCGGCGGCGACGAGGCGCCGCGTGAAGCGCTTGCCACCTTGCCGGTGTCGCAGATTCGCCCCGGACGCTATCAGCCCCGCACGCGGATGGACGAGCAGGCGCTCGCCGAGCTCGCCGCCTCGATCCGTACCCAGGGGCTGATGCAGCCGCTGCTCGTGCGTCCCCTCGGTGGCGGGCGCTACGAGCTGATCGCCGGCGAGCGTCGCTGGCGCGCCGCGCAGATGGCTGGGCTCGACCAGGTGCCGGCGCTGGTGCGGGAAGTGCCGGACGAGGCGGCTCTCGCGATGGCGCTGATCGAGAATATCCAGCGCGAGGACCTGAACCCGATCGAGGAAGCCGCCGGTATCCAGCGCCTCGTCGACGAATTCCGCATGACGCACGAGCAGGCGGCCGACGCGGTGGGCCGCTCGCGCAGCGCCACGACGAACCTTCTGCGCCTTCTCAAGCTCGTCAAGCCGGTGCAGGAAATGGTCATGCAGGGCAAGCTCGACATGGGACACGCGCGCGCACTGCTCGGCCTCGAAGGCGCGCGGCAGATCGAGGCCGCGCAGCTCGCCGCCGCGAAGGGTCTCTCGGTGCGGGAAACCGAAGCGCTGGCACAGCGGCTGTTGCGCGGCCCGGCGCCGCGCCGCCGGCGCAAGGTGGATCGAGATCTGGCACGGCTCGAGGAAGAGCTCGCCGAGCGCCTCGGCACGACGGTGGAGATCCGCGCAGCGAAGAAGGGCGGCAAGCTGGTCGTGCACTACGCGAGCCTCGACCATCTCGAAGCGCTGCTCGAAAAGCTGCGTTGAGCCTTAAGTTTGCGCTATACTTTCGGCCCTTTGCGAGGTGGGACGGATCAAGAACGCGCGCTTCGCCACCTCAGCAAGCCGGTACTCACTGTCTTGCGGTGGCAGCTTGCGGCGACGGCGGCAGTCTCGCTCGTCGGCGCATACACCGCCGGCATCCACGGCGCCGCATCGGCGGCGGCGGGAGGCGCAGTGAGCATCGTCGCCGGCCTCGCGGCCGCGTGGCTCGCCTCGAGGGCGAGCACGCGCTCCCCCGCCGGGGCTCTCGTCGGTGCGCTGCGTGCCGAGGCCGTGAAGATCGGCGTGGCGTTGTTGCTGGCTTGGGTCGTGCTCGCGAACTATCCGCAGGTCGTCGTCGCAGCTTTCCTCGGAACCTTCGTCGTCACGATGCTGGTATTTGCAATGGCTTTTTTCGTCCGCGACTACTGATCGATTTCCGTAGATGGCCGCAGGCTCCGAGCTCACACCCTCCGAATATATCCAGCACCATTTGACGTTCCTCACCACGCCGGTCGGCAACGGCGGGTTCTGGACGCTCAACCTCGACTCGCTGCTGACCTCGATCGTGCTCGGCCTGATCGGGCTCGGTTTCATCTCCTGGGTGGTGCGCGGCGCCACCGCCGGCGTTCCCAACCGCCGGCAGGCCGCCGTCGAGCTGCTGATCGAGTTCGTCGACGAGCAGGCGAAAGGGATCTTTCACCACGGCGATCGCAACCGTTTCATCGCGCCGGCGGCACTCACCGTGTTCATCTGGGTGGTGCTCATGAACGCCATGGACTGGCTGCCGGCCGACATGGTGTCGGCGGCCTTCGGCTGGATCGGCGTGCACAACTGGCGCATCGTGCCGACCGCCGACCTCAACACCACTTTCGCGCTCTCCATCTCGGTGCTCGTCCTCAGCCTGTACTTCGGCGTGGCGGTCAAGGGACCCGGCGGCTGGGTGCACGGCTTCGTCTGCGAGCCGTTCGGCAAGAACCCGGTGCTCTGGCCGGCGAACATCCTCTTCAACCTGGTCGAATACATCTCCAAGACGCTCTCGCACTCGCTGCGGCTCTTCGGCAACATGTACGCGAGCGAGATCCTGTTCCTGCTGCTGTGGATGTGGGCCGCGCACAGCTCCCTGCGCAGCGACTACTTCTTCGGCTTCGCCGCCTCGGTTCTGTTCGGCCTCGGCTGGGCGATCTTCCACATCCTCATCGTGCTGCTGCAAGCCTACATCTTCATGATGCTCACCATCGTCTACATCTCGATGGCTCACGAGCACCACTGACCGACGCTTTCGTTCTTCGCTCAAAAGGGAAACCACAAATGGAAAAGCTTCAAATGCTCGCGATGGTGCAGGCCTACACGGGGATCGGCATCGGCCTGATGGTCGGCCTCGGCGCGGCCGGCGCGTGCATCGGCGTCGGCATCATGTGCAGCCGCTTCCTCGAGGCCGCGGCGCGCCAGCCGGAGCTCACCAACTCGCTGCAGGGCAAGGTGTTCCTGCTGCTCGGTCTGATCGACGCGTCGTTCATCATCGCGCTGGGGATCGGCATGTTCTTCGCGTTCGCCAACCCGCTCGCCGGAGTGCTCGGCTGAAGCGCGACGCGCGATAGGCGGAGGTACGCATGAACATCAACGTCACCCTGATCGCCCAGGCGCTCACGTTCGCGCTCTTCATCTGGTTCACGGTGAAGCTGGTCTGGCCCTTCATGCTGCGCGCCATCGAGGCCCGGCAGAAGACCATCGCCGACGGGCTCGCCGCCGCCGAGCAAGGCCGCCGCTCGCTCGAGCTCTCGACTCGCCAGGCCGAGGACGCGGTGAACGAGGCGCGGCTGCGCGCGAGCGAGATCCTCGCGCAGGCGGAGAAGCGCGCGGCGCAGCTCATCGACGAGGCGCGCAGCGCCGCGAAGGAGGAGGGCGCCCGGGAAAAGGCCGCGGCGCAGGCCGAGATCGATCAGGCGCTGACCCGTGCGCGCGAGCAGCTGCGCGATCGGGTGGCCTCGCTCGCCGTCGCCGGCGCGGAGAAGATCCTGCGCCGCGAAGTCGACGCCAAGGCGCATGCCGATCTTCTCGAGTCGATCAAGACCCAGTTGTGAGCGCACATGGCTGAAGCGAGCACCGTAGCCCGACCCTATGCGGAAGCGGCGTTCAAGCTCGCCGACGAGGCGGCGGCCCTCGGCCGCTGGTCGGAGATGCTCGCCGCTTTGGCGAGCGTCGCGCAGGACAGAAGGGTGCGTGCCGCGATCGGCGATCCCAAGCTCTCGGACGCGCAGCTCGCGGGGCTCTTCATTTCCGTTCTCGGAGAAAGCCTGAGCGGAGAAGCCGAGAACCTGGTGCGGGTGCTGGCGTCCAATGGACGGCTCGAGCTGCTCCCGGAAATCCACGCCCAGTTCGAGGCGCTGAAGAACGAGCGCGAGGGCGTCGTCGAGGCCGAGCTGCTCTCGGCGTTCGAGCTCTCGGAGGCGCAGGTGCGCGACCTCGTGCAGCGCCTCGAGAAGAAGACCGGGCGCCGGGTCCGCGCGCGCGTGTCGGTCGATCGCGAGCTGATCGGCGGCGTGCGCATCCTGCTCGGCGACAAGGTCATCGATGGCTCGGCGCGCGCGCAGCTGGCCGCGCTCGAAACGGCATTGAAAGCTTAAGGAGTCTCCATGCAACTCAATCCCTCCGAGATCTCGGAACTCATCAAGAGCCGCATCCAGAACCTCGATGCCGGCGCGCAGATGCGCACCCAGGGCACCGTCGTCTCCGTGACCGACGGCATCTGCCGGATCCACGGCCTTTCCGACGTTATGCAGGGCGAGATGCTGGAGTTCCCGAAAAACACCTTCGGCCTCGCGCTCAACCTCGAGCGAGACTCGGTCGGCGCCGTGATTCTCGGCGAGTACACGCATATCACCGAGGGCGACACCGTCAAGACCACCGGACGCATCCTCTCGGTGCCGATCGGCCCGGAGCTCCTCGGCCGCGTGGTCAACTCGCTCGGCCAGCCGATCGACGGCAAGGGAGCGATCAACGCCAAGCTCACCGACGTAATCGAGAAAGTCGCCCCCGGGGTGATCGCCCGCCAGTCGGTTTCGCAGCCGGTGCAGACCGGTCTCAAGGCGATCGACTCCATGGTGCCGGTCGGCCGCGGCCAGCGCGAGCTGATCATCGGCGACCGGCAGACCGGCAAGACGGCGGTGGCGGTCGACACGATCATCAACCAGAAGGGCAAGGACCTCTTCTGCATCTACGTCGCGATCGGCCAGAAAGCGTCGACCATCGCCAACGTGGTGCGCAAGCTCGAGGAGCACGGCGCGATGGCCTACACCATCGTCGTCGCCGCGTCCGCCTCCGAGTCGGCGGCGATGCAATACATCGCCCCCTATTCCGGCTGCACCATGGGCGAGTACTTCCGCGACCGCGGCCAGGACGCGCTCATCATCTACGACGACCTGACCAAGCAGGC
>DASUFD010000153.1:0-21373 GCA_036274735.1 Burkholderiales bacterium
GGCAATTAGGGCTCCGTCCCCGAATCAGGGGAGGCGCAGGTGCGGAAAGGCGCTGAAGGTATCGGGTTGGTTCACTGCGGGCGCGGGGGCGAGGTACTGCGGCCCGAGCTCGGCGAGCGAGGTGACGCCGAGCAGGCCGAGGCAGATGCGGATCTCGTCTTCGAGGAGCTCGAGCGCGCGCACGAGGCCGGGCGCGCCGGCGGCGGCGAGGGCGAGGCCGGTGAGGCGGCCGACGCCGACCATGCTTGCGCCGAGCGCGATCGCCTTCACGACGTCGCTGCCGCGCATGAAGCCGCCGTCGACCCACACCTGCGCTCTACCGTTCAGGGCCTTCACCACCTCGGGCAGCACCGCGGCGCTGCCCAGGCCGTGGTCGAGCTGCCGGCCGCCGTGGTTGGAGACGTAAATGACCTCGACCCCGTGCTCGAGCGCGATGAGCGCGTCCTCGGTGGTGGCGATGCCCTTGATGATGAGCGGCAGGTCGTGCTTGTCCTTGAATCGCTTGACCTGGTCCCAGGAGAGGCCCGCCTGGTAGGGCGCGCCGGCGCCGGCGGTCGCCCGCCACGGCTTGACGAAGCGGCCGATCAGGTCGCGCTCGCGGCGGCTGTAGGCGGCGACGTCGACGGTGAGGCAGAACGAGGTGAAGCCGTTGTCCTTCGCGCGGCGCGCCCAGTCGTCGACCCAGGCATCGTCGCCGCGCACGTAGAGCTGGAAGGAGCGCACGGTAGGCGCCGCGGCCGCGGTCGCCTCGAGGCCGGGCTGGCAGACCGAGGAGAGCATCTGCGGCACGCCGAACTGCGCCGCGGCGCGCGCCGCCGTCGCCGCGCCGCCCTCGACGATCGATTCCAGGCCGCCGATCGGCGCGAGCATCACGGGCAGGCGCGTTTTTTCAGCGAAGAATTTCCAAGCGCAGTCGACCTTGCTCACGTCTCTCAGCACTCTTGGGCGGAAAGCGATCGAGTCGAGCGCGTGGCGGTTGCGCTTTACCGTGGTCTCGGTCTCGGTGCCCCCCACGAGATAGCTCCACGGGCCGGGCGGCAGGTTGCGCTGCGCGGCTTCGACGATCTCCTGCAGCGTGAGGAATTCTTCCAGGTGCGGCGCATTCATGCGCGGCGCATTTTAGCGTCGCGCATTGCAGCGTCAAACTCCCCCGCGATGCGCGCGTCCTCGTCGAGCATCTGCTGCGCGTCGCGCTCCGCATAGTGCACGACGCCGAGCTTGGCGTAGGCCTCCTGCACGCGCTCGCTCCACAGGCCGATGTCTTTCACGATCGGCACGATGCGGCTGAAGAGCCGCTTGCGGTAGCGCACCTGGCCCTCCGAGCCGTCGACGAGCGGCATCACTTCCTTCAGGTCGAAGCCGAGCCGCTCCCACATCTCGACCTGGTTGAAGCGGTCGCGCAGGTGGTACGAGCCCTCGATCACGAACTCCTCGCGCTCGCGCCGCTCGGCGGCGCTGAGCTGCGGGTAGTAGTCGCGCAGCGCGAGCCGGCCGAAAGCGACATGCCGCGCCTCGTCCTGCATCACGTAGGCATTGACCGCCTGACAGAGGGCGTTGCGCGAGTAATCGCGCACGCGCTGGAAGGCGACGAGCGCGAGGCCCTCGATCAAGACCTGCATGCCGAGATAGGTGAAGTCCCAGCGCTTGTCGGTGAGCGCCTGCTCGAGGAGCGTGCGCAGCGCCTTGGCGATCGGGTAGGCGAAGCGGAACTTCTCGGAGAGCAGGCGCCGGTACGCCTCGACATGGCGCGCCTCGTCCATCACCTGCGTCGCGGCGTAGAACTTCGCCTCGATGCCGGGCACGTCCTGCACGACGCGCGCGGCGCAGATCAGCGCGCCCTGCTCGCCGTGCAGGAACTGCGAGAGGTTATGGACCTGGCTGTGGTAGCGAAGCTCGGATTGGCCGCGCGCGCCGATCCTGTGCCAGAGCGGCGTGCCGTAGAGCGGCAGCACCGAGTCGTCGAGCTGCATCGGATCGTCGGGATCGACCTCGATCGACCAGTCGATGCGCTTCTCCGCGTCCCACTGCTGGCTCTTGCCCTTGGCGTAGAGCCCGAGCAGCGACTCGCTCTGCGCGTCGTAGTCCCAGGTGAAGGAAACCTCGTTCGCGCCGTCGAAGCGCCACTGCGTCTCTTCGGCGGGAACGGTATAGCGGAAGAGCGCGGCCATCTACTTGGCCAGCAGCTTCATCGCGCGCTCGAGCCCCTCGAGCGTGGTCGGGAACATGCGCCCGTTCATCAGCTCGCTCACGATGCCGATCGACTGCCGGTAGTTCCAGATCTCCTCCGGCTCGGGATTGAGCCAGACGCACTTCGAGTAGACGTCGGTCACGCGCTTGATCCACACCGCGCCGGGCTCTTCGTTGAAATACTCGACCGAGCCGCCCGGCTGCAGGATCTCGTAGGGGCTCATGGTGGCGTCGCCGACGAAGATCACCTTGTAGTCGTGGCCGTACTTGTGCAGGAGCTCCCAGGTGCGCGTGCGCTCGGAGTGCCGGCGGCGGTTGTCCTTCCACACGAAGTCGTACAGGCAATTGTGGAAGTAGTAGAACTCGAGGTGCTTGAACTCGGTCTTCGCCGCCGAGAAGAGCTCCTCGGCGAGCTTGATGTGGTCGTCCATGGTGCCGCCGATGTCCATCAGCATCAGCACCTTGATGGTGTTGCGGCGCTCGGGCCGCATGTGGATGTCGAGGTAGGCCTTGCGCGCCGTGCTGTTGATGGTGTTTTCCAGGTCGAATTCCTCGGGCGCTCCTTCGCGCGCGAACTTTCTCAGCCTGCGCAGCGCGACCTTGATGTTGCGCGTGCCGAGCTCCACCGAATCGTCGAGGTTGCGGTACTCGCGCTGGTCCCAGACCTTCACCGCGCTGCGGTTCCTCGACTTCTCCTGGCCGATCCGCACGCCCTCGGGGTTGTAGCCGTAGGCGCCGAAGGGCGAGGTGCCGCCGGTGCCGATCCACTTCGAGCCGCCCTGGTGGCGGCCTTTCTGCTCCTCCAGCCGCTGCTTCAACGTCTCCATCAGCTTTTCCCAGCCGCCGAGCGCCTGGATCTGCTTCTTCTCCTCCTCGGACAACGTCAGCTCGACCTGCTTGAGCAGCCACTCGAGCGGGATCTGCGCCTCGATCCCGGGGATCGTCTCGACGCCCTGCCAGAACTCGGCGAAGGCGCGGTCGTACTTGTCGTAGTTCGCCTCGTCCTTCACCAGCGCGGCGCGCGCGAGGTAGTAGAAGTCGTCCACCGACGTGCCGATCACCTTGCGCTCCATCGCCTCGAGCAGCGTCAGGTACTCCTTGATGGAGACCGGCAGCTTGTGGCTCTTCAGCTTGAGGAAGAAGTCGATCAGCACGAGGCCATTCTAGAACGCCCTCGAGCGGGGGGTCACGGCAGCTTGCAGCGGCTGCGCACTTCGGCGGCCCGGCGCTCGGCCTGCTCGCGCCGCTCGGCGCTCATGTGCTTTTGCAGCGTCTCGAGCAGCCCCGTGGGCTGCGCGCCGTTTCCCTGTCCGACGCTGAGCCAGGCGTAACCCTCGATGTCGTCGGGCGGCACGCCGCGGCCGAGCGCGTAGAAAAGGCCGACGTTGTATTGCGCGGCCGCATGGCCGAGCTCGCCGGCGCGGCGATACCAGCGCAGCGCCTCCGCGTCGTTGCGCTCGACGCCGAGACCCTTGGCGTACATCTCGGCGAGGTACGCCTGCGCCTCGCGATCGTCCTGCTCGGCGGCGCGGCGGTACCAGCTCGCGGCGGTGGCGCCGTCGGCTGCCACGCCGAGGCCGCTCTCGTAGAGCAGCCCCATGTTGAACTGCGCGTCGCGGTTGCCGGCCTCCGCGAGCGGCTGCCACTCGCGTCGCGCCTGCGCATAGTCGCCCGCGAGCGCCGCGGCGAGGCCGGCCTCGAAGTCGGCGGCCGCGGCAAGCGGCATGGCGAGAACGAGCGCAAGCAGCCAGCGCATGAGCGTCAATTCTGCTGCTTGAAGCCGATCGCGGTCACGACTTTCTGCCACTTCGCCTGCTCGGCGGCGAGGAAGCGCGCATAGTCCTGCGGCGAGCCGGGGGAGGCGACCCCGCCCACCTTCGAGTACTGCTCGGCGAGCGCGCGCGAGCGGAGCGCCGCGACGGCCGCCTCGTTGAGGCGCTTCTGAACGGCGGCCGGCGTCGCAGCGGGTACGACCAGGCCGTACCAGTTGTCGGAGGTCACGTTCGGCAGTCCCTGCTCGGCGGTCGTCGGCACGTCGGGAAGCGCCGGCGCGCGCTGCGCGCTCGTCACGGCGATCGCCTTCAGCCGGCCGGCGTGGATGTGGCCGAGCAGCACCGGCACGTCGAAGATGCCCATCTGCACCTGGCCGCCGACCATGTCGCTCACCGCGGGCGCCGCGCCCTTGTACGGCACGTGGACGAGGTCGATCTTCGCCTCGGCCTTGAGCAGCTCGCCCGCGAGGTGGGTGATGCTGCCGCTGCCCGCCGAGGCGAAGTTCACCTTGCCGGGGTTCGCTTTCGCGTAGGCGACGAGCTCGTGCAGCGATTTCACCGGCAGCGAGGGGTGCACCGCGAGGACTTCGGGAACGCGCACGACGAGCGTGATCAGGCCGACGTCCTTGTGGATGTCGTAGGGCAGCTTCTCGAAGGCGTAGGGCGCGATGGAGAGGGTCGAGCCGCTGTTGAAGCCGAGCGTGTAGCCGTCGGGCGCCGACTTGAGCGCGCGGTCGACGCCGAGCACGCCGCCCACGCCGCCGACGTTCTCCACGACCACGGGCTGGCCGAGCTCGGCCGAGAGTCCCTGCGCGAGGCCGCGCCCGAAGATGTCGGCCGGACCGCCGGCCGGGAAGGGCACGATCATCTTGAGCGGCTTCGACGGATAGGTCTGAGCGAAGGCGAGCGCGGGCAGGAGGGCCAGCGCGAGGATCCTGAGCCATTTCATCTTTTCTCTCCCAAAGAGCGCAGGAACGCGAAGCTCCTCTCGTTCGCGAGCTTGGCCGAGCCTGCATCGTAGTTTGCCGGGCGCATCGGGTTGGCGAAAGCGTGCTTCGCGCCCGGGTAAGTGTAGAGGCGCACGTTGGGCTTGCCTTCGAGCGCGGCGCGGATCTTCGCCAGCGCCTCGGGCGGCACCGCGTGGTCGAGCTCGCCGAAGTGCAGGAGCAGCGGGCAGCGCACCTTGTCCGCCTCTGCGAGGTAGTTGTGGATGCGCGTGCCGTAATAGGCGAGCGCGCCATCCACCGGCAATCGGGCCGCGGCGAGGTAGGCGAAGGTGCCGCCGAGGCAGTAGCCGCTCACCGCGACCGGCCCCTTGCATTGCGGCTGCTTCTTCAGCGCCTGCACCGCGGCGCCGAGGTCCTTCACGCCCTGCTCGTAATCGAACGCCTTGTGCAGCTCCTGTGCGCGCTTCATGCCGCCTTCGTCGAAGGGCAGATCGACGCGCGGCTCGATGCGCCAGAAGACGTCGGGCGCGAGCACCGTGTAGCCCTGCGCGGCGAAGAGATCGGCGAGATGACGGATCGAGGCGTTGACGCCGAAGATCTCCTGCACCATCACGAGGCCGGGGCCGCTGCCCGAGGGCGGCAGCGAAAGATAACCTTCGAAACTGCCGCCGTCGGCGGCGATCCTGATCCAGCTCCCTGCCACGGATGGTTCTCCTTTCATTGCGATGGGGTGAGATAGGGGTCGAGGGGCGCGAGCACCTCGCCGGCGCGGATCGGCACGCACTCGGGCGGGAAGTCCTGGCGGAAGCTGCCGCCGTGATCGCGCACCCGGTCGATGAAGATGCGCAGGCGCCCCATGGCGCCGGTCGGCAGGTCGTGCAGCACCAGGAGCGTCCACGGCTGTGCCAGGCACTGCACGAGCGCCGTTTCCGCCCAGCCGCGCGGGTCTTCCCAGTCGCGCGGCACGGCGTTCCAGAGGATGCAACTCATCTTTTCCTTCTTCAGGACCTCTACGGCCGCCGCATTCAGGAGGTGCGGACCGAGCGCGCCTCCGCCGCCGAAGGGGCGGAACAGGTGCTCGGGATGCGCGAGCTCGCCGATCAGGGCCTGCGTCTCGACGATCTCGGAGATGACGCGCGAGGGATCGGCGATCCGCCCGAGCGGCTCCGCGTGCGACCAGGTGTGGTTGCCGATCCAGTGCCCCTCGGCGTGCGCGCGCTTGGCGGCCGCGCGGCGCTTCGGCTCCGCAAGCTTCGCGCCGAGCACGAAGAAGGTCGCCTTGACGCCCGTCGCCTCGAGGATGTCGAGGACCCGGTCGGTCACGGCGGGCTCGGGGCCGTTGTCGAAGGTGAGAGTGACCTGCAGAGCGGCGAATCATACTTGACGCTTTGCCCCCGCCACGTTACGGTCGCCTGCCACCATAAGACCTGAGGAGGAGTTATGGCGCTCTGTCTCAATCGTGCAGTCCTTGCCACCGCGATCGCCGGCACGCTCGCCGCCGCGACGCTCGCCTCGCCTGCCATGGCGCAGCAGAAGCTGAAGCCCGTCGTAGTGCGCTTCGCCGCGGACTTCTCGCCGCCGCCGCATCCCGCGGCGCTGTCGCTGGAATATTTCGCGCAGGAGCTGCCCAAGGCGATCCCGGGCAGCCAGGTGCGCATCTACTATGCCGGCGCCCTCTACACGACGCCCGAGGCGTTCGAAGCGATGCGCCAAGGCAACTTGGAGATGTTCTGGATGCAGATGGGCAAGGCGGCACCCGTCGAGCCGCGCATGATGGCCGTGGTCGGCCCGGGCAACCTGACGACCGTCGGCGCCGTCGACAAGCTCGAGCAGACCAAGACCTACCAGCAGCTGGTAGAGCGCTTGGCGAAGAACCAGCACATCAAGGTGTTCGGCGCGGCGCACATGAGCTTCGGCATGGGCGTGGGCGGGCACAAGCGCTACGTCAAGCCCGAGGACTTCGCCGGCCGCAAGATGCGCAGCATGGGCCCGGTCGAGAACGCCTCGCTCGCTTCGTGGCGAGCTTCGCCGGTGGTGATGGCCTTCGGCGAGGTGCCGAGCGCGCTGCAGTCCGGGGTGATCGACGGCCTGATGACCAGCATCGGCGGCTGGCTCTCGGTCAAGGACCAGGCGCCCTATTACACGACCGGCGGTGCCGGCGCGTTCACCGGCGACTACTACATGATTTCCGCGAGCGAGCGCTGGTGGAACCGGGTGCCGAAGCCGACGCAGGAGGTGATCGAGAAGCTCGTGCACCAGACGATCGCGCGCGAGAAGGAGCTCAACTGGTGCGTTGACCGCATGACCTACGAGAAGTACGGTACCAAGGATCCGTCCAAGCCCGGCGTGTACTGGATGACGCCGGCGGAGGTCGACGCGCTGGTCGATGCCGTGGGCGACGCCTCGCAGCGCTTCGTCAAGTCGAAGCTGCCGGCCGACGCGCAGGGCATGGTGGACCAGTTCGCCCAGGAGTCGCGCGCGCTCAACAAGGCGAATCCGCCGGGATCGTCGCCGATCGAGAAAACCGACTGCTCCAAGTACGCCTCGGTCATCAAGATCAAGTAAGCCAGGGTAGGGCCGAAGAGGAGGGGGTGGAGAAGGCCTACGCGCTGTGGCGGGCGTTCCAGGAGAAGATCCTGGCGCCCGTCGCGGCGCTCATCATGCTCGCGTGCACCCTGCTCGCGCTGCTCGAGGTGTTTCGCCGCTATGTGGTCGGCGTCTCCTTCCACTGGCAGCAGGACGCCGTCACCTACTTCATCCTGAGCGCGGTCGCGCTTTACTTCGGCATCTCGCAGCGCCGCGGCGCGCACCTGCACGTCGACGTGTTCCTGCACGCCGCGCGCAATCTCGGGCCGCGGGTGGCGCGCGTCGTGGAGTACATCGAGGTGCTGGCGGTCATCTTCGCCTTCCTCTTCATGGTGGGCGTCTGCTGGTGGGGCCTCGAGGAGGTGCTCGACAGCCAGCAGTACGAGCCCCGCACCGAGAGCCTGGAATTCCCGCTCACGCCCTTCCTCTGGACGATGCTGATCGGCTTCGTCTTCATGACGGTGTCGCTCTTCTTCCAGTGCTGGCGCGGCATCCAGAAGCTGCGCGGCCGGACAGTGCTGCACGAGCCGTTCCAGGCGCACGACCTGGTGGACTGAATGGGCATCGTCGCCATCCTGGTGCTGGTGCTGCTCGTCCTCGGGGTGCCGATCGGCATCGCGCTCTCGGGCAGCGCGCTCGCCTACGTCTTCTTCGATCCGCTGCTCGACCCGAACGTGGTGTTCCGCGCGTTCTTCAGCTTCCTCTCGAAGTACAGCCTGATGGCGATCCCGCTCTTCATCTTCGCCGGCTTCCTGATGGAGCGCACCGGCCTGGTCGCGCTGCTCTTTCGCTTCGCCGACGCGCTGGTGGGCTGGCTGCCGGGCGGCTTCGGCATCGCCACCATCCTCGCCTGCGTGCTCTTCGCGGCGATCTCCGGCTCGAGCGTCGCGATGGCCGCGGCGATGAGCGTGATCGCGATCCCGGAGATGCTGAAGCGCGGCTACCCGCCCTGGATCGCCGGCGGACTCGTCGCGACGAGCGGCGGCATCGCCATCCTGATCCCGCCGAGCATCCCGCTCATCCTGTTCGGCATCGTCACCGAGACCTCGGTGGTGGATCTCTTCTTCGCCGGGGTGATCCCGGGCCTCCTGCTCGCGCTCGCCAACGTGGCGGCCATCGTCTGGCTCGCGCATCGCTACAAGCTCGCGCGCGGCACCTTCGACGCAAGCAAGCTCTGGCCGGCGACGCTCGCCGCGGCTCCGGCCTTCGGCATGCCGGTGGTGATCCTCGGCGGGCTCTACGGCGGGCTCTTCACGCCGACCGAGGCGGCCGCGGCGGCGTGCGGCTATGCGCTCGTCTACGGTCTGATCACGCGGCGCGGCGCGTTCCTGCGCGACCTTCTGCCGGTCCTTTACCGCTCGCTCAACCTCACCGCGGTGATCCTCTTCCTGGTGGGCTGCGTCGGGGTCTTCCAGTTCCTCGCGGCCAACCTCTATTGGCCGCAGACCATCACCAAGACCGTGAGCTCGTGGGGCCTGTCGACCACCGGCTTCATCTTCGCCTTCATCGCCATGGAGATGGTGCTCGGCTGCTTCGTCGACGGCGTGGCGATGATCCTGCTCACCGTGCCGGTCGTTTATCCGGTGGCCGAAGCGATGAACATCAACCTGCTTCACCTCGCGATCATGCTGACGCTCACCGTGGAGATGAGCCTGGTGACGCCGCCGGTCGGCCTCAACCTCTTCGCGGTGAGCGGCGTGTCGAAGATCCCGGTCGCCGAGGTGGTGAAAGGCTCGATCCCATTCTTCCTCACCGACGCGCTGGTGCTGCTCGCCGTGGTGTTCATCCCGTCGCTCGCCACCTGGCTGCCGAGCGTGCTGGTCACCTCGGCGTTTACCAAGTGATCGAGATCGCGCGTGTCGACCATATTGGCGTGCGCGTGCGCGACCTGGAGCGGGCTCTGAAGTTTTACGAGCTCCTCGGATTCAAGCTGCACGCGAAAGCGACGAACGACGCCGTCGCCGTGGTAAAGAACGAGCACGACGTCGAGTTGAACCTCGTCTACAACGCCAACGCCGACGTGGGCGGGAAGAACATTTTGATGGACGTGCCGGAGAAGTACGCCGGCTATACGCACCTCGCGCTGCGCGTGTCTTCCATCAAGGCGACGATCGAGGCGCTGCGCGCGAACAACGTCCGCATCACGCAGGGGCCGGTGGCGTTCGGCCGGGACGGGCACGTCTCGGTCTTCGTGCGCGACCCGGACCTGAACGTCGTCGAGCTGCGCGGCCGCAACGAGGATCTCTCCTCGATCGGCGGCGTGGTGGAGTACGTCCCGGAGAACTAGCCGACGTTCAGCGCGCCGCCGCCGTCCACCAGCAACGAGACGCCGGTGATGAAGCTCGCCTCGTCGGAGGCGAGGAAGAGCGCCGCGTTCGCCACGTCCCAGGCCGTTCCCATCTTGCGCCGGAGCGGCACCTTGGCGTCGCGCAAGGCGGCAACTTCGGCGCGCGGCTTGCCGCTCACCCGGGCGCGGGTGTCGACCGCCATGGGAGTGTCCATGAGGCCGGGCAGGATGACGTTGGCGCGCACGCCGTGCTCCGCGTTCTGGATCGCGAGCTGCTCGGTGAAGGCGATCATCGCCGCCTTGGTGGCCTTGTACGCCACGTATGGATAGTTCTCCTTCACCGCGAGAGACGAGATCAGGAGGATCACCCCCGATTTCTGCGCGCGCATGATCGGCACGACTTGCTTGCAAGCCATGACCGCACCGCGCAGGTTGATCGCCACGATTCGGTCGAAAGCATCCTCGGTGAGCTCGTCGAGCCGCGCATCACCGCCGCCAAGACTCACGCCGACGTTGTAGTGCAGGATATCGATGCGGCCCCAGCGCTTTTTCGCCTCCTCCGCCATGGCGCGCAGCGTGTCGGTGCGGGTGACGTCCGCCTTGAAAGCGAAGTGCCGGCCGCGGTTCTCGAGCAGGGCGACGGTCTCTTCCGCGGAGGCGAGGTCGCGGTCGACCGCCATCACGCTCGCGCCTTCCTGTGCGAAGCGCAGGCAGGTGGCGCGGCCGTTGCCAAGCCCCTCGCCCGGCCCCTGGCCGGCGCCGATCACGATCGCCTTCTTGTCGCGAAGTCTCAGACGTCTTCCGGCAGCGGCTTGCCGCGCGGCCCAAGCGGGGTAGCCGCGACGTGCGCCTGGCCGATCCTCCTCGGGCGAGAGGTTACGCCCGCGCGCGCGCTCGCGGCACCTCGTGTTTCGAAAGGCTGCGGGCGAGCCCAAACAGCCCGATCGCGAGCAGCGCCGGCGTCGCGGGCTCGGGAACGGTGGGGACCGTCGCCTGCGAGAGAAACACACCGGAGTCCGACGTGAAGTCAGCGCCGCTGTACGTGAGCGTCAGCGAGTGGGAAAGATCGACGGTTCCGAGCTGGGCGTCGGCGCCCAGCACCAGCAGGAAATCGACATAGTCGCCGGCAGGAGCATCAGGGATGTCGAAGAGCGTGAAAGTGCAGGTGGCGGCGCCAACCCTGGTGACGTCGGGCCGGAAGGTGTCGCAGCCGCGTGCGTCGTCGAAGATGAAGCCGAGATTGGTAATCGGATAGAGCTCCCTCAGGTCTGTGCTCAGCCCGCCGCCGGGAAGGTAGTCCGTCACGGCTGGCGAAGACCCCGAGAGCGCGATATTCAAGGTGGCACGGGCGAAGCTCTCGTTGGTGCTGAAGGAGGAGTTCCTGAGCAGGCTCCCGGTGATCGTTACAGCGAGGCTCATCGGTCCGCCTTTCGAGGTCATCCGATCCGCGAAGCCGGCAAGCCCGAGCATTTCGAAAGTGGTGTCGTTGGAGTCGGCGAAGGCCTTGAGGGAGCCGGTCGCGAGGTCTGCCGAGTTGTTGTCCAAGGTCGCGAACGTGGCTCCGGAGCTTATTTCCTCAGCGATGTTGGAGAGGCTTTCATCGGGCTCGACGTAAACATCGTTGCCGAGATGCACCTCTACTCCTGCACCGGCTGCGTATGCCGAAGCAGCGGCAGCCATGCCGAGGATCAGGGTGCCGAGCGCAGCGCAGCAACGAACGCGAGGTGCGCGGTCTTTCATCTTGTCCTCCTTAAGAATCGCCTCCGCGCGTTTTCGAGCACGAAATACGCCACCGCGCTAATCGACTGATATTCCTCTGCCGAGGCGGCATCGAGCAGATCGGCTGTAAGCGACGCCGACGCTCTTTCCTTAAGAGCCTTAAGGATCGCGAAGAAGAGGACTAGGCTTTGTAGGTGTCGAGCGAGATGCGCTCACGCGCAACTGCGGCGGCGACCGGCGGCTTTTCGAGGAGCTTCTGCGCGTAGGCGTAGTACGCGGGCAGCGACGATTTCGTGTCGATGCCGGCGAAGCCGCCCCAGCGCAGCAGGGTGAAGAGGTAGGCGTCTCGGAACCAGAAGGACTTCTGGTCGAGCGTGTTCTGGATCCGCTCGAGGTAGCCGCGGAAGTCTTCGGTGGCGCGCTTCTTCACTTCGGCGCGCGCGGTGTCGCTCTCGGCATAGCGCTCGGGAAAGAAGAAGCGCGTCGCCGTGGTGTGCGGCGTGCTGTTCATCCAGGCGAGCTGCGACAGAGCCTGGCTTCTCTCCCAGCTGTCCTTAGGCAGCAGCCCGGCGTCGGGGAAGCGGCGGTCGAGGAAGTCGCAGATCGCGACGATCTGCGTGAGCGCCTTTCCGTCGATCATCAGCACCGGCACCTGGCCGTTCGGGTTCATGGCGAGGTACGCGGGCGTCCGGTGCTCGCCCTTGTGCAGCTTGATGAGCTTCGGCTCGAACTCGGCCTGAGCCGCTTCCAGGCCGACGTGGGGAACAAAGGAGCAGGCGCCCGGCGCGAAATAAAGCTCGAGTTTCATTTCGGGAAAATTGCTCTGACCCCTTTTCTAGGCGCCTTTGGCGCGCGTCATGAAGACGAGGCGCTCGAAGAGGTGCACGTCCTGCTCGTTCTTGAGCAGTGCGCCGTGGAGCGGCGGGATGATGGTCTTGCGGTCCTTCGAGCGCAGCGCTTCGGGCGGGATGTCCTCGGCGAGGAGCAGCTTCAGCCAGTCGAGGAGCTCCGAGGTGGAGGGCTTCTTCTTCAGCCCCGGCACCTCGCGCACCTCGAAGAACACTTCCATCGCCTCGCGCAGGAGCGAGCGCTTGAGGGTCGGGAAGTGCACGTGCACGATTCTCTCCATCGTCTCCTTGTCGGGGAAGCGGATGTAGTGGAAGAAGCAGCGGCGCAGGAACGCGTCGGGCAGCTCCTTCTCGTTGTTCGAGGTGATGAAGACGATCGGCCGGTGCCTCGCCTTCACCAGCTCGCGCGTCTCGTAGACGTAGAACTCCATCCGGTCGAGCTCGCGCAGCAGGTCGTTCGGGAACTCGATGTCGGCCTTGTCGATCTCGTCGATCAGCAGCACCACCGGCTTCTCGGCGCCGAAGGCCTGCCAGAGCATGCCCTTGACGATGTAGTTGTGGATGTCGTGCACGCGCTCGTCGCCGAGCTGCGAGTCGCGCAGGCGGCTCACCGCGTCGTACTCGTACAGGCCCTGCTGCGCCTTGGTGGTTGACTTGATGTGCCACTCGAGGAGCGGCACGCCGAGCGAGCGCGCCACCTCGACCGCCAGCATGGTCTTGCCGGTGCCCGGCTCGCCCTTGACGAGGAGCGGGCGTTGCAGGGTGATCGCCGCGTTGACGGCGAGCGTGAGGTCCTCGGTCGAGACGTAGGAGGCCGAGCCGGTGAAGCGCATTTCGCTCTTCTAGCAGGGGAAAATTGGATTCTAGCAGCCGCTTTCCGCTAGAATGCCGCGCACTTCTCCGACACAACAAGACCTCGATGCCCCGTCTCGTCACCGCCGCGTTGCTTTCCGCTGGGCTTCTCTTCGCTGCGCAGGGCGCGCTCGCGCAGGCCGCGGGCGCGAGCGCGAAGGGCCCGGATTTCCAGAACTTCCACGCGCAGTGCATCGGCTGCCACGGCATCCCCGGCTACAAGACCGCCTTCCCGCACGTCTATCACGTGCCGAAGATCGCCGGACAGCAGCCGGGCTACATCGTCGCCGCGCTGAAGGCGTACAAGGCGGGCCAGCGCTCGCATCCCTCGATGCGCGGCATCGCCGCGACGCTTTCCGAGGAGCAGATGCAGAAGCTCGCCGAATACTACGGAGCGCCGGCGAAATGAAGACATTCGTCATCGGTGCATTAGCGCTCTTTGTCGCCGCAAGTGCGCAGGCCGGCGGCAACGCCGAGCGCGGCAAGGAGAAGGCGGCTCAGGTGTGCGCGGCCTGCCACGGCGCGCAGGGCAACAAGCCCTCGGCGCCCGACCAGCCGATCCTCGCCGGCCAGTATCCCGATTACCTGATGCAGGCGCTCCACGATTACAAGACCGGCAAGCGCGAGAACCCGATCATGAAGGGCTTCGCTTCTACGCTGAGCGAGCAGGATATCGAGGATGTCGCGGCCTGGTTCTCGAGCCAGCCGAGTCCGCTGCATAACCAGCGCTAAAACCCCCCGCTACGCCTTCGGCTCCGCGACCCCCTTGACAGGGGGTGAGCCGCACTTGACCCCCTGTTAAGGGGGTCGGGAGCGCGCAGCGCGACCGGGGGGTTAGATGGTGTTTTCTTTCCGCTCCGCGCGCTCGACCAGGTCTTCCCACAGCCCGTCGGTCTTCTTGCGCAGCACGACCTCGGGCTTCGCGTCGAGCACGTACCAGAGCCCGCGGCGCAGCTCCTGCGCGAGCTCGCCCTGCCGCCAGATCACCAGCCCCGCGAGGAAGCGCGCGTGCTGCGGCTTCGCCTGGATGATGCGGTCGACTTCCTTGGTCTCGTAGGCGAGGTAGAGGTCGGGCGAGAGCTGCAGCAGCCGCCCCTCGGGCGCTTCGTTCGCGCTCACCAGCGCGAAGATGACGCTCGAGCTCGCCGGTCCGCCGAGGTACACCGGGTCGACGATCTTCTGCGACGGGCCGTCGCTCGGGAAGAGCTTGCCGAGCGTGAGGTGCGTGGGCTTGTTGACGATGAAGCCGACGTGGCGATCGCCGCCGATCGGCTTGGCGACGAGGATGGTCGAGCCGTAGAGCTTGTCGCGCAGGTTGCGCTTCGCCACGAGCAGAACCGTGTCGACCGCGATGTCGGCCGACCACGCCGGCGCGGCGAGCAGGATTCCGAGGACGACCAGCAGCGAGCGCATGGGGATCTCCGATAGAAGGTTTCCCCATGATGCCGGCGCGGATGTTTACCCCCGACCGGCGCCCCTAGTCCGTTAGGCGCGTGCCCTTCGATCCAGGCACTCGAGGTACGCCGCGCCATCGGGCGGCGCACTGTCGCGCTGCGCGCGCCAGAGCGTCTCGGCGAGGCACTCGATCGCCTCGTGCATCGCCGCATGCCGGTCGCCGAAGCGCGCGGCGAGCCGCGCGAAGCGCGCCGCGATGCCCGGCGGCTGGTCGATCGAGAGCTGCTCCTCGAGCGCGAGGTGCAGGCTCATGTGCAGGAAGGGGTTCGACTCGTCGCTGTAGTCCTTCGCGCGGTAGCGCTCGGGCTGCGACAGCAGGTCGTGGTATTCCGGATGCGCAAGGACCGCGTCGATCGCCAGCGCCTCGATGCCGGCGAGCGGCTCCCCGGCGCGGTACTTGCGCCAGGTCTCGAAGAAGGTGTCGCGCACCTGCTCGCGCGAGGGGTCAAACATCGGCTTCCTTCGTCTTCTGCCGGTACTCGCACAGGTCGCGGATGAGGCAGTGCGGGCAGCGCGGCTTGCGCGCCACGCACACGTAGCGGCCGTGCAGGATCAGCCAGTGGTGCGCGTCCTTGAGGAACTCGGGCGGCGTGAACTTGACGAGCTTGCGCTCCACCTCCAGCACGTCCTTGCCCGGAGCAAGACCCGTGCGATTCGCGACGCGGAAGATGTGCGTGTCGACCGCCACCGTCGGCTGGCCGAACGCGGTGTTCAGCACCACGTTGGCGGTCTTGCGCCCGACCCCGGGGAGGCGCTCGAGCGCCTCGCGGTTCTGCGGCACCGCACCGCAGTGCTGCTCGACGATCATCCGGGCGAGCGCCACCAGGTTCTTCGCCTTGGTGGGGTAGAGGCCGATCGACTTGATGTAGGGCTCGAGCCCGCGCACGCCGAGCTCGACGATCTTCTGCGGCGTGACCGGGAAAAGCTTCTCGGTGGCGACGTTCACCGACTTGTCGGTAGCCTGCGCCGAGAGCACCACCGCCACCAGCAGCTCGAACGGCGTGCCGTAGCGAAGCTCGGTGGTCGGATGCGGATTCGCGGCGCGAAAGCGCTCGAAGATGGCGCGGCGCTTCTGCGGGTTCACCGCGATTTTCCCCCGAGGACCTTTTCCAGGATCGCCTTGCGCTCACCGGGGCTCCGGGAAACGATTTTCTGCAGGGAGAGACGCCGCGCCCGCGCCTTCCCCCGCGCGCCGGCGGCGCGGCGCTCGGCGTCGCTCCAGGTCGCGCGCGGCGCGGCGACGTCGATGCAGTCGACCGGACACGCGGGCAGGCACAGGTCGCAGCCGATGCACCAGGGCTCGACCACCGTGTGCATCAGCCCCTGCGCGCCGACGATTGCATCGACCGGGCAGGCGTCGAGGCAGCGCGCGCAGCCGATGCAGCGCGCCTCGTCGATGACGACGACGCTCTTGCGCTTCATCGTCCCGTATCTCGAGCGAGCTTCGCGTGCACCACCTTCCCGGCGCGCACCTGCACGCCGGTCGCAAGATCTTCGCTAAGGGTGTTCTGGGAAAGAAGACGTACATAGGGAAGCACCGCCCGTTCGAGCGCGAGGCTCGCCGTGCGCGCGCATGCCGCCGGCAGGTTCGGCACGCAGTAGTGCACCACGCCTTCCTCGACGTAGATCGGCCGGCTGTGCGAGGTCGGCCGCGAGGTCTCGGCGATGCCGCCCTGATCGATGCCGACGTCGACCAGCGCCGAGCCGCGCCGCATGCGCGCGAGCAGGGCGCGGTCGATGAGCTTCGGCGACATCTGGCCGGGCGTGAGCACGCCGGCAATTATCAGGTCGGCGTCGACGATGCGCTCGCGATCCAGGCCGGTCTGATAGGTGGCGTTGGGGTAGCGCCTCTTCAGGTCTGCGAATCTTTTTTCCGACTTCGCGAATACCGTTACTTCAGCGCCGATGCCGTGCGCCACGGCGAGCGCGTTGCCGCCGACGTTGCCCGCGCCGAGGATCGCCACCTTGCCCGGCGCCACGCCGTCGAGCCCGGGAAGCAGCACGCCGCTGCCGCCGTTCTGCTTCTGCAGGCACCACGCGCCCGCCTGCACCGCGAGCCGCCCGGCGATCGCCGACATCGGCGCGAGGATCGGCAGCCGGCCGCCGGCCTCGCCCACCGTCTCGTAGGCGACGAAAGTAGCGCCGGAGGCGAGCGCCGCGTCGAGCACCTCGGGATGGGGGCCGAAGTGCTGGAAGCCGAAGAGCGTCTGTCCGGGGCGCGGCCGGCCGAGCTCGCCCGCCTGCAGCTCCTTCACCTTCACCACCAGCTCGCATTCCCACGGCTCGCCGAGGCGCGCGCCGGCCTGCAGGTATTCCTCGTCGCTGAAGCCGGCGCCCGCGCCGGCGCCTTTCTCGACGACGACATTGCGCAGCGATGCCACGCCCGCCGGCGTGAGCGCGACGCGGAACTCGCCGTCCTTTACTTCGCGCGGAACGCCGATACGCACTCGGAGACGAGGTCGGGGCCGCGATAGACGAGCCCGGTGTAGAGCTGCACCAGCGTCGCGCCGGCGGCGATCTTCTCGCGCGCATCTTCGCGCGACAGGATGCCGCCGCAGCCGATCAGCGCGACCCGGCGCTCGAGCAGGCGGGCGAACTGCGCGAGCACGCGCGTCGCGCGCTCGCGGATCGGCGCGCCGGAGAGGCCGCCGGCTTCCGAGGCATGGGGCAGTCCGTGCACGCCCTCGCGCGAAACCGAGGTGTTGGTGGCGATCAGGCCGTCGATGCCGTGCCGCACGAGGGCCTCGGCGATCGCCTCGATCTCGGTCTCCGAGAGATCCGGTGCGACCTTGAGCACCAGGGGCTTCTTCAGCGAATGCTCCACGGCGAGCTTTTCGCGCAGCGCGCAAAGGCGGCCGAGGAGCTCGTCGAGCTGGCGCGCCTCCTGCAGCGTGCGCAGCCCCTTGGTGTTCGGCGACGAGATGTTCACGGTGACGTAGGACGCGTGCGGGTAGACCGCGCGCAGCGCCGTCTCGTAGTCGTCGATCGCGCGCTCGGGCGGCGTGAGCGCGTTCTTGCCGATGTTGATGCCGAGGATTCCCTTCCAGCGCGCTCGCCGCACATTGGCGAGGAACGCGGCGAGGCCGAGGCTGTTGAAGCCGAAGCGGTTGATGAGCGCCTCGCGCTCGCGCAGGCGGAAGAGGCGCGGCGGCGGATTGCCGGGCTGCGGCTGGGGCGTGACGGTGCCCACCTCGATGAAGCCGAAGCCGAGCCCCGCGAGCGCGTCGATGTAGGCCGCGTTCTTGTCCAGGCCGGCGGCGAGGCCGACCGGGTTCGGAAAGCGCAGCCCCATCGCGACGGTTTCACACGAGGGAACCCTGGGAGAGAAAAGCGCGGCGAGCCCGGCCGCCCGCAGCGCGACTTCGTGGGCGTTTTCGGGATCTAGGGAGAAGAGGAAGGGACGCGCAAGCCGGTACAGGCTCAAGCGCGCCCGTCCGTGCGCCGGCCGAGGCGCCGCCACGCTCCGCCGCTGAAGCCCTCGATCGGCTCGAACTTCGACTTGTAGGCCATCTTCGGGCTCTCGCGGATCCAGTAGCCGAGGTAGAGGTAGGGCAGGCCGAGCTGGCGGCACTGCTCGACCTGCCAGAGCACGTTGTAGGTGCCGAAGCTCGCGGCGCGCCGCTCGGGCTCGTAGAACGTGTAGACCGACGAGAGGCCGTCGGGCAGGTAGTCGACGATCGACACCATGACGAGCTGACCCGCCTCGCGAAACTCCACCAGCCGCGTATCGACGCGGCTCTGCAGCAGGAAGTGCGAGTACTGGTCGCGGCTGTCGTTGTCCATGCCGCCGCCGGAATGGCGCTGCGACTGGTAGCGCAGGTAGAGCGCGTAGTGCTCGAGGCGGAACTTGAGGGGCTGCGCGAGCGCCGTGAGCCCGGCATGCTGCTTCCAGGCCCGGCGCTGCGAGCGGTTCGGCACGAACTCGTGCACGGGAATGCGCACCGGCACGCAGGCGCGGCAGGCGTCGCAATGCGGCCGGTAGGTGAAGATGCCGCTACGGCGGAAGCCGGCCTTGACGAGGTCGCCGTAGAGCTCGGTGTTGATGAGGTGGCTCGGCGTCGCGACCTGCGAGCGCGCCATGCGATCGGGCAGGTAGCTGCACGGGTAGGGCGCCGTCACGTAGAACTGCAGTACCGCGTGCGGCAGGTCGTTAAGTCGCGACATTCCAGGATCCAGGCTTCTGCGGGTAGTTTACCAAGCGCTCCAACTCCTGCAAAAACGCGCGCCGCGGGATTTCCCGCGCGCCGAGGGTGGCGAGGAGCTCCGTGCGCATCTGGCAATCGATGAGCGGGAAGCCGCGCGCCTTCAGCGCCGCGACCAGGTTCACCAGCGCCACTTTCGAGGCGTCGGTGGCGCGGGAGAACATCGATTCTCCGAAGAACATGCGGCCGAGCGCTACCCCGTAGAGGCCGCCGACGAGATCATCCCCGCGCCAGGTCTCGAACGAATGGGCGTAGCCGGCATGGTGCAGCGCGAGGTAGGCGGCGCGCATCGCGCGCCCGAGCCAGGTGCCTTCGGGCCGGTCGGCGCACCCGCTCAGCACCGAGGCGAACGCGGTGTCGACGCGCACCTCGTAGCCCTTGTTGCGCACGCTCTTCGCGAGCGAGCGCGAGATCCTGAGCTCGTCGCAGCGCAGGACCATGCGCGGATCGGGCGACCACCAGAGCACGGGCTCGGGGCTCGAGTACCAGGGAAAGATGCCGTGGCGATAGGCTTCCAGGAGCCGCGGCAGCGTCAGGTCGCCGCCCGCGGCGAGCAGGCCGTTCGGCTCCTTGAGCGCCCGCTCGACCGGCGGAAAGGGGTCCGCGCCCTCGAGCCACGCTAGCACTTCACTTGCTGGCGGCAGTAGTTCTCGAGCGAGTGCACCACGCAGGTGCCGGCCACCGCCGTGTGCGCGCGCGCGCCTTGCTCCATCTGCAGGCGGAACTCGTACTTGCGGAAGAACTCGTCGAACATCTCGCCGCCGAGCGTGCCGACCGCAGCGATTTCATCGCTCTTCGAGTCGTGCTCGAGAAGAATCGCCGCCAGCGGCTGGGGCGCCGGCCCGGCGACGACGCGCGCGCCCTCGGCCGGGTCGTACTGGCTGTGCTCGGAGCAGCAGTGGATCACCGAGGCGAAGCGGTTGCCGGGCGTCTTCTCGGCGCGGTAGCTGATGAAGCTGATGTCGCGCGTCGGATAGGTGAGCTTGTGCGCGCAGATCGCCGAGTAGGCGACGATGGAGCGCTGCGCGCCCACGCCGCCCGACCATTCGTAGGGCGTTTCGTCCGCGGTCTTCAGGCGCACCGACGCCGGCACCGGGCGGCCGAGGTTGAGCAGGAAGCAGGGCGTTGACGCGTACGGATAGTTGAAGAGGAGGTTGCGCTCCACCGGGATTGCGGCCGCGCGCAGCGGCGCGCCGTGCTCGTCCACCAGGCGCGCTTTTGCATAGAAGCGCGGCCGCGCGTTCGCCTGCACGGCCGGCGCGGCGAGCGCCGCCGCCGAGGCGGCGCAGAGCTTGACGAAATCGCGGCGTTCCATGTCGGAGCTAGCATACCGCATGGCCACGGAGCTTCGCGTCGCCTGCGGCATCGCCGGCGGCGGGCCGGCCGGCATGATGCTCGGCTTCCTCCTCGCGCGCGCCGGCCTTTCCGTCGCCGTGCTGGAGAAGCACGCGGACTTCCTGCGCGACTTCCGCGGCGACACCATCCATCCGTCGACCCTCGACGTGATCGCCGAGCTCGACCTGCTGCCGGCGTTCCTCGCGCGTCCGCACGATGAGGTGCGCGAGCTCGCCGCCCAGGTCGGCGAGGAGCGCTTCGTGCTCGCGGACTTCCGCCACCTGCCCTCGCGCTGCAAGTTCCTCGCCTTCATGCCGCAGTGGGATTTCCTCGACTTCCTCGCCCGGCACGGCCGGCGCTACCGGGGCTTCGATCTGCGCATGCAGGCCGAGGCGGTCGGCCTGATCGAGGAGGGCGGCCGCATCGCGGGCCTGCGCGCAGCCACGCCCGAGGGCCCGCTCGCGGTGCGCGCCGACCTCGTCGTCGCCGCCGACGGCCGCCACTCCACCCTGCGCGGCCTCGCGGGCCTGCAAGGCGACGCGCTCGGCGCGCCGATGGACGTCCTCTGGATGCGCCTGCCGCGTCGCGCCGATGATCCGGTAGCCACCTTCGGCCACGCCGAGGCCGGCCGCATCTTCATCATGCTCAACCGCGGCGACTACTGGCAGTGCGCCTACGTGATCGCCAAGGGCTCCTTCGAACAGCTAAAACAACAGGGGATAGCAACGCTGCGCGCCTCGCTCGTCGCGCTCTCGCCCTTCCTCGCCGACCGAGTCGAGACGCTGCGCGGCTGGGACGACGTAAAGCTCCTCACCGTCGCCGTCGATCGCCTGCGCCGCTGGCACCGCCCGGGACTCCTTTGCATCGGCGATGCCGCGCACGCCATGTCGCCGATCGGCGGCGTCGGCATCAACCTCGCCATCCAGGACGCGGTCGCCGCCGCCAACCGCCTCGCACGGCCCTTGCTATTCGGCAACGTCTCCGACGCCGACCTCGCCGCCGTGCAAAGGCGCCGCGAGTGGCCTACGCGCGTAACGCAACGCGCTCAGCTCGCGATCCAGAACCGCATCATCCGCACGGTGCTCGGCTCGCGCGAGGAGCTGCACGCACCGCTCGCGCTCAAGCTCCTGCAGTGGTTCCCGGTGCTGCGCCGCATCCCGGCGCGCCTGATCGGCATCGGCGT